>DATHNE010000061.1:0-22482 GCA_035486355.1 Acetobacteraceae bacterium
GCCGTCGCGTTCACCGACGGCGATCACACCGTCGGCTCGGCCCGCCTGATGCGGCTCGCGCTGTCCTATGCGCGCGGGTTTGGCCGGATGATTGTGCAGCATCCGGAGGATCCGAGCCTGGCCGCCGGCGGTGCGGCGACGGAGGGCGAACTAGCGACCCGCCTGGGTCTGCCAGGCATTCCCGCAGCAGCAGAAGCCATCCAGGTGGCGCGCGATATCAGCCTGGCGCGGCTGACCGGTGGCGCGGTGCATTTCGCCCATGTCTCAACCGGGGCCGCGTTGGCGCTGATCCGCACCGCCAAGGACGAAGGGCTTGCGGTCACCTGCGACACCGCCCCGCCGTATTTCGACCTGAACGAGACCGCGATTGGCGATTTCCGAACCTACGCCAAGCTGTCACCGCCGCTACGGACTGACGCCGATCGCCTTGCCGTCGCGGCGGCGCTTGCTGATGGCACGATCGATGCCATCGCCTCGGACCATCAGCCGCGGGATGCCGATGACAAGCGGCAGCCCTTCGCCCAGGCCGCGGCGGGGGGGATTGGGCTGGCGACGCTGCTGTCGGTGACCTTGGCACAGGTGCATAACGGGCCACTGGGCCTAAGCCAGGCCATCAGCCTGCTGACAGCCCGGCCGGCCAAACTCCTGGGCTGCGAGGCCGGCCGGCTGGCGAAGGGCGCGCCGGCCGACCTGTGCCTGTTCCATCCGGAGCGCATTTGGCAGGTCGAGGCCGGGAAATTGCCAGGCAAGTCGCAGAACACCCCGTTTGACGGCCGTGCGCTCGAAGGCGTGGTGCTGGGCACCTGGAAGGCTGGAAAGCGCGTTTTCAGCCGCTGACACCGCGCTCGCCGATCAATCCTGGGGCTTCCCCGCCCCTTCAATTACCGGTGTGTCGCAGCTGGCGGGCGTTGATCGCGCTGTGCGCGCATGTGTTTGTTGATAAATGTCGCCTGAAACTAAAGAATGCGAAGCTGTGAACAATCGAAACACTTGACGCGACCCGCACCGCCAAGACGCCGCTGTATCTCGGCGCTGCGAGCCGCCCTACGGTCGATCGGGTTGGCGTGCCTTCTGCTGCTGCGTCCCTTGCTACGCACGGCAGGCCAGCTCCCCCGGACGGTTGCGCTTGCCGACGACTGAGAGGCGCTGGTCCGCGGCGTGACGCTCGAGACGCGGGCTGGTGTTCTGACTGCCACGCTGCCTGATGGCGCGGATGACGCCGTCCTGACCGCGGCGATGCCGACACTGGTGATGCGTGGCGTTCGCGCGATCAGCCTGCATGATGCGCCAATCCGCGACATCACGCCCTTGGCGCAACTGCCGGGGTTGGTAACGCGCGATGCCGCTGGCACCCGGGCGCGCGACCTGATCCCCCTCACCGGCCTGGTCAGCCTGCAATCGATCAATCTGCAGGTCACGCCCACGCGCGACCTGACGCCGCTGGCCGGGCATGTCGACCTGCGCGTCCGCAACCTTGGCGGCGCACACCATGCTGACGCATCGGTTCCCGGACAATTCCACCGCGCTGGACGCGACGCTGGCAGCCGCTCTCGCCATCGAACCGGCTGGACCAGCGCGTGAGCGTGCGTTGGCCTTCGGCAAGGCGATCTCGGAGGCGCTTATCATGCGCCGCGAGGAGGACGGCGCCAACAAGGCGGGCGAGTCCCGTGCGAGCACCGCATCCGGGCAGTGGCGTCCGACACCGCGGGATTTGCTGCCCGCACTCGATCTGCAGTGGGCCACACTGGTGCCATTCGTTTTGACAACGCCCCAACAGTTCCGCCCAGCCGGGCCCCCTGCCCTCAGCTCGGCCGCCTATCGACAGGCCCGCGCCACCGTTGCCACGTTGGGTGGTGCGCATTCGACCGTGCGTACTGCGGAACAAACCGAAATCGCCCACTATTGGAGCGACGCCATCGGTACCTACGCCCCTGCCGGGCATTGGAACGCCATCGCCGCCAGCATCGTCGCGCCGATGTAGCTCGGTATGGCAGCTGAGGCGGAGCTCTTTGCCGAGCTGAATGTGGCGATAGCTGATTCCTGTATCGCAATGGCTGACGCCAAATACTGCTACTGGTCCTGGCGGCCGATCACCGCGATCCGCGCCGGCGACGACGTCACCCCACCACAGCCAGCCTGGGTCCCGCTGCTGACCCCCCCCAATCATCCGAGCTATGTGTCGGGACATTCGACCTTCAGCGGCACCGCTGCCGCGGTGCTGACCGAATGGCTCGGCGCCCGCCCCTTCACATTTGCCAGCGCCAGCCTACCCGGCGTGACCCGCAGCTTCACTAGCTTTCAGCAAGCCGCGGAGGAAGCTGCTGTCAGCCGCGTCTATGACGGCATTCACGTTCCGTTCGACAACGCGGATGGTCTCGCCATCGGGCAGGAGGTCGGCACAGGGACCCTGGGCGCTTTCCAGCGTCGCGACGCGGATCGCGGTCCCTACCTGATGGTGGGGGGCCCATGGACATGATGGTTGCCACGGACAAGGCCGAGATCGTCGGCTGCGCCTTGGACAATGTCGCGCCGGTGACCTCGGTGACCGTGCAATTGGATGGTGGCGCACCGTTCAGCGTGCCGGTTGAGGATCAAGGCCGGTTCACACTGTCCACCGCGCGGCTGGGCACGGCGCACCGGCATGACCTCATCGTGGCAGCCACGAGCACCACAGCTCGCACCAGCACGGTGCATATGGCCATCGGACCGTAGATCACCTCGCGGCGCACGCTGACCGAGCTTCCCGTGTTACCAGCCCGCGTCGCGCGGCCTCGGCACCCAGCGCGAATCCGGCTATAGACGGTTCGCATGCGGCCCGAACTCTATGGTGTGCTTGGATACCTGCTTGGCGCCACTCCGTTCGGGTTGCTGCTGACCCGCGCAGCCGGGCTCGGCGATATCCGCGCCATCGGCTCTGGCAACATCGGCGCGACAAACGTTCTGCGCACCGGCCGCAAGGGCCTCGCCGCCGCGACGCTGGTGCTCGATGCGTTGAAGGGCGCGGCGGCGGTCGGGATCGCCATGGGGATCGGCGGCGCCGAGCCCGCTCTCTGGGCCGGGCTGGGCGCCGTCTTCGGGCACCTGTTCCCGGTATGGCTCCGCTTCAAGGGCGGCAAGGGTGTGGCCACCAGCTACGGCGTGTTGTTTGCCGCGGCCTGGCCGGTCGGACTGGCGGCTGGGGCGGTCTGGCTGGTCGTGGCCGGCCTGGCGCGTCGCTCATCACTCGCCGCGTTGTCTTCCTTCGCGTTGGCGCCGCTGTTCGCAATCGTTCTGGCAAATACGGGCATCGTTAAGCTGGCGTTGGTCATCGCTGTGCTGGTGTTCATCCGCCATCACGCCAACATCCGCCGCCTGCTCGCGGGCACCGAACCGCGCATCGGCCACAAGGCGTAGGACCGGCCCCCACGACAGTCGGATCGGGGGCAGCCGGAGCCGCCGCCCCACGGCCGCACAGGATCCACGCGACTGCCTGCACCTGGCACGCGCCGAGGGCGTTGGCCCAGCCACCTATCGACGCCTGATGGCCCGCTGCGATCAGGCCACGCGGGCGACCAACGCACTACCCCGGTTGGCGCGGGCCAGCGGCGGCGCCACCGCGCCGCTTGTCCCAAGCCGTGCCGAGGCTGCCCGGAACCTGGAGCGGACCGTCGCCCTTGGGGGTGCAGCGCGTCATGCTGGGAGACGCCAATTACCCGCCGCTGCCCGCCTCTCCTGGATGATGCGCCACCGATCCTGGCGGTCCTGGGCGATGTTGCGCGCCTCGCCACCCGTGCGGTCGCCCTGGTCGGTGGCCGCAATGCCTCGGCGAATGGTCAGCGCATTGCCGAGGAGCTGGCGGCTGACCCCACCACCGCTGGCCTGGTTGTGGGGTCCGGCAGGGGGCGGTGCCGGTCGAGACCGCCGAGGACGTCATCGCCAACCCGCCCGAACAACCGCGCGTGGTCAGGTCCACCTTGTTTGCTGACGCGGGCGCCCCAGATAGCGCGGCCGGGGTCGCTGGACTGGTCCCGGAGTCTCCCTTGCCACCCGACTCTGCCGCAGAACCGGCGGCGGCGTGGGTACAAGTGCTTGATTTTCTTGGACCTTCGCCAACGCCGGTTGACGCGGTGATGCGGCGCTGCCAGTTGTCTCCGCCCGCCGTCATGGCGGTCGTGCTGGAACTCGAGCTGGCCGGACGTATCGCGACGCTTCCGGGCGGGCGGGTTGCGGTATTGGCGGACTCGCCCGCGTAGCGTGTGACAGGATCAAATGCCGGACGTCGTCGTCGTCGAATCCCCCGCGAAAGCAAAAACCATCAACCGCTATCTCGGTGACAAGTTCACCGTGCTGGCAAGCTTCGGCCATGTGCGCGATCTGCCGCCCAAGGACGGCAGCGTGCGCCCAGACGAGAACTTCGCGATGGACTGGGAGTCCGATGCGCGCGGGGAGAAGCAGGTTGGTGCTATCGCCAAGGCGCTAAAGAGCGCGCGTACACTGTACCTGGCGACCGACCCGGACCGCGAGGGCGAGGCGATCTCCTGGCATGTGCAGAACATGCTGACGGACAAGAAGGCGTTGAACGGCATCGATGTCCGCCGCGTGACCTTCAACGAGATCACCCGCAACGCGGTCCGCGCCGCGATGGCCGCGCCGCGTGATCTGGACCAGCCGCTGATCGAGGCCTACCTGGCGCGCCGCGCATTGGACTATCTGGTGGGGTTCACGCTGTCGCCGGTGCTGTGGCGCAAGCTGCCGGGCAGCCGTAGCGCGGGTCGCGTGCAGTCGGTCGCGCTGCGGCTGATCTGCGAGCGCGAAGCTGAGATCGAAGCGTTTCGCGCGCGCGAGTACTGGACGATCGAGGGGTTGTTCGTCACACCCGCCGGTGCGCCGTTCACCGCGCGTCTGACCCATCTCAACGGCAAGAAGCTCGAGCAGTTCGATCTGCCGAATGAGGCGGTGGCGCTGGCCGCCAAGCATGCGGTCGAATCCGGAACGTTCCACGTTGGTACAGTCGAAAAGAGGCGCGTCCGGCGCAATCCGCCGGCACCGTTCACCACCTCGACGTTGCAGCAGGAGGCCAGCCGCAAGCTGGGGTTCGGCGCGCAGCAGACGATGCGCCTGGCGCAGCAATTGTATGAAGGCGTCGATCTGCACGGCGAGGTGACCGGGCTGATCACCTATATGCGGACCGACGGCGTGCAGATGGCGCGCGAGGCGGTGACGTCGATCCGCGACCACGTGAAGGGCACGTACGGGGGCGATTACCTGCCGACCACGCCGCGTGAGTACCAAAGCAAGATCAAGAACGCGCAGGAAGCGCATGAGGCAATCCGTCCGACCGATGTGTCGCGCACGCCAAACGACGTCGCGCGCTTCCTGAACAATGATCAACGCCGGCTGTATGAACTGGTGTGGAAGCGCGCGGTGGCGTCGCAGATGGCGTCAGCGGAGCTGGATCAGGTCAGTGTCGATGTGACGGATGGCAAGGGGATCACGCTGCGCGCCACCGGTTCAATCGTGGCGTTCGATGGGTTCCTGAAGCTATATCACGAGGATGTCGACGACGCAGCCGAGGACGACGAGAGCCGCATGCTGCCACCGATGCGCGAGCGCGATCCGCTGAAGCGCGACCAGGTGGACGCGAGCCAACATTTCACCCAGCCGCCGCCGCGGTACTCCGAGGCGAGCCTGGTGAAGAAGATGGAGGAGCTCGGCATCGGCCGGCCGTCCACCTACGCCTCGATTCTGTCGGTATTGCAGGACCGGAACTATGTGCGGCTGGACAAGCGACGCTTCATTCCCGAGGACCGCGGTCGGCTGGTCACCGCCTTCCTTGTGAGTTTCTTCGAGCACTGGGTGGATACCAATTTCACCGCCGCGATGGAGGAGAAGCTCGACGACGTCTCGGCCGGTCAGCTCGACTGGCGGGCGGTCATGCGCGCGTTCTGGGACGAATTCTCCAAAGCCGTCGAGCAGACCAAGGACCTCAAGATCAGCGACGTGATCGCGGCGTTGGACGAAGACCTGGGGCCGCATTTCTTTCCGGCGCGCGAGGATGGATCCGATCCGCGGTCCTGCCCGGCCTGCGGCAATGGGCGGCTGGGGCTGAAGCTGGGCCGCTACGGCAGTTTCATTGGCTGTTCGAACTATCCCGCCTGTCAGTTCACCCGCCGCCTGGCCGTGGAGAATGGCGAAACGCAGGGTGAGGTGCTGAAGGACGGCATGCGCGTGCTGGGCGAGGACCCGGCAACCGGCGAACCGATCACCGTACGCCGCGGACCGTACGGGCTGTATGTGCAGCGCGGTGACGCCAGCGAGGACAAGAAGGCGGCGAAACCGCGCCGCACATCCTTGCCGCGCGGCATGGATGGCGAGCAGGTGACGCTGGAGCAGGCGATCGGCCTGCTGTCACTGCCGCGCATGATCGGCCTGCATCCGGAAACGAAGGACAAGATCGAGGCCGGCATTGGACGATTCGGTCCCTATGTGCGGATGGGAACAGTGTTCGGGTCGCTCGATCGTGACGATGATGTGCTGAGCCTTGGGCTCAATCGTGCGGTCGACCTGCTGGCGAAGAAGCTGGCGAGCGTGCGCACGCTGGGCGTGCATCCGAAGGACCAGCAGCCGATAATCGTGCGCAAGGGTCGGTTTGGACCATATGCGCAACACGGCCAGACGGTCGCCAACCTGCCGCGTGGCGTGCCGATGGACGACGTCACACTGGACGAAGCTGTCGCGTTGCTGGCCGAGAAGGGCAAGCAGTTGAAGCCGCGCGGTAGCGCGCGGCGTGGTCGCGGTGCATCAGGGCGCAAGGCGGCGGGTGCAACGGCGGCGGCCTCGCCGGAGCGACGCCCGCCGGCCAAGCGTGCGGCACCGAAAGTCCCGGCGAAGAAGGCGGCGCCGAAAGCGGCAGCGAAGAAGAAGCCGCCCGCGCGCAAGAAAGCCGCGGCCAAGGCGCCAGCCAAGCGGACGGCCGCACGATAGCACGGCTCTGGCAAGGCGTGGCTCACCAAGCTGGCTGAGAAGTGCCCCGCGCGCGGCGCCCGATCGTGGCACCGCGCTGATATGGCGCGCGACACGATGCACGATAACCTGTTGCTGGAGCACCTGCGCGCCAGTCGTGCCGACAGGCACGAGTTGCGGGCGGAGCAACGCGAGCAGCGGGCAGGTCTTGGCGCGATCGAACGTTCACTCGCCCGTGTCGAAGGCGACGTGGCGGAATGTCGGGCCGAAGTCGGACGGCGCTTTGACCAGGTTCAGGATCGCCGCGACCGCATCGAGCGCCACCTGGACCTCGTTCCCGCCGGCTGACTGACACACCCGCGATCGCGCGGCGCGCACCGCTGGGTTGAAGCGATCGCGTTCGCCGGGCATGCTGCACTGCGGTATAAATGGGTTCTCCCGACCCGCCATGCTGCGACGGGCCGAGCGGCAGCGGAGCACGCATGCAGGCGGCAGACCCAGCGACGATCATCGACGCCCCCCCGAAATTCACCCACAAACAGATCCTGCGGGTGATCAGCGGGATTCTGCTGTGCATCCTGCTGGCTGCGATCGACCAGACCGTCGTGATCCCGGCCGTGCCCGCCATCGCTGCCGACCTGCACGGCTTCGGGCATCTCGCCTGGATCGTCTCGGCCTATCTGCTGACCTCGACGGCGATGACGCCAATTTACGGCAAGCTGTCCGATATCTACGGCAGGCGAAAACTGCTGTTGGTGGCGCTGGTGGTGTTTGCGATGTCCTCTTGCCTGTGTGCGCTGGCCCAAAGCCTGACCCAGCTTGTCGCCGCCCGCGCGCTGCAAGGTGTCGGCGGCGCCGGTCTGATGGCGATGGCGCAGGCGGCGATCGCCGATGTGGTGAGCCCACGGGAACGCGGCCGCTACCAGGGCTACATGGCCTCCACCTGGGGCATTGCCTCGATCGCTGGGCCGATCATCGGCGGCTGGGTGACCGACACACTGACCTGGCGCTGGATCTTCTGGATCAACCTGCCGATCGCGCTGGTCGCCATGCTGCTGTGTGACCGCGCGCTGAAGTTGCTGCAGACGCGGGCGCAACAGGCGCGGATCGACTGGGTCGGTGCCGGCCTGCTCACCGCCGCCGTCACCGCGTGGCTGCTTGTGCTGAGCTGGGGTGGCGTGGAAGTGCCGTGGACATCGCCGGTTATCCTGGCACTTGGCGGGATCGGCTTGCTGCTGCTGGCCCTGCTGGCGATGCAGGAGCGGCGGTTCTCCGACCCGTTGCTGCCACCGCGCCTGTTCGCCAATGCCGTGTTTACCCGCGGCGTGGCCATCGCGTTCTGCGCCGCGCTGGGTCTGTTTGGCGGCAGCTTCCTGTTGCCCCTGTTCTTCCAGCTCGTGCGCGGCGTGAACGCCGAAGCATCGGGCGTCCTCGTGGTCCCGTTCCTCGCCGCCAACTGCGTTGGCGCAGTGTGGGCCGGCGCGTTGGCGCGACGGCACGGCAAGATGAAGGCGATCATGGTGGGCGGGCTCATGGCCTGCGTCGTCGGCTTCGGACTGCTGGCGCTGATCGGGATGCACACGCCGCGCGTCGTGCTGATTTTGTATCAGGTTGTTTTGGGTTTCGGCATCGGGATGGTGATGCCGAGCTGCCTGGTTTCGGTACAGAACGCCGCCGACATGCGCGACATCGGCGCGGCAACCGGCTGCCTGCTGTTCCTGCGCTCGATGGGCGGTGCCTTCGGCAGCACGCTGGTCGGGGCCTTGCTGGCGAGCGGTTTCGCGGCGCGCCTGGCCGAGCTGGGCATCACCGCGCATATCGACCTGGGCGAGGTGCGCCAGCACGGCGGAGCGTTGGCCAGCATCGCACCAGCGACGATGCCCCATGTGCAGGCCGCGCTCGCTGACGCGTTCCATCTCGCCTTCCTAGCCTGCGCGGTGGTGATGGGCATCGCGGTGGTCGTGGCGCTGGGCATGCGCGATCTGCCACTGCGCACCAGCGCGGCAAGCGCGCCACCAGAGACGAACGCCCTGGCGCACTGAGGCGTTGCCTCAGGGCAAGCGGTGGCGCGAGACTTGCTTCTCCGCACGCGGAGGGCTGCATGAGCACCATCGAGGAGGATTTCGATCGCGACGGCGCGGTGTGCCTGCGCCAGGTTTTCGCGCCCCATTGGATCGAGACCCTGGCACGCGGCGTGGCGCGTAACCTGGCGGCGCCGAGCCCGCTCGCCAAACGCTATACGCCGGACGGCAAGCCCGGGCTGTTCCTTGGTGATTATTGCAGCTGGCGGCGCATTCCGGAGTACCGCGACTTCCTGATGAACTCGTCCGCCCCGGCGATCGCTGGACGCTTCATGCAGTCGCACAAGGTCAATCTCTTCCACGAGCATGTGCTGGTGAAGGAGCCCGGCACCGAGGAGCCGACGCCGTGGCATCACGACCTCCCCTATTACGCGATCGCGGGCACCCAGATGTGCAGCCTGTGGGTGCCGCTGGATCCAGTGACGCGCGAGACCTCGGTGGAGTACGTCGCGGGGTCACATAAATGGGGTGCGTGGTACACGCCGAAGCGCTTCAATGATGGCGATGATCACGATGCGAAGGATGACCGGCTGAAGACCGTGCCCGATATCGACAGCCATCGCGACCAATACACGCTGCTGGGGTGGGACATGCAGCCCGGTGACGCGATCCTGTTCAACGGGTTGGTGCTGCACGGCGCGCCAGGCAATCGTTCCACCAACCGCCGACGTGCGTTCGCGGCACGTTACACCGGGGATGATGTGCGTTACGCATTGCGGCCCGGTTACATGTCGCCGCCACCGCATGGATTTCCGGGCGCGCCAGCCCCCGGTGAGCCGATGGACAGTGAGGCATTTCCCGTGGTGTGGCGCGCCGCGGCAGCGTAGCGGGATGGAAGAGCTCGATCCGGATGAACTCGCGGTCCATCCGGGACTGCCGCGTGCGGTCGCATGGGTCGCCACGCTGAACGCAGGTTATTTCGTGATCGAATTCACCGTCGCGCTGGCGATCGGATCGGTGTCGTTGTTCGCGGATTCGGTGGATTTCCTCGAGGATGCCGCAGTCAACCTGCTGGTGTTGCTGGCTCTGGGCTGGCCGGCGCGGCGGCGCGCCCTGATGGGTGGCGTCCTCGGCTTGATGCTGCTGGCGCCCAGCGTCGGCACATTATGGACGGCATGGCAAAAGCTCGGGGCACCGATCGCGCCATCCGCCGTGCCGCTGACACTGGCCGGGTTGGGCGCACTCGTGGTCAATGTCGGTTGCGCCTGGATGCTGCTGCGCTGGCGCGCGGCGCGCGGCAGCCTGACCCGTGGGGCGTTCCTGTCCGCGCGCAATGATGCGATCGCGAACGTGGCGATCGTTGCCGCGGGTGTGGTGACAGCGGTCTATCCGACACCCTGGCCGGATCTGGCCGTCGGAATTGGCATTTTCCTGATCAACCTGAATGCCACGCGGGAGATCTGGGAAGCGGCGCTCAAAGAGTTTCATCCGACCACACCTCGCCCGCCTGCGGGAGAGGTCGCAGAGCATAAGCGACGCGGGTGAGGGTAGCGCACGCCGCCCCACCCTCACCCCGCTCCGCTCGCCGACCTCTGCCGCAAGCGCGGGCGAGGCATGTCCGGCGGTTCCTAACGTGTGTACAACCACCGGCTGACCAGCGTTTCCAGATCATCGGTGAACATGCCGCGCGGGCCTTCCTCCAACAGCGTGCCCGTCCGCATCACGTAGACGTGGTCTGAAATCCCGATCGCGCCTTTGATATTCTGATCCACAAGCAGAATGGCTTTCCCCGATTGGGCCAGCCCCGCGATCAGCTCGTAGATCTGTGCCGTCACGCGCGGTTCCACACTCGCGGTCGGCTCGTCGATCAACATCACCGTCGGATCTGTCAGCAAGGCGCGCGCGATCTCCAATTGACGCTGCTGGCCGCCGGACAGCGTGCCAGCCAGTTGATGCCGGCGCTCGCGCAGGATCGGGAACTGCGCGTAGGCGCGCTCGATCCGTTCGACGACCAGATGACGCGCCTTGCGGAAGGACCAGGTCCCCAACCGTAGATTCGCATCCACCGACAGGAACGGAAACACGCTTGGCCGTTGCGGCAAATATGTAATCCCATGTGATGCCATCTGATGCGCGGCCACCCCGCGCAGTGATTGCGGCCCGAGCTTGATCTCGCCTTCCAGCGCCGGCAGGAAGCCAAACATCACTTTCAGCAACGTCGACTTGCCGGTGCCGTTTGGCCCAAGCACACACCGGACCTCGCCCGCCAGCACGTCGAGCGCCATGCCGTTCAGGATGTTGATCCCCGGCAGATAGCCAGCCACCACGCCGCGCACCGTCAGCGCCGGCACCACATGCGATGTATCAGACCCCGGCATAGGCACGCAGCACCTCCTGGTCCTGCCGCACCTCATCGACCGTTCCGTCAGCGATCTTGGCACCACGCGCCATCACCACCAGGCGCTTCACCAAGCGCTGGATCGCCTCGATGTCATGATCCACCACGACGAAGCTGCGACCCTGCCCGTGCAGGGTCTGGATCAGCACGATGATCTCGTCGCGCAGGAACGGGTTCACGCCGGCGAAGGGCTCGTCCAGAAACAGTATTTCCGGATCCAGCATCAGCGCCCGCCCCAGCTCCAGCAGCTTCTGCTGGCCGCCGGACAGGTTACGCGCCTGCAGATCCTCCAGATGGCTGAGCTTGAGGAAATCCAGGTGCCGCCGCGCCGTGGCCGTTGCCTCGGCCCAGGTCGAGTGCGGCCGTGCCAGCCCCGGCACCAGCATGTTCTCCAATACCGTCATGCGGCTGAACAACTGGGTGATCTGGAAGGTGCGGCCCACCTTGCGCACGGCGAACTGGCTGGCCGACAGGCCATCGGCTGGCGCGTCGTGCACCAGGATATGGCCGGCCGCGGGCGCCAGGTGCCCGGTCAGCATATTAATCGTTGTCGTCTTGCCCGATCCGTTCGGGCCGATCAGTCCGACCAGCTCGCCCTGCCGCACCGCGAGGTCGAGGCCGTTGACCGCGACGATGCCACCAAACCGTTTTGTGAGACCGCGCGCCTCAATCAGTACCGGCGCGGTCATGGCGCCACATTCGCCGGCGCGCGCGCTATTGTCAGTCGCTTCACTCCGGCAAAGCCCAACGCAAGTAGGCCGTTGCGCGCGAAACGAATCGTCAGCAGCAGCAATGCGCCGAACAGCACCAGGCGCCATTCACCGTAGCTGCGCAGCGCCTCTACCAAGGCCTCACACAACAACGCGCCGACCGTGGCTGCGAACAGGCTTTCGGCCCCGCCAATCACCGCCATTGCGACGACTAGCCCCATCTGGTCGACCGAGCCGATATCCGGCGTCAGGATGCCGATGTAGTGGCCGTAAAACCCGCCCGCGAGGCCGGCGAAGCTGGAAGCGATCGCGAAGGCCAACACGCGGAACCGCACCACCTTCACGCCCGCCGCGGCGGCGGCTTCCTCGTTCTCGCGAATAGCGCGGAAGAACAGGCCCCAGCGCGAGCGGGTCAGCCACACCATCAACCCCAATGCGATCGCCAGCAGCATAAGGCCCAGGTAGTAGTACGGTGCATCGGACCGTGTGTGGAACAAGGGTGTGACCTCGAGGCCACCCGACCCGCCAGTCACTTCGTTTTCCGATACGAATATGATGCGCAGCACCTCGGAAAACGCCACGGTGAACAACGCCAGATAGGGTCCACGCATGCGCAGCCCGATATAGCCGATGCCGGCGCCCACCACCGCGCACAACACCACGCCCGCGGCCCAGCCCAACGGGATTGGCACACCGAGGTCCATCACCAGCAGGCCTGAGGTGTAGGCCCCCAACGAGACAAACGCCATGTGACCGAAGGAGAACTGCCCGGTCTGGCCGGCAAGCAGCGCCCAGCTCGCGGCGACGATGGCGTAGAACAGCGCCAGCACGCCAACGGTCAGCCAATAGCCGTTCACCAGGTACGGGAACGCCAGCACCAACACCGCCAGCAGCGCGCCGGGCACGACCTGCGCGTTCCGCACCGCCTATTCCATCTGCGTGTGCACGCGGCCGAACAGGCCGGTGGGACGGACCAGCAGCACGATCATCAGCACCAAAAGGCTGAACGCCTGGGCATAGGTCAGGCTGCGCGACGGATCGGGGAAGACGGCGACGAACATGCTTTCGGACAGACCGATCAACAGACCGGCGATGATGCTGCCACTGACCGAGCCCATGCCGCCCAGGATGACGATCGCGAAAGCCTGCGTGTCCGGCATCAGCCCCATCGACGGCGACAGCGAATAGATCGGCCCCACCAGCGCCCCTGCCCCACCCGCCAGCGCGCTGCCGATGCCGAAGGCCAGCATGTAGAAGCGCTGGTCGTTGATACCGACGATCGCGGCCGACTCGCGCGATTGACTGACCGCGTTCAGCGCCTCGCCCCAGATAGTGCGATTCATGAACAGCACGAGGCCGACCAGAATCGTGATGCCGGCACCAGCCGCAAACACGCGATCCCAGGTCATCACCAGGTCACCGACCACCAGCGCGCCCTGCCAGAAGGACGGCGGGCGCAGTGGATAGGGGCCGAAGATGATCAATGCGATGTTGCGCAGGAAGATCGAGAGGCCGAACGTGACCAGGATGCCGTAGTCGCCCTTGCGCTCGGTGGAGGGTTTGTAGATCGGCGTCAGCAGCGTGCGTTCGACCAGCACCGCCAGCAGGAAGCTCGCTGCCATGGCCACCAACACCGCCGGCAGCGGCGGGATACCGAGTAAGCTGATGGCGAAATAACCGAAATAGCCGCCCATCATGTAGATCTCGCCGTGGGCAAAGTTGACGATCTTCAGGATGGAGAAGATCACCGTCAGGCCACAGGCGATGACGGCGTAGATGACGCCGATCACCAGGCCATTCAGCGCCTGGATCAGGAGATAGTCGGACATTATGCGGCGCTGACCGGTGCGCTGATGCGTACATCTCTCCCGCGGCAGCGGGAGAGGTCGCGGACAGCAGCGACGCGGGTGAGGGTCGCGCGTGCGGCACCTCCCTCACCGGGCGACGCTCCGCGCGCCGACCTCTCCCACGATGTGGGAGAGGTGGACAATCCTCTAGGTCCCTGGCTTCTTGTAGACGTACGGCACCGTCGCATACTTCTTCGGCCACACGATCGGCGCATCCGCCTGCGACTGCTTGGTCTCGGAATATTGCAGGATCGTCAGCGGCGCATCAAGGAACTGATGATAGTGCCAGGCGGGTTCGTGCGAGGTTGAGAATGAATACTTGCCGCGCACGCCAATATAGCTGGTGGTTTCCAGCGCCTTGATGATCGCCGGTCCCTCCGTGTTGCCGGCACGCTTGATCGCATCGAACAATAGCCAGGCACCGTCATAGCTTTCCATCACCGCGCCGGACGGATCGGCACCCTTGCTGCGCTCTTTGTACGCCGCGACAAACGCCTTGGTCTTGTCGTTCCACGACGCCTGCGGCAGGCCGACATTCTCCGTGCACAGATAATTGCCGGCGTCGCCGACATTCTCCCAGAACGTTGGATCGACCGCTTCGCCACCGGAATTGTAGATACCACAATTGGCCGTCGGGGCGAAACCAAGATCGTGCGCCTGCCGCACCATCGGATACGCGCCGGCCTCGGCATAGACGCTGAGGAAGAAATCGTACGCTGGCTTCTCGCTCTTGAAGCGCAGAATCTGCGCGGTGAAATCCGTCAGGTTCGGGTCCGCATCTACCGCAGTGAACTTGACGCCCGCCTTGGTCAGCTCCTGCTGCACCAACGTGCGCGCCGACAGACCTACGTCGTCCTTCTCGGCGATGATGGCGACATTCTTGAAGCCGGCGGCAGCGATCCATTGCCCGATCGTCACGTCAATCAGCGATACTGCCGGGGCGTTGCGGAACACCTCGGGATAGCCTTTGGCGGTGATCTGGTCGGACCACACATCGCAGGCCATGAACGGCGTGCCGTATTTGTGGAACACCTCCATCTCGGCCAGTGCGACCGGGGAATGGAATTCGCCGAACACGGCGACAGCCTTGTTCTGCTGCACCAACCGTTCCGCCGCCGTGCGGCCCTCGGCCGGCATGCCGCGCGTGTCGGCATAGGTGATCTCGACGGGGCGGCCTAGAATGCCGCCCTGCTTGTTGATCTCCTCGGCCGCGAGGATCGCGGCATTTTTCATGTTGGCGCCCTCGGCGTACCCGCCAGGCGGCGATAGTGGGCCGACCCAGCCAATGCTGATCGGTTCAGCGCCGCGCGCGCGCCGGCCGAGCAACGGCAAGGTCGCCGCGGCACCAGCACCGGCCAATGCCGTGCGGCGCCCCAGGGCTGTTCCGGTCACTGAGGTGGAGGTCGCTGATTCACGCGGCATTGGGAACTCCTCATGCGGGGATTTGGCAGCTGAGACGAGTACCCAATGACGATCCCGCGACCACACTGGCAGGTCAACGACCAATCTGTGACACACACCGCCGTGCAGTCTCGCCGTGGCGAGCAGCATCGCGTGGGCTCCAGCCGTTATTCACGCGACGGCCTGCTTAATCCAGCATCAAAAGCGAGTGTTGCCGAGTTATCACATTCGCGGATTTCGTACCACAGACCTCTCTCAAGCCTGCAAGCCACGCGCCACCTGAGCTAAAGTATTGCGGTGTAACCTTTGGCCATCGACGGACCTCCCCTGCCCAATCTGACTTTGTCCGTGTGCTGATGCCTAGGCCGCTCCCCCCGCGCGGCGGCCAGCGTGGCAGCCGTTCTGACCGGCGTCCCCCGCGAACACAGGCAACTTTGCCCGAGGTCGCGGTGGTGCAGATCACTGGCACCGACCCGGACGGAGACGCCGTCGCCCGACCCGTTTCGTGGGACAGTTCGGATCCACCCCCGATGATCCTGATGGCCCCCGAGCCACGCGGCCGTCCGGCGCTGGCGCCGGGGGAGCGCGTATTGGCACGGTTGCGGCCGCTGTATGGGGGACGTCCCGGGCGCTACGAGGGGCGCAGCATCCGCCGGCTGGATGCCGCGCCCGGTCGCATCATCGGCGTGTTCCGACCTGGCAAACCTGACGGACGCATCATCCCCACCGATCGGCGATCCAAGGCCGAATGGATCGTGCCACTGGGCGAGGACCAAGGCGCGGTGGCTGGCGAGATCGTGTTGGCCGAGCCGCTGCCGCACCACCGCCTCGGCTTGAAACCCGCGCGCATCATCGAGCGCCTCGGCACTATGGGCGACGCGCGATCGATCAGCCTGATCGTCCTCCACACCCATGACATTCCTCAGGCGTTTCCTGACGCCGCCGTGGCCGAGGCCGCGCGTGCCCGCCCTGCCCCACTCGCCCGTCGCACCGACCTGCGTGATCTGCCGCTGGTGACCATCGACGGCGCGGACGCGCGCGACTTCGACGATGCCGTGTTCGCCGAACCGGTCGACGGCGGCTTCCGGCTGGTCGTCGCCATCGCCGACGTCGCGCACTACGTGCGACCGGGCGCGGCCCTGGACCATGCGGCGCGCACGCGCGGCAACTCAGTCTACTTCCCCGACCGCGTGGTGCCGATGCTGCCCGAGGCGCTATCGAACGGCCTGTGCAGCCTGCGCCCGAACGAGGACCGCGCCTGTCTGTTCGTCGAGATGTCGATCGACACCAACGGCCGGAAGCTCGCACATCGGTTCGGACGTGGTCTAATGCGCAGTGTGGCGCGCCTCACTTACGAAGGCGTGCAACAGGCGCACGAGGCGGGCGATGCCACGCGGCCACTCGCGCCGCTCTACGCCGCCTTTCGCGCGCTGCTCGCCGCCCGCCAGGCCCGCGGCACGCTCGATCTCGACCTACCCGAGCGACAAGTGCAACTCGACAACGCAGGTCGCGTTGCTGCCGTGCTGCCGCGGCCGCGCCTCGACAGCCACAGGCTGATCGAGGAGTTCATGGTGTTGGCCAATGTCGCCGCGTCCGAGGAGCTGGAACGGCGCCGGCAACCGGCGATGTACCGCGTGCATCCCCCGCCGACAGTGGAAAAGCTTGCCGGGCTGCGTGATTTCCTGAGCAGTCTTGGCATCACGCTCCCCCCGGGCGATCAGTTGCACCCGCGTGACCTCGAGCGCGTGCTGCGCCGTGTCGCCGGCACCGAGGATGCGTCGCTGGTGAATCAAGTGATGCTGCGCAGCCAATCGCAGGCGTCCTACAGCCCGGACAATATCGGTCATTTCGGTCTAGCCCTGTCTCGCTACGCCCATTTTACCAGTCCGATCCGCCGCTACGCCGATCTGCTGGTGCATCGGGCATTGATCACCGGTCTCAAGCTGGGCCCAGGAGGCCTCGATGCCGAAGAAGCCGCGCGCTTCGCCGACACCGCGGACCATATCACCGCCACCGAACGCCGCGCCCAGCTCGCCGAGCGCGATGCGATCGACCGCTACCTCGCTGCGTTCATGGCGGACAAGGTCGGCGCGCAGTTCACCGCGCGGGTTTCCGGGGTGACCCGGTTCGGGCTCTTCGTCACCGTCGCGGAAAGTGGCGCCAGCGGTCTCGTTCCGCTGTCCGCGCTGCCGGACGATTTCTGGCAGTACGACGAGAAGGGAAGCACGCTGGCCGGCCGGCGCTCACGCGAGAGGTTCAGTCTGGCGCAGGCAGTGACGGTGCGTTTGGCCGAAGCGAGCCCGGTTACCGGCGGCCTGATCTTTCACATTGTCCCGGATCGTGCCGCCACGCCGGGGCGCCGCGCAGGCAAACGGGCACGCCCCAGATGACCCGGCTTGGCGCACTGCTGCTCTTGCTGCTGTCCGCCCCGGCGCTCGCACAGACCGGGTCGCCGACGAAATTCGACGCATCCCGCGCGACCGAGGTCTACACCACCGCACTGACGTTCATGATACCGCGCACGCTCGAGCCGGTGCCGCTCGCCCAATTGACGGTCTGGGGGCTGAACGGGTTGACGGCGCTCGACCCGGATGTCGGCGTCGGTGTGCAAGGGCCCAATCTGGAACTCACTCTGCCCGGCCGCGTGCTGGCCAGTTCCGCACCGCTCCAGACCGAGGACCCCGCCGCTTGGGCGTCCCTTGCCGCGCGCTTCGCACAGGCCGCCTGGACCGCGTCCGCCAAGATCCGACGGGCCGGCACCACCGGGGTGATCACCAACTTCTTCGACGAGATCTTCAACCATCTGGATCCGTACTCGCGCTACGTCCCGCCGCGCCAGGCCGCCGAGGATCGTGAACGTCGCTCCGGCAGTGCCGGCGCGGGCCTATCGCTAATGTCGGATCACGATCGCATCGTGGTGCAGCAGGCGATCGCCGATGCGCCCGGTGCCGCCGCCGGGATCAAAACCGGCGATACGATCCTCGCGGTCAACGGCCAATCGACGCTACACATAGATCCGAACACCGTCACCGGATGGATCGAGGGACCAGAGCAGACGCGGGTCAGCATCACATTCCGAAACCGCGACACCCGCGCGCGCACCGTCGATATCATGCGGGTGATGGTGCCACCGCAGACCGTGTTTGCGTCGAGGTTGCACGACGCGCTGCTGCTACGCATCGCAGACTTCAATCACGAGACCAGCGTCCGCGTCGCGCGAGCCCTGACCGATGCGCTGCATGCCCCACCGGGAGCGGCCCATCCGATCGACGGCATCATCCTCGACCTGCGCGGGAACCGCGGCGGGTTGGTGACCGAATCGACCGGCGTCGCGGACGAGTTTCTCCCGGCCGGGCTCGTCGCCCAGGCGATCGGCCGTGACCCCGACGCGACCCGCATCTGGCGTTCCGATGATGGCCAGCTCGCCGGGGATTTGCCGGTCGTCGTGTTGGTCGACGGCCGCACGGCCAGTGCCGCGGAGATCCTGACCGCAGCACTGTCTGACCGCGGGCGAGCCGTCGTGGTTGGCAGTGCGACGTTGGGCAAGGGTTTGGTGCAGACCATCGCGCCGCTACCCGACGGCGGGGAGCTGTTCGTCACCTGGAGCCGCGTGCTGGCGCCACGCGACTGGCCGTTGCAGGGGCTGGGGGTGCTACCCCAGGTCTGCACCAGCCTTGGTCATGACGCACTGGCCAGTGAACTGGCCAGCCTGGATGACGGCACCCAGCCAATGGCCGAGGCGCTGGCGCATCATCGCGCGGCGCGCGCCCCGCTGCCGCCCGCGCAGGCACTGGCCATTCGCGGCGCCTGTCCAGCCGCCGAGGGCACCGACGCTGACATCACCACCGCGGATTATTTGATCCAGCATCCGGCCGCCTATGTGACGGCGCTGCTGCCGCCGATGCGCTTCGGCGCGTCAATGGCCAGGTAAGCGGACGAGAACCTCGCCACGCAGCCGCGCGCCCCAGCGGCCGCGATACGCATTGTCGCTACGCGCCAGATCGGCGCGCAACGAGGCCGGCATCGGCCACGCGACAGTCGGCATCGGGCGGCCGCGGCGACGGCCTGTATGGTGGATCCGAGCAAGCCGCGGCGCAGGCCTTTGAACGCGGGGGCAATCGGGGCGACTGTCTCTTCGGCCCGGTCAAGCGCCAGGGTTACCACATCGACGTCATAGGGGTCACGTGGCGACCCCATTCACCCACCTGCTGCGACGCCCGGAATGGCGAGATAAGCCAAACGTTTCATCTCCCTACGGACGCGCGTGACCGTATCGAGCACCAAGCCGCAGAGAAAGGACAGGAACGACAGCAGGACGATGCCGGTGGCCAGCACGGCGGTTGGCAGACGCAGCACGAGGCCGGTGCGCACGAACTCCACCACCACCGGCAGGCCGAGGAGCAGACCGATCGCCAGCAGCACCAGACCGGTCAATGCAAAGAACTGCAGCGGCCGCTCTTCTTTCACTAGTTTGACGATGGTGCGCAGGATGGGTGCACCAGCGGAATAGGTGTGGAGCTTCGACGTCGACCCCGGCGGCCGGCCGCGATATGCCGTGACGACCTCGCCGATCGGCATGTTCAGCTCCAGCGCGTGCACGGTGAATTGTGTTTCTATATCGAAACGTACTGTCAAAGCGGGAAAGCTTTTCACGAAACGGCGGCTGAACACGCGATATCCGGACAGCATATCGGCGACGCGATCGCCGAAGATCTGCCGCACCAGGCCGGTGAGCACTGCATTGCCCAGGCGGTGGCCCGGCCGATAGGCCTCAATCGCGTCAGTCTGGCGCGTACCGGTCACCATGTCGAGTTGACGATCAACCATCAGGCGCAGCATGTCGGGGGCCACTGCGGCATCGTAGGTGTCGTCCCCATCGACCAGGACAAACATATCTGCCTCGATGTCTGCGAACATGCGCCGGACCACGTGGCCCTTGCCCTGCATCGTCTCCGTTCGCACCACCGCGCCCGCGGCCCGCGCCACGGCGGCCGTACCGTCGATCGCGTTGCTGTCGTAGACGCAGACGCGTGCATTCGGCAGCGCCGGGCCGAAGTCGGCGACCACTTACCTGATGGCGATCTGCTCGTTGTAGCAGGGAACCAGGACCGCGACGCGCAGGCCGTGCGGCAAGGCCAGAGATGGTGCGGGTTCGGTGGGTCTTGCTGAATCCGGCACGTTGCGCGACCAATCCATCCGGGGTGACGGGGTCGGAATGCGCTACCATGCCCGGACACGCGGCCGGCTGGAAGGGCACGGACACGGTCAATACCCGTTCCGTCCGCACAGTACCAACCAACGGTCCGCAGCAGGATGGCCAGGTCGAGGCCCAACGACCAGGTTTCGATGCATTCCAGGTCACTCTCCCCACGCCGCAGCAGCTTCTCCGCAGTGTCGGTCTCGCCACGCCTCCCGCGCACCTGCGCCAATCCGGTAAGGCCGGGACGCACGCTGTGGCGTGCCACGTAGTACGGCACGATGTGCGCGAACGGGACGGCGTCGGCGCAGGTAGCGGGCGCGTGGGGCCGTGGCCCGATCAGCGACATGTCCGGCATTATGCAGCTACGAGCACCACGCGGCGGCTTTGCCGGAACCGCTACAGCAATATCATCCCCGCCCATGACGGGCGACGTTCCTCTGAGTGCCTTGGCGCAACGACGCAGCGCAAAGAAAGCAAGCAGGCTCGGCGAACGACGGTGAGGACAGTACCAGCTCGCCACTGGATGCCATCACCGGCTGTAGCGTTTCAATCTTGGACCGGAACATCGCCGCGATCTCCGCCTCGACACGCCGCGCTTGATCGCGCCGAGGCGCAGTCTTGGCGGCGGCTTCTCACTAAGCGGTAAATAGAACCATTGGTTGCCCCCGAATTCTCGCCGAATGGTTAAGATCTGTGACGTGCCGATGCGATCGCGTGATATGCGCGATTATCGAAATACGACTGTACGCGCCATAAAGAAATTGACGAACATGCCGGCGACCCCGCCCGCCGCGACCGCGTAGACCGGCTGAGCGTAACAAAGCGCCGAGAAGGTCACCAGCAGCGCGTAAGTGCCGCGGTTCAACGCGAAGCCCACCAGGTTCGTGACCAGGAACAGCGCCCATTGGTGATGCGCCTTGCCGCTGCCTTGACCGCGGAATGTCCAGATGCGGTTGAGCATCCAAGTGCCCGTGGCGGCCACGATGTAGGAGACCGCCCCCGCCCCATACAGTCCGAGCGACGCGCGCAGCCCATAGACCACGGTCGTGTCGATGAGAAAGCCGATCACGCCGACGACGCTGAACTTCAGGAACTGCACCAGTGCGCCAATGCGGTCCGCGGTCGCATGGACGCGCAGCGGCGGTGGCAGCCAGGGAGTGAGACGAAGCAGCAGGGCCTGCATGGGCGCGGCGTCGCATGCCGCGCGGCGGGATGCAAGGTTCGGCGGCGGCCCAAGTGCCGATAAGTGCCTCCCACTATTCCCGGTCGGGATAACGGATGGCCACCACCTCGATCAGCTCCACGCCACGGGGCGTGTGCACGGCAATTTCATCGCCGTGACGCGCCCTCGCTTTGATCAGCGCCGTTGCCACCGGAGAGGTCAGGCTGATGCGGCCCCGCTCCATATCCGCTTCGTCGACGCCGACGATTGTGACCGTCCGCTCGGTGTCGCTTTCATCGGCATAGGTGACCGTCGCGCCGAAGAACACCCGATCCCGCACCGCCTGCAGCGACGGATCGACCACCTCGGCATTCGCCAGACGGCGGGTCAGAAAATGCGCCCGGCGGTCAATCTCGCGCAGGCGGCGCTTGCCATACTGATAATCGGCGTTCTCGCTGCGGTCCCCGTTGGAAGCGGCCCAGGACACGACCTCGACGACCCTCGGACGCTCCACGCGCAGAAGTTGATCGAGCTCCGCACGCAAACGTGCGTGGCCCTCGGGCGTCATGTAGACGCGGCCGTCGAGATGCAGGCGCGGGGGATCGTCGTGGTCCATCATCGGGTCCTGCAGGGGGCGCCTTCGATCAGACGTGGTTTCGTCACACTGGGGGCGCATTCTAGTGGCGACTGGCCGTGGTCGGAAATCGCGATGCGAGGGCGAGGTGCATGGCAGACAATCGGCCGGCTTTGGCCGGCGAGGCTTGTTGACCCTGGGCGCCGCGGCGACGTTGCAAGCCTGCG
>DATHNE010000062.1:0-3173 GCA_035486355.1 Acetobacteraceae bacterium
GCCGAGTCCAGATCGACTGTAATGAAATCAAGCGCCTTGATAAATGCTCCGGCAATCGGTCAAAACCTCTGCGCGGAGGTACTAGCGATGGTCTCTAATATCGACATCGCGGGTTCAAGCAAGCAAGAATTTGGAACACAGATAAGCAGGGATGAACACCGATAAGCACGGATGCGGCGTGCGTTTCCGTGAAATTTGAAGCCGCACGCTGCATCCGTGCTTATCGGTGTTCTGGAATGACCCCCTAAACTGAGACACGGAAATAAGGCACACTGTTGACCAAGGGGAACGAGTGTGTCGAAAAAGGTCAGTGTGCGGCGTCAGCCGCGGCGGAGCTTCACCCAGGCGTTCAAGCTCGCCGCGGTGCAGCGCATGGCCACCACCGAGAGCATCGTCGGTCTGGCCGATGAATTGGGCGTGCAACGCCGGATGTTGTATAGTTGGCGCGATCATCTTCAGGCCGGCGGTGCGGCGGCGTTGCGCCGTGCCGGCCGTCCATCCCGAGGCGATGCGGCAGCGATCGAGGCGTCGGCTGCTCCGGCCGACCTCACCGATCCAGCGGAGGCTCGTCGGCGGATCGAAGAGCTCGAGCGCAAGGTCGGCCAGCAGCAACTGGAACTGGATTTTTTTCGCGCGGCCTTGCGGCATGTCAAGGAGCAACGCCCGAGGAAGGGCGGTCCTGGCGAGACAACATCTACGCGGTGATCCACGCGGCGATGGAGCGGCAAGGCAATCATGTAGGGATCGAACGCATGTGTGCGATGGCCGGCGTCAGCCGGGCCGGATATTACCGGCACTGGCTGGCGTCGAAGCCGCGTGAGGAGGAGACGGCGCTGCGTGATGAGATCCAGCGTCTGTCACTGGCGCATCGGAAGAACGGCTATCGTCACAACGGTTACCGGCAGATCACGGCGCTGCTGCATCGCGCGGGTTGGGCGGTGAACCACAAGCGGGTGGCACGGATCCGGCGGGAGGACAATCTGCTCTGCGTGCCGAAGCTGTCGTTCCGTCCGCCGACGACGGATTCGCGGCATGGCTGGCGAGTGTGGCCCAACCTGGCGCGTCACGTGGTAGCGATGGCGGTCAATCAGCTTTGGGTCGCGGACATCACTTATATAAGGCTGCGGGAAGAGTTCGTTTATCTGGCGGTTGTGCTGGATGCATTCAGCCGGCGCGTGATCGGTTGGGCGATGGCGGAGCATCTGCGGGCTGAACTGGCGCTGGCAGCGTTGAATATGGCCATTGGCCATCGTGACGTCACACCAGGAGCGTTGGTGCATCACTCGGATCAAGGGGTGCAATACGCCTGCGGCGATTATATCGCCCGGTTGGAACGGGCCGGTATTCAGCCTTCGATGAGCCGGCCTGGTTGTCCGTGGGACAACGCGATGGCGGAAAGCTTCATGTGCACGCTGAAACGCGAGGAGGTGAACGGTCAGGCCTATCGCGACCGGGCCGAGGCGGAAGCCTCGATCGGTGCATTCATCGACGCGGTCTACAACCGGCAACGATTGCATTCGGCACTGACTTATCTGGCACCGGAGGAATTCGAGGCGGTCCACAGCGCCTCGCCACGTCCGGC
The DNA here is from genome assembly GCA_035486355.1 of Acetobacteraceae bacterium. GTDB lineage: Bacteria > Pseudomonadota > Alphaproteobacteria > Acetobacterales > Acetobacteraceae > Palsa-883. The sequence goes on from DATHNE010000062.1 coordinate 1,583, forward strand.
GCTGGTGTCTGGGGTTGAACGGTCGATGCCGATGACAAGTCCGCTCGCATGAAGCAGACGGGGCAGGGCAACGGACGGCTGATCCCATGGTCTTTCGGCGTGGGGCCGACCTCAAGCCCGGCGTCTTCGACGCCCCGCTGCGCGGCTTCGGGGCTTGACCTCGGCCCCGCGCCGAAAGAGGGGCATCCATGCCGTCGACGCCTCACTCTGTCCTTTGCCCCGCAGGGCAAATCGCTGGGTTAGGTTGATGGACCGTGTTCGCCACTTGCAGCGATTGCGGTTGCGGCAGCAAAATCGAAGTGTGCTTCGTTTTCGTGTCTCAGGGGTGGGGTTCAGTTCAGGATCATCCGCGCGCATCTGCGGTTCCGGCGAAATCCAAGAAACCAAGGGAGGAAACCATGCCGCAAGTTGCGGTCATCACCGGCGCCAACGGCCTGATCGGCCAGGCAACCTGCCGCCGGCTGGGCCAGTCCGGCTATCAGGCCGTCGGCATCGACATCGGTGCGGACGGCGCCGGCAACTGGCCGCACTACCGATGCGACCTCGCCGACCTCACCCAGATGGCGGCGACGCTCGAACGCATCGAACGAGAACACGGCCTGATCCGCGTGCTGTTCAACAATGCCGGGATCTACCATCCAGAGAAGGACTACCTCGACGTCCCGCCAGAGCAATACGACGCGACACTGGCGGTGAACCTGCGGGTGCCGTTCTTTCGCCGCACAATGGGTCGCCAGGCGATTGATCGCCGAGGGACAGCCGGGCGCGATCGTCAACACCGCGTCGATGGCCGGACGCAACGGCAGCACCGTGGTCGAGTACGGCGCCTCGAAGGCGGCGGTGATTAACCTGACGCAGAGCCTGGGCAAGCGCCTCGGTCAGCACGGCATCCGGGTCAACGCGATCGCGCCGGGGCTGATCAACACGGCGATGGGCGCGCGCGTCCCGGAGGTGGCGAAGCAGCGCGCGACGCACAGCGCGCTGGGCCGAGTGGGTGAGCCGGAGGAGATCGCAGCCGTGGTGGATTTCCTCGTCAGCGACGCCGCGAGTTTCATCACCTGCGCCACGATCGATGTGAACGGCGGGGCGTAGCGGCCCGGCCCAGGACGGAAGCTGGTTGCCGACAGGCGCGCTTCGCGGTTAGTTGCGTCAAACCTGCCGCGCCGGCCGACCCGGTGCGACCCGTAAGGAGGCCACGCGCGTGACCAATGGAACCAAGGTGAAGACCGCGCCTGACTTTCCGGTGCCCGCCCGGATGCGCGCCTGGGTGCTGGACGATCCCGGTCAACTCAGCCTGGTGGAGAAGCCGGTCCCCATGCCGGGCCGCGCCGAGGTGCTGGTGCGCATCGATGCCGTGGCGATCTGCGCCACCGACCTGGAGATCATCGCGCACGGTCCGCCGGCGCTGATCCGCGGCGGCGACCCGTTCAACAAGAACTTCACCCCCGGCCACGAATACATGGGGACGGTCGCGGCGCTCGGCCCGGGCGTGGACGAGTATCGCATCGGTCAGCGCGTCACCGTGGAGATCCATGCCGGCTGTGGGCAATGCAAGCGCTGCCGCGAGGGCATGTATACCGCCTGCCTCAAC
>DATHNE010000063.1:0-11783 GCA_035486355.1 Acetobacteraceae bacterium
CGATCCGCGCGGCCTGTTCTGCACCACGCTGACCGCGAAGCTGCATATCATCGATTCGGCAACGACCGCGCTGCGTTCGCTCGGCGCCTGCATCGCACGCTGCGATCTCGATATCGCCGAGGTGGTGTCGGCGCCGATGGCAGCCGGGCTCGCTACGTTGGTAATGGATGAGCAGGAACTTGGGACCACGGTGATCGATATGGGTGGCGGCACCACCGGCATGGCGGTGTTCGCCGACCGGCAATTGCTGCACACCGCGCAACTGCCGATCGGCGGCTTTCATGTCACCAAGGACCTCGCCGCCGGCCTGTCCACCTCGCTCAATCACGCCGAGCGGCTGAAGACCGTGTACGGCAACGTGCAGTCCTCGCCTGACGACGAACGCGAGTTGGTGCCGGTGCATCTTGTCGGCGAGGAGGAACACCAGATCGCCAAGGTGCCGCGCAGCATGGTGGTGAACATCATACGGCCGCGGCTGGAAGAAACCTTCGAATATGTCAAGGAACGGCTGGATAGTTGCGGCCTGACGCGGGCCGCGGGCAACCACGTCGTGCTGACCGGTGGCGCCTGCCAACTCGCCGGCGTGCCCGAAATGGCGGCGCGGATGCTGTCGAGCCATGTGCGCCTGGGCCGCCCGCATGCGATGCGCGGACTGCCCGATTCGGCGTCCGGTCCGGCATTCGCAACGGCAGCGGGCCTGCTGCACTGGGCCGCCGGCGAAGGCCGCGCGCTGCACGACGTCGATCTGGAGGTCGTGCAGCCCACCGGCCTGTTCCGCCGCATCGTCAATTTTCTTCGCGAGCGCATCTGATGCCTCGCGAATCGCTCGGCTTCCTGCTTAACACACCGTTCACCGACCCGAGTCGCGTGGGGGAGACGTCCGCATGACACTCAATCTCACAATTCCGCAGCAGGTTCACACCGACTTCACGCCGCGCATCACGGTGATCGGCGTCGGCGGCGGCGGTACCAATGCCGTGGACAACATGATCACGGCAAACCTGCAGGGCGTGGAGTTCGTTGTCGCGAACACCGACGCACAGCAGCTTATGCATAGCCGCGCGGACCGGCGCATCCAGCTCGGACCGCATATCACCCAGGGACTTGGGGCGGGCGCGAAGCCGGAGATCGGCAAGGCGGCGGCGGAAGAAGCGGCCGACGAGCTGTACCGGCATCTCGACGGCGCGCACATGGTGTTCATCACCGCCGGCATGGGCGGCGGCACCGGCACCGGCGCGGCACCGGTGATCGCGCGGATGGCACGGGAGCGGAACATCCTCACCGTCGGCGTGGTGACCAAGCCGTTCGGCTTCGAGGGTGTACGGCGCGCGCGCTGCGCCGACCAGGGGATCGAAGAGCTGCAGCAATACGTGGACACGCTGATCGTCATCCCGAACCAGAACCTGTTCCGTATGGCGAATGAACGCACTACCTGGAAGGACGCGTTCAAGATGGCCGACCAGGTGCTTTACATGGGCGTGCGCGGCGTCACCGACCTGATGATGGCGCCCGGCCTGGTGAATTTGGACTTCGCCGATATCCGCACGGTGATGGCGGAGATGGGCAAGGCGATGATGGGGACCGGCGAGGCGGAAGGCGAGAACCGCGCCATCCGCGCGTCCGAAGCGGCAATCAGCAATCCGCTGCTGGAAGATACCTCGATGGCCGGCGCTCGTGGTTTGCTGATCAACATCACCGGCGGCGACGACCTGACGCTGTTCGAAGTCGACCAGGCGGCGAACCGCATCCGCGAGGAGGTGGACGAAGAGGCGAACATCATCTTCGGTTCGGCAATCGACGAGACGTTGTCGGGGCGGATCCGCGTGTCGGTCGTCGCCACTGGCATCGACACACCGGCGGCCGCTACAGCGGGGCCGCGGCTGGTTGCCGTTGGCGGTGGAGCGATGCCGGCCCCGCAACCGATCCCCGTGCCGTCGCAGGCGGCCGGTGTCATGGCGATGCACGCGACGTCGCACACCGTCCACGCCGCGCCGGTGATGAGTGCAACGCCGTTGCGTCAGCCAGCCGCGCAGATGCGCGCCCAGGCCGAGCCCAACATCGACGTGCATGCGGCGCTCGATACGCCGTCAGCGCAGCCTGCCGCGCCGCAGCAGCAGCCCGGGCCACCGCGGATTTCTACGGCATTCACCCAAAAGGTCGCCTCGCCGTTGTTCACCGAAGCGCGGCCGACCGCTGCGCCGGCCGCGCCGCCCTCCATGCCCGAGCCTGCGCGTCCCAGCCTGTTCACCACGGTCACCGGGGCGTTCCGCCGGCGTCCGTCAGCCGCGCCGGCGGCGGAAACCACGGCGCCGCGAAACGAGCCGGTGCTGCGCACCGAACATCGCGCGGAGGCTCCGCACGCATCGGTGCGATTGGCCGCCAGCAGTGATGAGCCGACATTGGAGATACCGGCGTTTCTGCGTCGCCAGACCTCGTGATGCGCGACGCCGCTTGGTAGGTGACGCGGGGGGCCGGGCTGCTATACCGGCGCCATGCAGCGTGTTGTCTTCTCTGCCGACGATTTCGGGCTGTCCGAGTCAGTCAACGAAGCGGTCGAACGCGCGTGTCGCGATGGCGCGCTGAACGCGGCAAGCCTGATGGTGGCCGGTCCTGCCGCCGCTGACGCGATTCGTCGCGCGCGTACGTTGCCCGGGTTGCGTGTTGGGCTGCATCTGGTGGTGATCGAGGGGCAGGCGGTACTGCCACCAGCGGACATTCCGGATCTGGTGGATGCGTCAGGCTGGTTTCCGTCCGACCAGTTGCGGCTTGGGATGAAATATTTCTTCCGTCCGCGTGTGCGCCGGCAGCTTGCGGCGGAAATCCGTGCTCAGTTCACGGCGTTTGCCGACACCGGCCTGACGCTCGACCATGCCAACGCGCACAAGCACATGCACCTGCACCCGACGGTCGGACGCCTGATGCTGACGATCGGTGCGGCGTTCGGTCTGCGCCATGTGCGTATTCCGGCAGAGCCACCGGAGGTGCTGGCCCGGTGCGGCACACGGGTGGGGTGGGGCGCGCATGCGTTGTATCACTGGACGCGGGTGCTGCGGTCGCAGGCGCACGCTGCCGGAATGATAACCAACGATCATTGTTTCGGATTGGCGTGGAGCGGCCATATGACGGCGGCGCGGGTGCGCTGTCTGCTACGCGAATTGCCTGACGGGGTCAGCGAAATATATTTTCATCCAGCGGTGGAACGGGATGCGGCGCTGTCTCGGTTGATGCCCGACTATGAGCATGCGGCGGAACTGGCGGCGCTGCTGGATCCGTCGGTTGCGCGCCCAGAACCTTCCCCCTCCCCTTGAGGGAGGGGGTTAGGGGGAGGGGTGCGTACAGTCGAGTAACCGCGGCTGTACGCTCCCCTCCCCCCAACCCCCTCCCTCAAGGGGAGGGGGAGGATGATCGCACCGGCCGTCACCCCGGCGTCGCGAACACCACCGACACCGGGCAATGGTCCGACAGCCGGTCCTTCCAATCTTCGCCGCTTTCGCTGTAGCCGAGCACGCGCAACGTCGGCAACTGCATCCAGTCACGCGCCGCGCCGCCGGCTATGATGTGGTCGATGAAGGCCTCGCTGCCCCAGCATGGGCTCGAACGGCCTTCGGTCGCGCGCACCAGCGGCGCCGTATTGCTCAAGGCCGCCCAAAGCTGGTCCCTGCCGTCCATGTGGCGGTTGAAGTCGCCCAGCACAATGAACGGCACGCCATCATGCTGCCGCGCCGCGATCCATGCCTGCAACGGTGGAATCTGGGCGCGCAGTTCGGCACAGGAACGGCGCCTGGGGTTCGTCAGAGACGCGTCATCGCAGCCAGTCTTCAAATGTACGGCCAGGATGCGCAGCGGTCCCGCGGGGAGATGCAACGTTATATCGGCGCCGCTGCGCAGGTGCAGGCGCCGTTCGCCTTGCAGCGCGATGACGTCGGGGTTGACGCTGTAGGCCAGGCCGCGACGCACGACGATGCCGACACGCTGCACAACGTCGTCGCGCGTCATGTGAATGGAATAGTGGTCGGGGGCGAAAATGCGGGCGGCAACCTCGCGGCCGTCCACTTCCTGAATCGCGATCACGTCGGCATCGAGCAGCGCGGCGTAGTGTCGCAGGCGGTCGAAATCCTCGGGCGCGCGCACATGCACATCCTGGGGCAGCGATGGATCGCCGGCGGGGCGTTCGGTGAGCCAGTTCAAATTCCAGGTGGCCACTTTAAGGTCGCCGGCCAGAGCAACCGCGGGAAACAACAGGCACGCCAGAACGACGCGCACCAAGTGCGCGAAGCCGCAGGACGGCAAGAGCAGGATTCGGGGCATCGGGTCGCATGGTGCACGAAATTGCGCTGTTGCACCAATCCGCCGGATTCAGCTCGGCTGGGGCAGCGGCCTGCGTTCGTCCTGGTGCACCACGGCGAGGCACGCCTCCACCGCTTCGTGCAACGAAGCGACGTATTGATCGGCCCCGATCGCGGCACGCGCTCGTTCGTCCTGCATGGGCAGCGTGCCGGCCGGCCATAGGCCGACCAGGATCGGGAGATCGGGCAGAACGCGGCGCAACCGGCGCAGCAGATAGCGAACGTGAGAGATGCCGCCTTCCAGATCCAGATAGCACAGGCACAGCATCGCGGTGTTGCGCGCCTGCAGGTCTGCCAGCTCGGACCGTGACACCGCGCGATTTGGCAGTGCGTGCGCGGCTATTCCGCGTTCGCCGAGAAGCTGGGCGAGCATGCGGGCGGCGGCCTCGTCCATCGGACCCCGGCCGGCAACGCACAGCACGGTGCCACGATTGGCTTGCCAGGCTTCGGCGGGAGATGTGTCGGGCTGGGCCTCATCCACCAGATCCTCGATCAGCGCATAGGCCGATTCCAATACGCGTTCGATCTGGTCGGTGCCCAGTGCGCCGCGTCCCGCGTCGATCGTGGCACGCTGCAAGCCAGGTACCGCCACCTGATCATAATACCCCGACAGGGACTCGTCCTTCAGAAACGCTTCCGCTTGCTCCCGCGCCTCGTCCGGGTCGCCAGCCAGCATGCGCTGATAGAAACTTTCATCCGGCCGCAGTGCAGGCCGGTCGCCCAGCAGGATGTCGAGGAATTCAAGGCGCTCGACGTGCCGGCCCAGGACCATGAAGCAGAGCGTCAGCGGCGTCGACAGGATCAGGCCGATCGGTCCCCACAGCCACGTCCAGAAGATTGCTGCCACCACCACGGCAAATGGCGACATGCCGGTAGAGCGGCCATAGACCAACGGCTCGACCACCTGGCCCATGATGGGTTCCAACCCGCCGAACAGGGCGGCGGTCGATATGGCGGCGGCCCACCCTGGTGATGATGCGGCAGCGAGAAGGATCGGCAGCACTGCGGCAAGTGGCGAGCCGATATAGGGCAGAAAGCGCAGAAGCATCGCGATGATGCCCCAGAGCAATGGCGACGGCAGGCCGATGAAATACAGGCCGGTGGCGATGATCGCGCCGAACGACACGTTGATCGCGAGCTGCGCCAGGAAGTAGCGCGACAATCGCCGGGCGGTCTCATCCATGGCGACGGTGGTGCGGTGCAGGTCCGCGGCCCCGAACAGACGGATGATGCGGTCTCGCAAGTCCTCGCGTTGTGCCAGGATGAATGTCGAGACGATGAACACGATTGCCAACGAGGCAAGCGGGTCAATCAGCGGTTCAAGGATTTGCTTTGCAAGCTGCATCGCGTTGGTGGAGGGCTGCTGGACCTCGACCGGAATTGGCTTCGGTTCGGAATTGCCCTGGCTCGGCGTGGCGGTGCCATTATTGGCGTGTTGCTGAGGTACGCCGAAATGGAACGGGTGGCCAAGGCGGCTGACGATCGCGTCGAGATGGGACGCAGCAAACTGCTGGGCCGTTTCGATCTTGGTTTCAATCGTGCTGGCATAGCGCGGCACCTGGCCAGCGAGCTCGGCGACCTGTGAGCCGATCAATCCGCTGAGCCCGACAATGACGCCGAGCGCCAGGACAACTGCGAGCGTCGCGGCCAGGAAATTCGGCGCATGGATGCGGCGCAGTGCTTCCACCAGCGGCACGAGCAAAAAGGACAGCAATACCGCGAGTGTGATCGGGATCAGGACGCTGCGGCCAAAATACAGCCCGGCGATGACCACGACGCTGGTGGCCAGCGTCAGGATGCTGGAGGTACCCGGCGTATGTGCGGGCGCGATCGGCGCCGAACGCCGATCCAAGGGGAGGCGCTGCACCGGCATGGCGAAGACCCTAGGTCGTGGGACGATCTGACGTAATGCGAGAGGTGGGCCAGAGTGTGGTGTGCGGCGTCAACAGCACGCGAGCGGGGTTCGGGCGGGGCGCGGAACGAAGCGCTGGTGGTGATGCGTCAGCAAGTCGCCGAGATCGGCTGACCACCATGCCAGCAGGCTGCTACGGCGCGACTTTGTCATGTTCGGTCGGGACCAGCGCCTGTCGCAAGATCTCCCGCGCGGCCTGTCCAGCTTGCAACGAATGGGCGTTCACAATGGCGAGGCGGAAACCGCCGGGCGGCATCGCGTGATGGGCCGGGTCGCGTTCCTCATGGAAGGTGATCTGCACTGAGGAAACGCCGGGCATGGCTCGCACGTTTTCCACCAGCGACGCGGGTGGGTGCCGGTAGCGCGGACCGTGCGGGCCGAACAGCACCACGCTGAAGCCGTCGCGCCGGTCGGTGTCGAGGAAATCCCAGTCGCCGGTGACATGCAGGCGGATCAGCGCTTCCACCCAGCCGGCGCCATACAGATCGGGCCATTGGTCGGCGAAACGCAGATGCGCCTCGATGATACGGCCGCCGATCGTTTCGAAATTCACCATGCCGGTGTAGCCGGCGAGGTGCTTGCGTGCCCAGGCGCCGCACCAATCCTCGATCTCGGGCATCGCCTCGGCGTGGATTGTCCAGTGGTCGAATGTGCCGCCCGGGGCGGTGGCGCCGGAGGTGTGGCGCCACCAGCGCGGCTCGCCGTTCACCAGCGCGACATCGCTGCTGACATGCGCGCCGGTCAGCAACGTGCACCAGAAATGCCCTGCGGTGAGCTTGGTCTTGTAATCTTCGGCGGAGGTGATCGCTTGGCTGCCGGTACCCATGCCGCGCAGATTCATGATCGGCTTGGAGAACACTGGGAATGCGCGCGGCATGACGCCGTGCGGCGCGGCGTCCAGGCCTTGTGACAAGGCAACGGCGAGCTTGTCGTAGATCCAGCGATGGCGCGGAAACCACTCCCACGAATCCGAATCTTCCGTCGAGATGCGCACATCCGGCGGGCAGGGAACAGTCTCGAAGTATTGGAACCGCCAGGGATCGGCTTCGCAAATGGGCATGGGTCAGCACCGTTGGATGCGGTCACGCGTTACGTCGTATTTGCACGGTCGGCCACTCACGAAGGCGGCAATTGAGCAGAAGCGGGAACGATCAGCGCGTCCACCGCGACGATCCGGTCGCCGGTGCAGATCAGCGGATTGACGTCGAGCTCGGTGATCATGTCGCGCTGGTCGGCGGCAAAGCGCGAAATTCGGCAGATCACGTCGGCCAACTTGTCGAGATTGACGGCCGGGGCGCCGCGGAATCCATGCAGCAGCTTTTCCCCCTTGAGTTGACCCAGCATCGCGCGTGCATCGGCATGTGTCACCGGTGCGGGGGCAAGCGCGGTGTCCTGCAGCACTTCCACCAGGATACCGCCGAGACCGACCACGAGCAGTGGCCCGAATAGAGCGTCGATGCGCGCGCCGATCACCATTTCGACGCCTTGCGGCACCATCGGCTGCACCAGAACGCCGTTGATGTGTGGCGGCGGCGAGACACGCCTTGCATTGACCATGACGGCGTCGAAGCCTGCACGCACATCCTCGGCATTGCGCAGGTTCAGGCGGATGACGCCGGCTTCGGTCTTGTGTGGCAGGTCGGGGGATTCGACTTTCAGCACCACCGGATAGCCGAGCACCTCGGCCGCGGCGACCGCTTCGTCGGCGCTGGCGGTGAGGCGTTCGCCGACCACTGGCACGCCGTACAACGCCAGCACCGCCTTTGCCTCGCGTTCCGTTAGCGTGCGGCCCTTGGCGGCGGCGATCATTTCGCGCGCGGCGTGCAGCGTTCCCGGCGGTGTGGGTGCGATCGTTTCGTGTGCGGCAGCGCGCTTGTCGGCGCGCCAGGTCCATGCGGCCAGGGCGGCGAACAACGCGGGCATCGAGCGGAACAGAGCGACGTGCCCGGATTCCTCCGCCTCCTTCACGCCGGGTCCTTCGAGCCATTCCGCCTGCCAGGCGATGCAGACGATTTTCCCCGCCTCCTTCGCCAGCCGGTCATAGACAGGAATGCGTGCCGCCGACGCGGCGTAGCCATAGGTCATCGGCACGACCAGCGTGGCGTATTGCGGATCGTTGAGGAACGCCCCGGCGCAGACGTTCAGCGATTCGGGATCGTTCAGAATTTGCCCGGTGACATCGCAAGGATTGCGCGCCGCGCCGAAATCCGGAATGCGCGACACCAGCAGGTCGTGCAACGCCGCGCCCGGCTGCGGCATCGGCACCCCGTATTGCTCCGCGCGGTCGGCGGCCATGATCGCCGCGCCGCCCGACGCCGCCACGACTGCCGCACCTTTCGCTTTCGGCGGTGGTGCCTTGGCAAAGAACGATGCCGTCTCCACCAGCGATTCGTAGCTTTCCACCAGCACCGCGCCGGCACGCTGGAACACCGCGCGATAGGCAGCGTGCGAGCCTGCGAGCGAACCGGTATGCGACATCGCAGCCGCGGCACCTTCCTCGCCCGTCGCCATCTTGTAGACCACCAGCGGCTTGTCGCGCTGCCATGCATAGTCCGCGGCGAGCAACAGCCGTTCGGGCGAGGCCATGCCTTCGAAGACGCAAGCGATCGCGGTGCAGGCTGGATCATCGGCCAGGTAGCTGACGAAATCCGCCATATCGACGTCGCAGGAATTGCCCGACGTCATCACGTGACTGAACGAGGCGCCGCGCACCACCGCCTGCGCCAGCGCCATGCCAAGCGCTCCGGACTGGCTGATGATGCCGACGGCATGCGGCCTCGGCGGAGGGATCGGCGTGATGTTCATAAACGTGATGCGCGAATCGAGAACGGCGTTGACCACGCCGATGCAATTCGGTCCGACGATGCGCAGGCCGGTTTCGCGCGCGATGGCCGCCAGCCGGTCCTGTGCGGCGATGCGGTCCTCGCGGCCCATTTCCGCATAGCCGGAGGCGAAGATGATCACGCCGCCAACGCCGGCCTTGACGCAGTCCAGCACGATCTCTTCGACCGAGTCGCGCGCCGCGGTGATCACCGCGCAATCCGGTACTTCCGGCAACGCACCGACCGACGGATAGCAGGTCAGGTCGCCGATTTTTTCGTAGCGCGCGTTCACGGGATAGGTGCGGCCGGCAAAATTCTGTTGGTTCAGCAGCACGCGTTCGCCGAACGATCCGGCCCGCGCCGAGGCACCGATCACCGCGACGCTCCGCGGATGCAGCAGGCGGCGCAGTTCTGCATGGCGATAGACGGTGGTGCGTTGCGTCGGCATTGACCTGACCCGATTGACGTTTCCTGGTGGTCAGCATACTCACGGGTAACCCGTCCCGCCAAGAACAGCAGGAAGTGCCCATGTCGTCGTTGTTCGACCTGACCGGCAAGGTCGCGATCGTTACCGGTTCCAGCAAAGGCATTGGCCGTGCCATCGCCGAGCGATTGGCAGAGCATGGTGCGAAGGTCGTGGTGTCCAGCCGCAAGGCGGATGCGTGTGAGGCCGTCGCCGCATCGATCCGCGATCGCGGCGGTGAGGCCACGGTGATCCCGTGCCACATCGCGCGCAAGGAGGATCTGCAGAACCTGGTAGACCAGACCATCGCGCAGTACGGCGGGATCGACATTGTGGTGAGCAATGCCGCTGTCAATCCGTATCTCGGCCCGGCGGCCGGTGCGTCCGACGAGGTCTACGAACGCGTCATGGGCGCCAACGTGCGCAGCAATTTCTGGCTGGCCAACATGGTGTGTCCGCATCTGGCGGAACGCGGCGGCGGGTCGTTCATCATCATCTCGTCGATTGGCGGGTTCCGCGGCTCGGCGTCGCTCGGGCTGTACGCGATTTCGAAGGCGGCCGACATGCAGTTGGCGCGCAACATCGCGGTGGAGTGGGGGCCGAAGAACGTGCGTGCCAACGCGATCGCGCCAGGCCTGGTGCGCACTGATTTTGCGAAGGCACTGTGGACAGACCCGGTGCGCTATCGCAAGGCAACGCGCGACGTGCCATTGCAGCGCATCGGCGAACCGGACGAGATCGCCGGCGCCGCGGTGTTCCTGGCGTCGAAGGCCGGCAGTTTTGTGACCGGTCACACGCTGACCATCGATGGCGGCACGACGGCGGGCGTGGTGCTGCAGAAGGACGACTGAGTGTCCCGCATCACGCGCGAGGCGCTGGCAGCGTTCGATGCCGCCGACGCGTTGGTGTCGTTCCGCGAGCGGTTTGTATTGCCCGAGGGCGTGATCTACCTGGATGGCAATTCGCTTGGTCCTGTACCAAAGGCGACACCGGTCCGGATCGCAGAGGTGGTCGCGCGCGAGTGGGGCGAGTCGCTGATCCGCGCCTGGACAGAGCATGGCTGGATTGATCTGCCGTTACGCGTGGGCGACAAGATCGCGCGGTTGGTCGGTGCTGCGCCTGGCACCACCGCAGTGGCGGATTCCACCTCGGTAAACCTGTTCAAGCTACTCGCGGTGGCGTTGGATGCGCGGCCGGGGCGGCCGGTGATCCTGACGGAGACTGGCAACTTCCCTACCGACTTGTATATGGCGCAAGGATTGGCAACGCTGCTGGGGCGCGGCCAAGCGTTGCGCGTCGTGGATGATCCGTTGCGTGCGCTGGGGCCGGACGTTGCGGTCCTGATGCTGACGCATGTGAACTATCGCAGCGGTGCGATGCACGACATGGCAGCGGTGACGCGTGCCGCCCATGCGGCGGGTGCGCTGGTGTTGTGGGATCTGTCGCACTCGGTTGGCGCGGTGCCGTTGCAGCTTGCCGCGGACGAGGTGGATCTTGCGGTAGGCTGCGGCTACAAGTTTCTGAACGGCGGTCCGGGTGCGCCGGCGTTCCTGTACGTCGCGCCGCATTTGCAGCCCGGGTTGCGGCTGCCGTTGACGGGATGGCTGGGTCACGCTGAACCGTTCGCATTCGACCCGGTGTATCGCCCGGCGGACGGGATCGCACGCGCTGTGGTGGGAACGCCGCCGGTGTTGAATTTCGCGGCGTTGGAGGTCGGTGTCGATCTGATGCTGCAGGTGCCAATGGCAGACCTGCGTGCCAAATCGGTGCGGCTGGCCGAGTTGTTCCTGACGCTGGTGACCCGGGAGTGCGCAGAGCATGGGTTCGCAGCGCTGACACCCGCCGATGCGGCGCAGCGCGGCAGCCAGGTGTCGTTCGCGCATCCCGATGGCTACGCGATCATGCAGGCGCTGATCGAACGCGGCGTGATCGGCGACTTTCGTGCACCGAACGTGCTGCGCTTCGGGCTGGCGCCGCTGTATGTGCGTTACGTCGAAGTGTGGGATGCGGTGGCGGTGCTGTGCGACGTGATGCGCAGCGGCACGTGGCGTGACCCAAGATTTCACACGCGGCGGGGCGTCACATAGTGGCCAACCTGGAATTCCCCCTTCCCTTGAGGGAGGGGGAATTCCGTCAAGTCATCCGTTCTTCGTCTTGTTTTCCAGCGCCTCGGCCAGACGCTGCGGATCCACCTCGATCTCCACCCCGGCGCGTTCCAATTGGCACAGCATGATCGAGCG
>DATHNE010000064.1:0-11597 GCA_035486355.1 Acetobacteraceae bacterium
CGCCGCGTCATGATCGAACGGACGCACGAGCAGCGGGGAAGCTGTGTTGTCCATGATCAGCGGCACGCCGAAGGACCGGCCGATCGCCGCGACTTCGGCGATCGGGAATGCGATCAGTTTCGGGTTCGGCAGCGTCTCGGCGTAATAAGCGCGGGTGCGGTCATCAGTGGCGCGTGCGAACGCCGCGGGGTCGGTTGGATCGACGAAGCGCGCTTCGATGCCCTGGTCCTTCAGGGTGTTGGCGAACAGGTTCCAGGTGCCGCCATAGAGGTCGGTGGAACTCACGATGTTGTCGCCGACGCGCGCCAGGTTCAGCACCGAGAAGGCGCTTGCCGATTGCCCGGAGGCCAGCGCCAGCGCCGCCACGCCGCCTTCCATCGCCGCCACGCGCTTTTCCAGGACGTCGCAGGTGGGGTTCATGATGCGCGTATAGATGTTGCCCAGCGCCTTCAGCCCGAACAGGTCGGCGGCGTGCTCGGCGCTGTCGAACTGGTAGGACGTGGTTTGGTAGATCGGCACCGCGACCGCGGTCGTTGCCGAATCGCGACGCCAGCCGGCATGCAGGGCCAGCGTCTCGGGGTGTTTCGAGGTCATGTGCGGCGCTCCCGTGCCTGATTGGCCCGGACTATAACCATCGTGCGAGGCACGAAAAGGGTGCGCGGATTGTGCTCCTGTCCCAGCAGGCCGCAGAAGGAAGCAACTTTGGGGCGCGTGGGCGGCGAAATTATCCCCCCTTCTGCTCCAGGATTGCCCGCCCGCGTCGGAACGCCTCGGCCATCTGCTCCGCCGGCATCGCGCCAGAGAACAGTCCGTAGCCGTCCAGGAAGAACGACGGCACACCGTTTACGCCCGCCTCGCGCGCCGCCTGGTCCGCCGCGCGCATTTCCGGGTCCGCCCGCCCGCTGCCCAGGAAGCCGAGCACCTCGGCGCGATCCATCCCCGCCGCTGCCGCGCAATCGGCCAGCACCGTATGATCGCCGATGTCGCGGCCCTCGATGAAATAACCGTGGAACACCGCTTCCATCACCGCGTCCTGCACGCCCTGCCGTTCGGCGAACCAGATCAGGCGATGTGCATCGATCGTGTTGGGCGTGCGCACGATCCGATCCAGGTGAAACGCCAGCCCGGCGCCCTCGGCCGCCTGTGTCACCCGCGCATCGATTTGCCGCACACGTTCGGGATCGCCGAACTTCGCCGCACGATAGGCGGCGCGCGCGACACCCTCCTTCGGCATGTCGGGATTGAGCTGGAACGGGTTCCAATGGACCGTGAACCGCAGGCCCTCGGCTGCGAGCGTGGTCAGCGCGGCCTCCAGATGGCGCTTGCCGATATAACACCAGGGGCAGATCGCATCGGAAACGATGTCGATGCGTGTGCCCACGGCCTGGTTCTCCGTGGACAGCGTCGCGGTCGAGGCGTCGGACACCTCACAGCCATCCGGGCCGCACACAGCGCCGGCCGGCATCACGTCATCCATCGTCCGGTCCCCCTTCGTTCTCGCGATCAGACTATCTGGGGCTTGACCCAGGTCAATGCCACCCCCTTGTACCCGGGCGTCAGCTTGTCGCCATTGGAGAGGGACCATGCGGCTGCTGCACGAAGTGATCGACGACCTGCATCACCATGCGGAAGAGCACGCGATCACGCCCATCGGTCATGTGCTTGAGGAACTGCTGGAGGGCGAGCGAGGCTCTCTGCACGACCTCGCGGACCGTCTCACGCAGGCAGGATCTGGGTCGATTATGGCCTCCTGGACCGGCCACGGATCCAACCTTCCCATCACGCCGGAGCAACTGCGTCACGTGCTGGGCGAGGAGCGGGTCCAGGACATGGCGACATCGGCCGGAGTGCGCTCCGCTGCGTTGCTGGACCAGCTCAGTCGGACCCTGCCGCGCGCCAGCCACGCCATGACGCCCGAGGGTGATTTGCAGGCCTGGCAATGGGATCGTAACGAAGGAGATTGACATGCAGCATGCACCGCGTATCGCGTTTCGTAATATGGACGCGTCTGATGCGCTGGAGCAACGCATCCACAAACGTATTGCCGAGCTGGAGCAGTTATGCGATCGCATTACCGCATGTGATGTCGTGGTGGAGATGGACCACCATCATCCGCGCCATGGCAAGATGTTCCATATCCGGGTCGACCTGACGCTGCCGGGCCGTACCATCTTGGTGCGGCGCGAGCCCGCCGACAATCACGCGCACGGGGATGCCCACGTCGCCGTGCGCGACGCTTTCGATGCTGCGCGCCGGCAGCTCGAGGATCACGTGCGCGTGGCGCGCGGCGACGTGAAGACGCACGCCAAGGCGGCGCCGGTGGGCTAGTTCGGCGGACGCGCGCGATCCCCGGATCGCGCAGGAGCCAGGCGGTCGTCAGCCGAGGAGTGTGATTGCAAGCCGCGCCTGACGTGCCTGCCGAGGGCCACGCGCGATCGATAGTGCCAGGTCAAGATCGGCCAACGCCGACGCGATGCACTCGTCGTCCGTCGGCCCATGCGCCGTTGTATACGTCCGCACGCGCTGCACCAGTTCCGCGACCAGCAGCCGCAGGCCGACGAGCTGCGCGCTCTTCTCGGCCAATCGCCCCGCGTCGAGCGCATCGGCCAGCGCCGCGGCGCCATCGCTCAGCACCGCGGTGAGCGCCAGCAATCCGCCGAGTGCCAAATCGGCCTCCGGCGTGGCAGCACCCATCGCCAACCGTTGCAACACGAAGCGCAGGCCGCCGGCCAGCTTCGACAGCTCGACCGCATCCTCGGTGTCGCGCAGCGGCAGCGCCATGGCTTCGTAGGCGTCATCTTCCGGTCCAAGCCGCATACTCCGCAGCACGCGGCATCCATCCAGCTCCAGCACGCAGTGCCGGCTATGTTTCAGTTCCGGCATCGGTTGCAGGCTCAACCCGGCCGTCTCGCGCGGCACCAGATAGGCGCTGTAGCGCTTGCGCGCGCCCTCCATCGCGCTGATCGCCAGCACAACGAAATGTGACGCATCCGGTCCGTTGCTGACCCACGCCTTGCGCCCGGTGATCCGCACGCCATCGCCATCCACCTTCGCGCGCGTGGTGAGATCTCTCGGATGCGCGCCTACACCCGGCTCGGAGATCGCAATAGCGATCAACGCCTCGCCACAGGCAAGACGCGGCAACAAATCCATCCGCTGTGCCGCGTCGCCAAAGCCGCAGATGAAATACCGGCCAACGAGCTGTCGCCCGGTCCAGGCACCCGCCTCATCCAGCCGTCCGGTTCGTTCCACCAACAGCGCGGCCGCGCTGGCGATGGAACGGTAGCCGCGCGTGTCGTCGGGGTCGAGCCCGATGCCGAATGAGGCGGTGAGTGCGATTACAGCCCCGCCTGGGTGACGAACTTGGTGTTCAGATACGCCTCGATCGCTTCCGAGCCGCCCTCGGACCCATAGCCGCTGTCCTTCACACCGCCGAACGGCACTTCCGGCAGTGCCAGCCCGAGATGATTGATCGTGATCATCCCGCTCTCCACCGCATTCGCGATCGCATTCGCCGTCTTCGCGGACCGGGTGAACGCATACGACGCCAGTCCGAACGGCAGCCGGTTCGCCTCGGCGGCCACATCGTCAAACGACGAGAACGGCGAAATCACCGCCAGTGGCCCGAACGGCTCCTCGTTCATCACCCGCGCCTCCTTCGGCACATCGGTCACCACCGTCGGCTCGAAGAAATTGCCCTTGTTGCCGATGCGGTTGCCGCCGGTGTGCACGTTGCCGCCATGCTTCACCGCATCGCCGATGAACGTCTCCATCGCTGTGATGCGGCGCGGATTGGCCAACGGGCCCATCGTCGTGGCCTTGTCCAGCCCGTCGCCCACCGTCACCGATTTGGCATGGTCGACGAATTTGGTGACGAACTGATCGTACACCTTCTCCTGCACCAGGAAACGTGTGGGCGACACGCACACCTGCCCGGCATTGCGAAACTTGCCGAACGCCAGCGTCTTCGCCGCCAGGTCTACATCCGCATCATCGAACACCATCGCAGGCGCATGCCCACCCAGCTCCATCGTCACGCGCTTCATATGCATGCCCGCGATCGCCGCGAGCTGCTTGCCGACTGCGGTGGATCCGGTGAACGACATCTTGCGAATGATCGGATGTGGAATGAGATATTCCGAGATCTCGGCCGGCACGCCGTACACCAGCCCGATCACCCCCGCCGGCACACCCGCATCGGCAAAGCAACGAATCAGTTCCGCCGGTGACGCCGGGGTTTCCTCCGGCGCTTTCACGATGATCGAGCACCCGGTGGCCAACGCCGCCGACAGCTTGCGCACCACCTGGTTGATCGGGAAGTTCCATGGCGTGAACGCCGCCACCGGTCCGACCGGCTCCTTGATCACGAGCTGATAGACGCCCTCGGCGCGGGCCGGGATCACGCGGCCATAGGCACGGCGCGCTTCCTCGGCGAACCAGTCGATCACATCGGCGCCGGCCAGCACTTCGCCCTTCGCTTCGGGGAGTGGCTTGCCCTGTTCCATAGTCAGCAGCGGCGCGATCGCATCCGCACGCTCACGCAGCAGGTTAGCCGCCTTGCGCATCACCTTCGAGCGGTCGAACGCCGAGACTTTGCGCCACAGCTTGAAGCCCTTGTCCGCCGCTTCCAGCGCGCGGTCCAGGTCGGCGCGCTCGGCGTGGGCCAGCTTACCGATCGGCTCGCCGGTGGCGGGGTTCACCACAGGCATGGTGCGGCCGGCGGCAGCCGGGCCCCAGGCCCCGTCGATGAAAAGCTGGATGTCCTGATACATGGCGATGTCCCTCGATCGGATGTGGTTTGGTCGCACCTATATGGCCAATCCCCGGTCTCGCACAATGCGGGGAGGGGAGTCGTCACGCTATATACGAAGCGATATAGCGCATGGGGGGATCAGGCAAGGCGACGGGCGCTTCAGCCAAGCAAGCCAGTGGTCACAGAGTTTCTCCGCGCGCGCACAGAGTTTCAGGGAGAAAGGAATTTTGGCGCTTCGCGCTGGATTGGCGCGCCACCCAGGCCACCACGCGGTGCGCAGCGCCCAAACGAATATTCTCAGTGAAATTTTGTGACCGCTGGCTTTCTTTCTTGCAGTGCCCCAGCCCCAGGCCCGATCTCACGACTGGACATTTGGACATTCCCCCATCAGTCGTGCCTCACAGGCTCCATAACCGGGAGGACATCATGCACCACCACTCATTCGGCCCGCTGCCACAGGTCTCAACCCTCACGCTGGGCGGTGGCGGCCTGGGCATGCTGTGGGGCAAGACGACATTCGACGAATGTATCGCCACCGTGCATGACGCGGTGGCCGCCGGCATCACGTTGCTCGATCTCGCACCCCGCTACGGCGACGGCAAGGCCGAGGAGGTTGTTGGCGCCGCCTTCGACGGCAGGCTGCCGCCGGGCATTCGCGTCACCAGCAAATGCAACCTGGGTCACGCCGTTCCCGCCGATATCGAAACGACCCTCCGTCGCTCGATCGAAGCAAGTCTGCGACGATTGCGTCTGTCGAAGCTGGACCTCTTCTTCCTCCACTCCAACATCGTCCCTGACGAAGCGTTCATTGCCGCCAGCCCCGGTGACGCCGCCGCGCGCATGACGCCCTACGCGACCTTCGTCGATCACGTCCGCCCGCTGTTCGAACGTTTCGTTGCTGAGGGCCTGATCGGCGCCTGGGGGCTCACTGGTATCGGCCAGCCCGACACCATCATCCGCGTGCTGGCCGAACGCCCAGCGCCGGCCGCGGTGCAATGCATCGCCAACCTGCTCGACTCCCCCGGCGGGCTGAAATTCTTCCCCGGCCCGTCGAAGCCGCGCACGGTGATTGCTGCGGCGCGGGCCAACGGGGTCGGCGTGATGGGCATCCGCGCGGTACAGGCCGGGGCGCTGACGGAAGCGATCGACCGCCCCTTGCCGGCCGATCATCCGGAGGTGCTGGACTACGCCCGCGCCGGTGGCTTCCGCGCCCTGTGTGCCGAGCTGGGCGCCAACCCGGCGGTGATGGCGCACCGCTATACGCTGTCGCTGGACATCGACACGCTGGTGCTGGGCGTGAAGAATCGCCAGGAGCTGGCGGCGTGCGTCGCGGCGGCCGAGGCGGGGAAGCTGCCCGCCGACCTGATCGCCCGCATCGACGCCTCGGTCGGAGGTGCCGGCGCGCGCTAACGCTTCGTGAAGTCCCGCCAGCGACGACCTCCCGACTGTCCCCCACGGCCGGGGGTCTCACGATGCCAGCCGACGCTGCCAGCATCATGACGAGGCACGTCATCACTCCCTGTCCCCACGACACGGTCGCGCGCATTGCCAAGCTGCTGTTGACCCACCGCAGCAGCGCCGCGCCTGTGCGCGATGCCGAGGGCCAACTGCTGGGCATGCTGAATGAGGGTGATCTGATGCGCCCGCTCACGACCGAGACTGAGACGCGCCGTGCCTGGTGGCTCCGCATGCTCGCCGAGGCCACCCAGCTCGCGCCCAGTTCCTGACTTATCTCGGCGAGGACAAGCGGCACGCCGACGTTCTGATGACGCGTGAGGTGCTCAGCGTCACCGAAGCGACGCCGATGCGCCAGATCGCCGACCTGATCATGAAATATCGCGTCAAGCGCGGGCCGATGCGGCGTGATGGCAAGGTGGTCGGCATTGTCTCGCGCGCCGATCTGGTCCGTGTGTTGGCTGATATGCCAGAAGCCTTGGTCGAGCCGCCCTGATCCAACGTCCTACGCCGATGCGTCGGCCGCCCACCGCGTCATCACCGCACAACCCGCCGCGAAATCCTCGATCCGCATCGCCTCATGCGGATTGTGGCTGCCGTTCTGGTTCCGCACAAACAGCATCGCCGCCGGGACACCCGCTTGCGCGAACGCCGCGGCATCATGCCCGCCACCCGAGGCCATCGTCCGGCACGCGATGCCACCCGCCTGCGCCGCGCGGGCCAGACCCTCACGCACGGCCTCATCCATTGGGCTGGGCGAACTGCCAGTCTCCACCCCCAGCTCGAACCGCACGCCCCGCCGCGCCTCGATCCGCCCGATCAGCCGATGTAGCTCGGCCACCATCGCATCCACGCTCGCCGGCGCGACGCTGCGCAGGTCCAACTGGAACCGCGCCTCGCCGGGGATCTTGGTGAAGCCAGCTTCCTCAGTCGTCGCGAGCACGCAGAAGGTGCACACCAGCGCATGCCCCTGAGCCTCCAACGCGCCCCAGTGCTCGTCCAGACGATGCGCCAATTCCGCCAACGCGATCGCCGCATCCGCGCGATACCGCCGCGGCGTCGCGCCCGAGTGGTTGTATTCTCCGACCACCCGCGCCGCGCGAAATCGTCGCGACCCCGGAATGCCAGTGACGATCGCCACCGGGATCCGCTCCGCGTCCAGTACCGGCCCCTGCTCGATATGCAGCTCCAGATACGCCGCGATCGAGGCCGGCGGCAGCAGACATGTCCCAGCCGCGACCGCATCCGGATCGAACCCGCGCTCGCGCATGTGGTCGCGTAGCGAACGCCCGGTGTCCATGCGCTTCACATCCAGCACGGCAGGTGGCAGCCGCCCCAGCGACGCGTGGCTGCCCGGATACGAGGTCGGGAACCACGCACCCGCTTCCTCCGCGCGGATCGCCAGGACGGTGATGTCGCGGCTGGGTACGAACCCCGCGTGCTTCATCCCCGCGACGGTTGCCAGGCCCGCGAGCACGCCTGCCGCGCCATCGTAGTTGCCGCCCTGCGGCACGGAATCCAGATGGCTGCCCAGCACGATGCGCTTCACCGTGCGGTCCGTCCCCGGCAACGTCATCAGCATGTTGCCGGCGGCGTCGATGGCGACCTCCAGCCCCAGCTGATCGGCCGCCGCCCGCACGATGTCATGCGCCGCCTGCTCGCCCGCGCCATAGGCGTCGCGCGTCACCCCCACGCCATCGAACGTCGCCTCTCGCAATGCATCGAACAGGCGGGTGGCAAGGTCGACATCGGGGGTCAGGTTGGCGCGCATTTCAGTCTCCGGGTGGGAAACCGTAACCCTGCCGCGCTGCGCCCCCTGTTCGCAACCGCGAAGCAACGGCGATAGACTGCACCCGGACGGGATGGAGGGGGCATGAAGCCACGCCTGGTGCTCGCGGCGCTGATGCCGCGCGACGTGATCGCGCGTGCCCGCGAGCAGTTCGACACGGTCGTTGCGCCAGGCCCCGCGGACATGACGGTGGCCGAGGTCATCGACGCCGCCACTGCTCACCGTGCCGATGCCATCCAGTTCGTCAACACGCTGCCGCTGACCGAAGCCGCCATCGCGCGCCTGCCCGACAGCGTCCGCATCGGCGCCACCAGCAGTGTCGGCTACGATCATATCGACGTCACAGCGGCCAAGGCGCGCGGCCTGATCGTGACCAACACGCCCGGCGTGCTGACCGACTGCACCGCCGACTTCGCCTTCATGATGCTGCTGGCCGCCGCGCGGCGTGCCTATGAGTACGACGCGATCATGCGCAAGGGCTGGCGTATCCGCATCGGCCAAGGCGACCTGCTGGGTGTGCGCGTCAGTGGCAAGACGCTGGGCATCCTCGGTCTTGGTCGCATAGGCCGTGCCATGGCGCAGCGCGCCCGGGGCTTCGATATACGCGTGGTGTATCACGCGCGCCATCGCCTGCCGCCGGAGCTGGAGCAGGGCGCGGAGTATTTTGCCGACTTCCGTGCCATGCTGCCGCGGTGCGACTTCCTGTCACTGCACGCGCCTGCCACGCCTGCCACCGACCGCATCATCAACGCCGAGGCCCTGGCTCTGCTGCCCCGCGGCGCGGTGCTGGTGAATGTCGCGCGCGGCGGCCTGGTGGATGAGGACGCATTGCACGACGCGCTGACCTCTGGCCAGCTCTTCGCTGCCGGGTTGGACGTGTTCCGCAACGAACCCGCCTACGACACACGCTTTGCTGCCCTGCCCAACGTGATCCTGTCGCCGCATATCGGCTCAGGCTCGGTGGAGACGCGCAATGCCATGGGCTTCCGTGCGTTGGATAACATTGCCGCCGTGCTCGCCGGACGCGGGCCGATTGATCCTTTGTGGAGCTGAATTGATGGCCAAGTCTGTCCTGCTGGTGACCCGTCGTTTGCCGCAAGCCGTCGAGGCGCGTGCCAGGCGTGACCACGACGCGCGCCTGACCGCGTCCGATACGCCGATCCCCAGCGCGGAGATCATTGCCCGCGCGCAGGATGCCGCGGCGGTCCTGACCTGCCCGGGCGACCATTTTGATACAGATCTGATTGGCGCGCTGCCAGACAGTGTGAAGGTGATCGCGACCTTCAGCGTGGGATATGATCATGTCGATGTGACGGCGGCGCGTGAGCGCGGCATCGCCGTATGCAACACGCCCGATGTGCTGAGCCTCGCCACCGCCGAATGCGCGTTGCTGCTGATACTGGCGGCGTCGCGCCGGGCCGGAGAGGGGGAGCGGTTGATCCGCGCCGGCAAGTGGGTCGGGTGGGCGCCGACGCAGCTGATGGGTGTTGGCGCAGCAGGGCGGAAGCTAGGCATCTTCGGCATGGGTCGGATCGGTCGCGAACTGGCACGGCTGGCGCGTGGGCTGGGGATGGCGATCCATTATCGCGACGTGGTGCGTCTGCCGGAGCCGCTGGAGATGGGCGCGATCTATCACGACAACGACAAGAGCTTCCTGGCCGAATGCGAAGTGTTGAGCCTAAACGCACCGGGTGGTGGCTCGACCCGGCATTGGCTGAACGCCGCGCGCATCGCGATGTTGCCGCGCGGTGCGGTGGTGGTGAACGCCGCGCGGGGCACGCTGGTGGACGATGCGGCGCTGATTGCGGCGCTGAGGACAGGGCAGGTGGGGTACGCCGGGCTGGATGTCTATGACGGAGAGCCGAATGTACATCCGGGCTATCTGGAGCTGGAGAACGTCATGCTGCTACCGCATCTCGGTAGCGCAACGGTTGAAACGCGCGACGCGATGGGTTTCCTGGCACTGGATGGGATTGATGCGGTGCTGGCCGGCAAGGCCCCGAGCAATCTGGTAAGGTGATATTTGGTGGTACACCTCGCCCGCAGGGCGGGCGAGGTCGCGGAGCGGAGCGACGCGGGTGAGGGTCTTGCACGCGGCACCACGCTCACCCGGCAACGCTTCGTTTGCCGACCTCTCCCGCCAGCGGGAGAGGGGATAATTGTTTCTGTCCAAGGGATTTCCCCATGCGTCTCGTCATCGGCGGCTTCTTGCACGAAAGCCACTCCTTCGCCCCGCGTCCCGCGACCTACGCCGACTTCCTCCAGCCCGGCGGCTTCCCGCGTCTGCAACGCGGCCCTGGCCTGATCGATGCGGTCCGTACCACTTCCGTCCCCATCGCTGGCGCGATCGCCGTAGCGGAAGCCGCCGGCGCCGAACTGGTGCCGCTGTCCTGGTGCTTCGCCAATCCCTCCGCCCCCGTCACCGACGATGCCTTCGAACGCATCTGCGCCATGTTGATTGATGAACTGGCGAAGGCTCTCGACAGTGGCAAGATCGACGGCGTGTATCTCGACCTGCACGGCGCCGCGGTGGCGGACAGCTTTCCTGATGCCGAGGGCGAGCTGTTACGCCGCGTGCGTGCGCTGGTTGGCGACCTGCCGTTGACCATCAGCCTTGACCCGCACGCGAACCTGACGAAGCAAATGGTGGACCTGTCAGATGCGCTGGTGCCATTCCGCACCTACCCGCACATTGACATGAAGGAGGCCGGTGCGCAGGCGACACAATTGCTGCTGCAGCGCATCACCCGTGGTACTCCCTGGGCCTGTGCCTTCCGTCAGCTCGATTTCTGGCTGCCGCTGGGCACGCAGTGCACCATGGTGCAGCCGATGCAAGGCGTGATGGCGGAGCGCGCGGCGATGGCCCGCCGCGACAACATCGCCGAGCTGGCGTTCTGCTTCGGTTTCCCGTTCGCCGACTTTGCCGATTGTGGCCCCGCCATCGCCGCCTATGCCGACACGCAGCAGAATGCCGACGCCACGGCTGATGCCTTCACCGCCTACGTCCTCGGCAAGGAGCGCGAGTTCGCACAGGATACGCTGCCCGCGGCCGAGGCTATCGCGGAAGCAAAGCACCTCGCCGCGACCGCGCGTCGTCCGGTGGTGATTGCCGACACGCAGGACAACCCCGGCGGCGGCGGCCATGGCGACACCACGGCGTTGCTCGCCCAGGCGGTGCGTCAGGGCGCGGTCGGGGCGGTGTTCTGTTTGGTCAACGACGCCGAGAGCGCAGCCGCGTGCCATGCCGTGGGGCAGGGGGGTGAGGTGTCGCTGTCGCTCGGCGGCAAGTCCGACGGCGTGCCCTACGTGTGCACCGCGCGGGTCGAGAAACTGGCGGAAGGCGTCTTCACGCTGACCGGGCCGATGGGAAAGGGCAATCCCGCCGATCTGGGCATATGCGCGTTGATCTCGATCGCCCCGGGCATCCGCGTGATGGTGGTCAGCCGCAAGATGCAGGCGCTGGATCAGGCGATCTTGCGCCATGTCGGCGTCGAACCGTCCGAGGCCCCGATCCTGGTGTTGAAGTCATCCGTCCACTTCCGCGCCGATTTCACCCCGATCGCGGAACGGATCCTCGTCGCCATAGCGCCCGGTCCGGTG
>DATHNE010000065.1:0-35626 GCA_035486355.1 Acetobacteraceae bacterium
CACACGAATCCATCCGGCATGTCCTCGGACAGATGAAAACGACAACCTGATGCCGCGGCGTCTTGGCCATGGCCATAGTGAACAATACTCAATCTGGACTGGCCGCGCTGCTGGATGCCTTGGAAAAGGAGATCCTTGCTGCACATGCAGACGAAGTGTGTAATGCGTTGCATGAGACAGCTCGGGCGCGCAACGTCGTTTGCCAAGAGGGCCGACTGCTGCTGAACCAAGCCGTCGCCGCGAGTGAAGATAGCTCGACTGCGCCTCCACCGACCGAAATCTCCGTCAGGGGCGTGTTGTTTCGGACTAGCGTGAAGTGTCCGATATGAGCCGGAGCACGAAGGGCGGCTAGAGGTGCCCATGTGGTGTTTTGATCAGGTACAAATTCAGGACTTAAGCAATACACCGCGCCAATTGCGCCACAGACTTCCGATCGATTGCGGTAGGCAGACCTTGCACATCGAAAGCGACTTGAAAATTAAATGCCGTCGGCGTGGGCCCATGATCGTGAAGATGCTCGAATCGACCAACAGCTTCCTTCCAACTAGGGAATTGATCGTTTGCAACCCACCACAGCGCGTAAGGCGGCCAGCGTTGCTCGACGAACCATTCGCCAGCTCGCTCGAGCACCTCGGCATGTATGCCGAAATACGTGAACGCCATCAGGCTTTCGAGATCCTTCCAAAGTGACAGCGTTGCCGGCGACCACCCGTCACCGCGTTCGACGTAAAAGCGAGGATAAACCTGTTCGCCCCAACTCGGCGGACCTGGTTCCGCGGCGTACCCAGACCGCGCTACGAAGCCGGGTGCGCGTTCAGCAGCAACAAAGTTCGGCGTCTCCCGATCTCGGAAGCCCTGGTTGGCGGGATGCTCCGCCCGCTCACGAAACACACCGAAATTGTATATCGCTAACCGCATTCTGGCGTGTCTGCTCGCTCTTTATGGAGACAGTCAAGAGTTTGAAGCTGGCGGGCAAACGAGGTCATTCCGAGTAGCAGGGAACAACGTCGTTCTGGTATCGAGTTAGCATCATCGGGTGCATATCGAGTGGACTTTCCGAGCGCACCGTCGCCCATCGGCTAGAGCTTCCTAACGACGATCTTGCCGCTGGTCGGCACCAGGATGTCGAAGTGGTCGCACTGCGTGATCGCGGTGACATGGCGGGGACGGTAAGCGACCGCGTTCGTGCCGCCCACGTGACGCAAGCTGTCGTAAGCGATGCCCGACACGTTTGACGCCCGCGTGCTCTCGCCGAATGCCTGTGCCGCGCTGTAGTCGGTGAGGTGATACAAGTCAGGTCTGCTTTCCCGCAGACCGCGCAGGTCGACATGATCGTCGCCGAGCAGTCTAGCGGTGTAGCACCTGAAGACACGGCGGCCCTCCGTCTGCTCACGTGCGACGGCCTCGCGGCGCAGGTGGTGCGCCACCTCGGCGATCACAGTGTTGAGCGCCGCGCTGCAGTACCAGGCACCCAGATCAGGTCCGTTGAACCGGCCGCCCGACGGCGCCGCGTGCAGGAAGGCCGCCATGACGATGCTGGCGTTCGCCACGCCGAACACCCAGTCCGCCCGCGGCAGGCGAGCCAGACGTTCGGCCACCAGACGGTCGCTCGTCCAGCCCTCCAGCTCCATGACCGCCTGCAGATCTGCCGCGGTCGCCACCGTGTCGAAGGCACCGACCGGAGGGAAACGCGAGGGAATCAGGCGCCATGTCGGGTGCGGCGCCGACGTCGAAGGGAAGCTCACGCGAAGACGATGTCCCCATCAGTGAGCGGGACGAAATCGGCGTCGGCTGCATTGGGCGGCATGTAGAGTCCGCCGCGTGCCGCATCGAGAAACCTGCGCACCGCCATCAAGCCGTCCTGCGTCCCGCAGATCAGCAGGGCCATGGGCGGCTGGCCACCGAACAGAGGGGCGCCATGCGGGCCGCGCAGCCACGCCACACCCTCACGCTCGTTCGGGAATAGGATCTGCAGCGCCTTGTGGATGCCCAGGACAGCCGAAATTCTGGTCAGCGTGTCCCCAGGAAGCGTGATCTCTCCATGCTCGCGCGCGGCCTTCACCCAGCCGTAGTAGGTGGAGCGAGAAGGCATGCCGAGGACGCGCAGGCGTTCTTCCTCCGTCAGGTCCCAAAACTCTGCGATTGCCTGGAAGGCCCGCAGCCCCGGGCCACTGAGGCGCCGCCGGTTGGCCGCAGAGAAGCGGGAAGCGTCGAGAACTTCAGGCCCCGCCGGGATGGCAGGTTTTTCGGCTCTCCTGGGACTTCTCATATCAAATCCTCCATCCAAGTCCGGATATTGGGTCCAAATCTGGATGTGTCAATGGAGACGAACAGCTGCGGGCAGCTGTCGACAAAATGCAAAGTGGGAGGGACCGAGCCCATTGAAGTGGTCGCGGGCGTTGGCAGGCAATCTTCGAGGCTTGGTGCCAACCAGGCCCAAGGATACGCGTTCGATCGACAGCACATCGATCAGTGATCAGGGTGCAGCGGTCGGCCGCCGCGGGAAAACGGGTACGAAGAACAAGCGATCGGCCGCTCGCAACCCGGGCCGTTGACTGAGGCTGCTGGAAGCAAGCAACGGCCACTTACGCATTCGGGGGATGGTTGAGCAGGATAAAGCCAGGTTGGAACCCGAACGGCTTTGCGAGGCGTGTCAGTGTGCTCAGTGTCGGATTAGCCGTTCCAGCTTCAAGTTCCCACACTTGGCGCACGGTGAGCTTAAAGACACGGCCGAATTGCGTTTGGGTCAGGCCCAGCGCTTGCCGCATGCGTTTGATGGCATCGGCCACGGGAACACCATGACCCTCGACGTCCTCGTGCAGCTTGCGCCGTCGTTCGCGGAGATCATCTGCGGGAGGTGGCTTGGCGCGGGGCATGAGCAGGTCAACCTCTCACAGCTTGGCAACGGCACTAGCAAAATCTGCGCACCGGCCCGTCGCCCGCTGGACGACCTGAGCGTCCACGCCGCGTTCCGTGGCCAGATTGGGCAACGTGCGCAAGATCTCAGCTTTCGATGCCAGAACGGCCTTGAGGTCGTAGGCTGGCATCGTGCCCGCCGCGGCGACGTCACACACGAGGGCCCAATCAGGGTCCAGATCACGGCTGGCTCCGCCTTGCTGCCTCAAGCATGCCCATGTCGTCGAGCGTCGGACCCCAGTCGCATCGAGACGCATGGGACATAAGTCTAAGTCGAAGAGCGGTGTCAGTGTGACAGTGCCGTCCACGTGCTTTTGGAGGGCGGTGTTACGACCGTGGTTGTCTGGGTTGCCGAGTGCCTGGTTCAGCAGGTCCCGAAGCACGTATTCGGTGACCTCGGTGGCCGGGTCATCGCAAACGTCTTTGAGGACGTCGATGTATGTTTCGTGACTCGTAGCATGACTGAACGCCGCGATTCCGGCAGCGGCGACAATGCTCTCCTGACCGAGGCGGATCACTTGGCCATTCGCCACGTGTCGATCGAAGCGCGGCACCATGAGAACGTTGTTGCGATAGGTCAGCGGCCGGGCACACCGCAGACCGAATGCGCGCGCCAACTCCAAATAAGGAGCCTCAGCCGCGAGGATGAGGCTGGTCGACACGTGCTTGTCCCCGATCCACTTGAAGATCGCGTGGTCGGCAGCCTCCTCGTCCGAGACCATCGGGTCGGGATACCAAAGACCATCCCCGGCCCGCGTCAGCAGGACCTTAGGCCATGCGCCCTGAACGCCGGATGTGCCTGACGCGACGGCGGCAAATTCCTGCGCAATCGTCAGAAACCGCTCATCGAGGCTGAAGACCGCATCCAACGTCAGCCCTGTCGGCCGGGCCTCGGAGATACGACTTTGTTCCGCCTGCCAAGCCTCTTTCACGCGGATATTGCCGATCGGACTGCCGCCAGCCCGAAGCAGGAGTGGCAGATCGCAGGCGACCGAATCCTGCGCCACCCCAAGCGTCTCAGTCAGTACCTGGCGGGCATGTCCTTGAGCCAGCAGGTCCAGCAGGAACGGCGGCCAGCGACGGAATCTCCGCCATTCGATGCTGGGGGGCAACCGCACGCTCAAGGCAGCGTTGCCGCGTACGGAGCCGGTCAAGTCGGGGTCATGCGCCAGGCAATACCCAAGGTCGTACTCAAGCTCAGCCCACCCATGGTGGCCCGCCACTTCGTCGGAGAACTCAGCGCTTCCCGCGTCCCACCACTGGCCGTTGACGTGGATCTGGAATGTGACCCTGATTGGCATTTATCCATCATAGTGGATGCTATACGTTCCAAATAAATGAATCAGCACCCATTTCAATGGATATTTTAATTGGCGTTGTGGTGCCCTACACGTCCAGATTGGCGACCTTCAGGGCGTTGCTCACGATGAAGTCGCGGCGGGGTTCGACCACATCACCCATCAGGGTCGAGAACACCTGAGCGGCGTCCTCGGCGTCGCCGACCCTCACCTGCAACAGGGTGCGCAGGCTTGGGTCGAGCGTGGTCTTCCAGAGCTGCTCAGCGTTCATCTCGCCCAGACCTTTGAACCGCTGTACCGTCAAGCCGCGGCGGCCATGCGCCATCACGCGCTCGTAGGCACTGGCCGGGCCGGCCACATTTGCCTCCTGAGTGTCCAGTTTCAATCGCGCCGGCGTGGTGAAGCGTTGGGCGAGGGCCTTGGTGCGGTCGTTCAGCCAGCGGGCTTCGGCGCTGCGGAGCGCAGCCGGGTCCAGCACCCGCTTTTCCATCACGCCGCGCACAGTGCGCGACAGGGTCAGGCCGCCATCGGCACTGACCACCCAGCCCTGCTCGGTCGGCAGCGAGACAGCGTTGAGGCGCACGGCCAGGGTCGGCGCGGCTTCGGTGGCTCGGGCGGCGTCGGGGGTCAGAGCGCCGGCGATGGCGGCCTGCTCCAGCAACGCCACCGGGATGATGCTGGACAGGAGGCGCAGCCGATGGGTGGCTTCGCGCAGCAGGGCGATTTCGCGGCGTAGCTCTTCCTTCTCCACCACCTGGCCGTCGGCATAGGTCAGCTGCGCGT
This sequence comes from Acetobacteraceae bacterium, assembly GCA_035486355.1. Classification (GTDB taxonomy): domain Bacteria; phylum Pseudomonadota; class Alphaproteobacteria; order Acetobacterales; family Acetobacteraceae; genus Palsa-883. Next base: position 4,998 of record DATHNE010000065.1, read on the forward strand.
CGGCCAGAGCCTTGTCGAGCAGGAACTCCTCCAGCGCCGGGTCGTCCTTCAGGTAGCGCTCGTCGTTGCCGCGCTTGGCGCGGTACAGCGGCGGCTGGGCAATATACAGGTGCCCGCGGTCAATCAGGTCGGGCATCTGACGGAAGAAGAAGGTCAGCAGCAAGGTGCGGATGTGGCTGCCGTCCACGTCGGCGTCCGTCATGATGACGATGCGGTGGTAGCGCAGCTTGGCGGCGTCGAAGCCGCCCTGATCAGGCTCACCGCGGCCGATGCCGGTGCCCAGTGCGGTGATCAGCGTGCCGATCTCCTGGCTGCCGAGCATGCGGTCGAAGCGGGCGCGCTCAACGTTCAGGATCTTGCCCTTTAGCGGCAGGATCGCCTGGAACTTGCGATTGCGGCCCTGCTTGGCGGTGCCACCGGCGCTGTCCCCCTCGACGATGAAGATCTCGCACTTGGCAGGATCGCGTTCCTGGCAGTCGGCCAGCTTGCCGGGCAAGGTCGAGATGTCGAGCACCCCCTTGCGGCGCGTGAGTTCCCGTGCCTTGCGGGCGGCTTCGCGCGCCGAGGCAGCGTCCATCACCTTTTGGATGATCGACTTGGCTTCTTTCGGGTGCGTTTCGAACCAGTGGGCAACGGCATCGGCCACGGCGGCCTGCACGACGGGCTGCACCTCAGAGCTGACCAGCTTGTCCTTGGTCTGCGAGGAGAATTTCGGGTCCGGAACCTTCACCGACAGCACGGCGGTCATGCCTTCGCGCATGTCCTCGCCGACGAGCTGGAGCTGCTCTTTCTTGCCCATGCCTTCGGCGTATTTCGTCACCACGCGGGTCAACGCCTGGCGGAAGCCGGCAAGATGGGTGCCGCCGTCACGCTGCGGGATGTTGTTGGTAAAGCACAACATCGTTTCATGGTATGAGTCATTCCACGACAGCGCGAACTCAACGCGGATGCCGGCATCAGTTTCCGGCACGCGCAGGCTGATGGCGGGCTTGATGACCGAGGTTTTGGCGCGATCGAGCCAGTCGACGAAGGCGACCAGGCCGCCGTCGTAGCGCATCTCCACCTCACGCTTCTCCGCGTGGCGCTCGTCGCGCAGCACGATGGTGAGGCCGGAGTTGAGGAATGCCAGTTCGCGCAGGCGGCGTTCCAGCAGGGCGAAGTCGAACTCGGTGCGGGTGAAGGTGGCAGGGCTCGGCTTGAAGATGACCTCGGTGCCATGGACCTCGTTAGACGCGCCGACAAGGGACAATGGCGCCTCGGCGTCGCCGTTGAGGAAACGGATGAAATACTCCTGCCCGTCGCGCCAGATGCGCACTTCCATCCATTCGGACAGCGCGTTGACCACCGCGGCACCGACGCCGTGCAAACCGCCGGAGACCTTGTAGGAGTTCTGGTTGAATTTCCCCCCCGCGTGCAGGCGGGTCAGCACCACCTCGGTGGCGGAGACACCTTCCTCGGGGTGGATGTCGACCGGGATGCCGCGGCCGTCGTCGCGCACGGTGACGGAGCCGTCGCCGTTCAAGGTGAGCTCGCATCGCGTGGCGAAGCCGGCCTGGGCTTCGTCGACGGCGTTGTCGATGATCTCAAAGGCCATATGGTGCAGGCCGGAGCCGTCATCGGTGTCGCCGATATACATGCCCGGACGCTTGCGCACGGCGTCCAGCCCCTTGAGTACGGAGATCGACGCGGCGTCGTAAGCATCGCCATTGGCGTGGTTGGAATCAGGCTGCGGCGCGGCGTTGTCGGACATGCCGGCGAGGGTCTCCGAAGGACTGTCTGGGTGCGACGAGAATATAGCGATTCGGCGCCCATAAGCCCAGGGGAGTCGCTGGAGAATCCTGCGATTTTCCGAGATTTCTGCCATGTCGCGCGGGGCGCTTCACAGGCCCTGTCGAGGACAGGTCTGTCGGCGCGATCGTGGCTTCACGTCGCCGCACAGATGGCCGGGACAAGCCCGGCTATGACAGGGAGCGGCGGGGCACGCGTGAGGGTCAGGGCAGCGTTGCCGGCACCAGGTGGCCCTCGCCGGTGCGCAGCAGCTCGGCGTGGCCGGCCAACGGAGAGAATGTTTCGTGATCGGTCCCAGTGAGGATCGTCTGCGCCTCCAGCCGCATCAAGGCGGCAAACAGCGCAACGCGGCGGTCGGGGTCGAGATGTACCGCGGGTTCGTCCAGCAATAGCAGCGGTGCGCTGCCACGCGCCTCGGCGATCAGCGCCGCGTGGCCCAGGATCAAGCCGACCAGCAGGGCCTTCTGCTCGCCCGTGCTGGCCTGCGCGGCGGGGCGACCGGTGGCGGAATCGCTCAGCGCCATGTCGGTGCGATGGGCGCCAAGCGCGGTGCTGCCAGCTGTGGCGTCGCGCGACCGGGACGCAGCCAGGCTGGTGCGCAGCCAATCCTCGACCTCCACGGCCGGGGACACGGCCAGGCGATCGGCGATCGGGCAAACCAGCGCGATTGCCGCGGCTGGGAACGGGGCGGCGGCGCCAGCCTGCAACGCCGCGTTGAGATGGGTCCCCAGCGTGATGCGGGCGGCTGTGGCGGCGACGGCGTGGCGGGCCATGGCGTCTTCCAGCGCCGCCAGCCAAGCCGGATCGGCGCGGCCCTCGGCCAGCAGACGATTGCGCTGGGCCATGGCGGTGTCGTGCGAACCGATCTCACGCGCATGGCCGGGTTCCAACGCCCACACCAGGCGGTCGAGGAACCGGCGGCGGCCGGACAGCGCCTCCTGGAACAGGCGGTCCATCTGCGGCGTGAGCCAGACGACGGCGACGCGGGCGGCGATCTCGGCCTGGCTGCGCGGGGCAGAACCGTCCAGGCGAAAGACGCGCCGGTCGGGTGGCCCGTCAGGGGGCGTGCCGGTGCCGATATCAGTGGCGGCGGTCTCAGACCGGAAGCGGCCGGCGACCGCCCAGGCGGTGGTGCCGTGACGGGCCAGATCCGCAACGCGCGCGCCGCGCAGGCCACGGCCGGGCGCGAGCAGCGAGACGGCCTCCAGCAGGTTGGTCTTGCCGGTGCCGTTGGGCCCGGCCAGGACGCTGATGCGGGCCTGGGGCTGCCAGGTGAGTGTGGCGTAGGAGCGGAAGTCGGTCAGCGTCAGGCGGATCAGGCGCATGACGCTTTCTGTCATGACCGGCGTGGGGTGCGCCATCCGGGCGTCGCCGGCGGTGCGTGGTTGGCCGCGACAGGCCCGGCCATGACGGATGTGCGATACGGGGGGTCAGACCCGCATCGGCATCAGCACGTAGAGCGCGCTGGCGTCGCCGGCATCGCGCACCACGGTCGGGGCCGATCCATCGGCAAAACAGAATTCGACGTCGCCTTCGATCTGATCAGTGATGTCGTTCAGGTAACGAGCCTGGAAGCCAATTTCCAAGGGCGATGCTTCGTACTTCACTCGCTCGGCGTCGAGCTCCTCAGTGGCGGTGCCCTGTTCAGGGCTGGCTGCCGACAGGGTCAGCAGGTCGCGTTGCAGGGACAACTTCACCGGGCGCGAACGCTCCGACGAGATCGCGGCGACACGGCCGACAGCATCGGCGAAGTCTTTCTTGCCGACACGCAACACCTTGTCGTTGCCGCGCGGGATGACGCGATCGTATTCCGGGAAGGTGCCGTCGATCAGCTTGCTGGTCAGCACAACGCTGTCGGCATGGAATTGGATGCGGGTGTCGGACAGGGCCAGCTCGACACCGCCGGTGACTTCATCGAGCAACTTGCGCAGCTCGTTGATGGTCTTGCGTGGGATGATAACACCGGGGATTGAGGCGGCACCTTCCGGCAACGGCTCCTCGACGCGCGCGAGACGGTGGCCGTCGGTGGCGACGGCGCGCAGCACGCGGGTGCCGTCGCTGTCCGCGACATGCAGGTAGATGCCGTTCAGGTAGTAGCGGGTTTCCTCGGTGCTGATGGCAAAGCGCGTGCGATCGATCAGACCGCGAAGCTGCTGCGCCGACAGAGTAAAGTGGTGCGGCAGGACGCCCGCGGTCATCGAGGGGAAATCGTCGGTGGGCAGCACCACGAGATGCGTGCTGTAGCGGCCGGCGCGCAGGGTGAGCTGGGCGTCACCGCCGGGATAGTCGAGCTCGACCTCGGCACCTTCGGGCAGCTTGCGGACGATTTCATACAGCGTCACGGCCGGCGCGGTGCAGCTGCCATTGCGGGCGACGCTGGCTGGCACATCCTCGATAATGGCAATTTCCATGTCGGTCGCGGTCAGCGCCAGCTTGCCATCACGCGCCGCGATCATGACGTTCGCCAGGATCGGGATGGTGTTGCGCTTCTCCACCACACTCTGGACGTGGGCCAGGGCCTTCAGAAGGGTGGCGCGATCGGCCTTGAATTTCATTGCGGCAATCCTTTGAGGCCTGTCCGATGAGCCTGTTGTGGCCCCTCGCGATACCTGTACCACACCGGGGACGAATCGGTGGCCGACTGTAGCAACAGGAAAATCGCTGGCAAAGCGCGCGTTTGCGGCTTTCGGGGCGGATCAGGACTCCAGCATACGGCGCAGCAGCTCGACATCCTCGGCGAAGGCGGCGTCGCGCGCCATCAGGTCACCCACGCGGGCGACGGCGTGCATCACCGTGGTGTGGTCGCGATTGCCAAATTTGCGGCCGATCTCCGGCAGGCTGCGCTGGGTCAATTGCTTGGCGAGCCACATTGCGACCTGGCGCGGCCGGGCGATCGCACGGGCGCGGCGGGCCGAGGACATGTCGGTCAGGCGGATGTTGTAGTGTTCAGCGACCTTGCGCTGGATCTCCTCGATCGTCAGGCGGCGATCATGCGCCTTCAGAATGTCGTGCAGGACCTCGTGCGCGGTCTCAAGCGTGACCTGGCGGTTGAACAGATTGGCGTGCGCGACCAGGCGATTCAGCGCGCCTTCCAGCTCGCGCACGTTGGAGGTGATCTTGTGCGCGAGGAATTCCAAAACCTTCGGCGGCACGACCACACCGGCGCTGGCGGCCTTCGCCTCAAGGATGGAGATGCGCAGCTCGTAGGTCGTGGAGTGCAGGTCGGCGACCATGCCGTGGCTGAGCCGCGTGCGCAGTCGCGCTTCCAAGCCTTCCAGGTCAGACGGCGACTTGTCCGCCGAGACGACAATCTGCTTGCCGGCTTCCACCAGCGCGTTGAAGGTGTGGAAGAACTCTTCCTGCGTGTTGTCCTTGCCGATCAGGAACTGCAGGTCGTCGATCATCAGCACGTCGGCACTGCGGAGCTGATCCTTGAACTCAATCGTCGCCTGGCTCCGGATCGCGGCGATGAAGCGGTACATGAACCGCTCCGCCGACATGTAGGCGACACTGATCGAGCGGCCGTTCGCCGCGTTGCTGCGTGTCACCATCTCCCACGCGATTGCATGCATGAGATGTGTCTTGCCCAGGCCGACACCGCCATACAGGAACAGCGGGTTGAAGCCCTGGCTGGCGGGCTGCTCGGCCACGCGCCGGGAGCAGGCATAGGCGAATTCGTTCGGCTTGCCGACGACGAAGGCATCGAAGGTGAAACGGGGATCGAGACCGGTGGCCAGGTCCGGCCGCGGTTCGCTTCGCTCATCCATACGCATAGGTACACGCGATGCTGTGGGGGGCGCCACGACGGATGGCCCCAGACTCTCGGCCAAACCTGTCGCCGACCCGCCGACACGGATCTCGATCCGCTGGATCTCCAAATTTTCCATGCGCCACAGCTCGGTGAGACGATCGGCGTAGTGCTCGCGCACCCAGTCGCGCAGAAAGCGCGTCGGCAGATACAAGGTGATCTCGTCGCCCTCGAGCCCGGCGAGCGTCATCTGCCGCAGCCAGGTACGATATTCGACCTCGCCCACCTCCTGCTGCAATCGACCGCGAATTCGTGCCCACTGCGCCGCAAGTTGCACCGGACCCAGAGGATCCGGCGGCGTGATCGTGGACATCTCGCGCCCCCCTTGGCCGCCATCAGCCAGACCGATGCCTGACGCCATCGAAACCGCCCCTGTTGCGACGACTCTACCGGCCGTCGTGACGAAACCCTTACGGCGCCGACCACACTCACATGATGACCACCACTGCGCTAGAGAGGAAGTCTTCGATGAGCTAACGACAGTGTAATGTTTATGTCAGATGCTGGGGCACCCGCAATGGGAATCTGTAATTCGGCCGATCAACAAACACAAATACAACTGTGACGATCATCAATGTCGTCAAAAATATTGACGCTGCTTGGGATACTATTGCGCAACTACTTGGTCTTGTGTCTTTGCCACGCCCGACGCCGGGAGTCATACGGTTGCAGTGCCGTAAGGGGTACTGCCGCATTGCGGCAGCGGCGAATCACACCCCGGCGAGTGCCTTGATGTGGGCTGAGAGCCGCGACAACTTGCGCGCCGCGGTGTTCGCATGAAGGACCCCCTTGCCGACCGCGCGCTGCATCTCCGGCTGCGCCTGGCGGAACGCGTCCTGCGCCGCCGCCTTGTCGCCGCCGGCGATCATCGCCTCCACCTTCTTGACGAAGGTCCGCATCCGCGACTTGCGCGCCTGATTGCGCAAGGTACGACGCTTGGTCTGGCGGATACGCTTGCGTGCGGAGTCGGTATTGGCCATGGGCTCGGTGTCACTCAAAAGGGGGCAGGTCACGTGAAGCACGACCGGGTAAGGGTCGCGCCAGAGGGACGGTCTTCTATTCACCGCCCTCGCTCGAGTCAAGGTAAGGCAGATACATGCGCGGGCCCAAGCGTGGCCACCGCGCGGCCTGCGACGCGCGACCCGGCGCGCCGCAAGGTCTTGCCGGAGTGACCCACCATACCGATGTAGCGGGCTTGACTGGACCGGCGCGGTCCGGTTTGTTGCGCACGCCGGAAACAAGGGGCCTATTGCATGTTCATCGAGACCGAGGCCACACCGAATCCCGCCACGCTGAAGTTCCTGCCGGGTCGCGCGGTAATGGGAACCGGCACCGCGGACTTTGCCACGCCCACGGCAGCTTCGCGCAGCCCATTAGCGAGTGCCCTGTTTGCCTTGCCGGGTGTTGCGCGGGTGTTCCTCGGCGCCGACTTCATCACCGTGACGAAGACCAACGAGGCCGGCTGGCCGGAACTGAAGCCGCAGGTGCTCGGCACGGTCATGGAGCATTTTGTCGCCGGCCGCGAGATGATGGATAGCGCGGACGAGCTGGCGCCGGACGAGGATGTGGCGCCAGAGGATCGGGAGATCGTCGCGCAGATCAAGGAGCTGATCGATACGCGCGTGCGGCCCGCTGTCGCGGGTGACGGTGGCGACATCGTGTTTCGCGGCTATCGCGACGGGGTTGTGCGCCTGCATATGCAGGGTGCCTGCTCCGGCTGCCCGTCGTCGAGCGCCACGCTGAAGCACGGCATCGAGAACATGCTGCGGCATTATGTCCCCGAGGTGCAGGCGGTCGAGCAGGTCGAATTCTGATTTCGGCCCTGCTAGGCTGAGGTCGCTCACCTGCCATCCTGGAAGGACCTATCGGCATGACGATCGACGCGGCCGGGCTTGATCTGCTGTTCCGTGAAGCACGTACCCACAACAAGTGGCGCCCCGATCCGGTGTCCGATGAGACGCTGCACGCGCTGTACGAAATCCTGAAGATGGGCCCGACCTCGGCTAACTCATCGCCCGCGCGGTTCCTGTTCCTGCGTACGCCGGAGGCAAAACAGCGTCTCGCCCCAGCCCTCTCCTCGGGGAATCTCGAGAAGACGATGGTGGCGCCGGTGACGGTGATCGTCGCATACGATCCGAAGTTCCACGAAAAGCTGCCGTATCTGTTCCCGCATAATGCCGATGCCGCATCGTGGTTCACCAGCAATGAGTCGCTGGCGGCAACGACCGCGTTCCGCAACGGCACGCTGCAGGGTGCCTATCTAATGATGGCGGCGCGGGCGCTTGGCCTCGATATCGGTGCGATGTCCGGCTTCGACAATGCGAAGGTGGATGCCGAGTTCCTGGCGGATCGCGGATGGCGCTCGAACTTCCTGGTCAATATCGGCATGGGCGATTCGGCCGGCGTGTTCAACCGCTCGCCGCGCCTGCCATTCGACGAGGCATGCGTCCTGCTCTAGCGCCGGCGAGGCCAATCGCGTGACGCGTGTCCTGGCGCTCGATGCGGCGTGTGCCCGATGTTCCGCCGCGGTGACGGTGGACGGCCTGGTGCGTGCCGAGCAGCATTCCGACACTGCGCGGGGGCATGCCGCATTGCTGCCGGAGATGGTGCGACACGTGCTGTCCGCGGCGGGGCTGAGCGGTCCCGATCTCGATCTGATCGCCGTCACGGTTGGTCCTGGCAGCTTCACTGGCCTGCGGACCAGTCTTGCGCTGGCGCACGGCCTCGCACTTGCATCGCACGTGACACTCGTCGGGGTATCGGTTGGCGAAACCTTTGCCGAGGCCCTGCCTCAGATCGGCCGACGCAGCCTCTGGACCGCGATCGATAGCCGGCGCGGCCGCGTCTTTCTGGAGCGCGGCAGTTCGATCGTCGCCGTGCCGCTGGATGATCTGCCGCGGGCGCAGGGGCCGATTGCCGTGGCGGGCGATGCCGCGATTGCAGTGGCGTCGCGATTGGCGGCGCGGGACAGCGACGTGATGCTGACCAACGTTCGTTTGCCTCTGGCATGGCAGGTGGCCGCGGCCGCGATGCGGCGGCATGCCAGTGCGCTGCCGCCGCGCGATGTCCTGCCGATCTATGTCGATCCGCCGGAAGCGCGCCGGCCGGCCGCAGGACTGCGCCCCGCGCCGCGCGGCGTGTGATCGGCGATGGCATCGGACCCGATCCGGGCAGGGATCGGCCATGCAGCAGCCATGGCAGCGATCCACGGTGCGGCGTTTCCACAGCGCCAGGCCTGGGGGCCCGACGCGATCGGCCTTCAGCTCGCCATGCCCGGGGTCGCGGGATGGTGCCATCCGGATGGCGGCATGATCCTCGCGCGGGTTGCCGCGGATGAGATGGAAGTGCTGACCCTGGCTGTGCCCCCCGTGGTCAGACGCCGAGGGGTGGGTAGGGCCCTACTCGAGACCGCGATCGCCTGGGCCAAGTCGTGCGGTGCGGCGGTGGCCTTTCTTGAGGTGGCCGAGGACAATCTGGCGGCACGAGGGCTTTACGCGAGGGCCGGCTTCCTGCCGGCGGGGCGTCGGCCGAGATACTACCCGAACGGCGCCGATGCGCTGGTCCTGCGACGGCCGCTTACGGACCCCGACGCAACCGTAGCACGCTGACACCGTCGGCGCCGGTCGTCAGTGACAGAACCTCGTGCCCCTGCTCGCGCGCGGTACGCGGGACATTCCGCACTGGCTCATCACCCCGCAGCTTCACCCGCAACGTCTGTCCGGCCGCCATGCGATCCAACGCAAGGCGCGTGCGGACAAAAGTCATCGGGCATACATCGGCAGTGATGTCCAACTGGACATCATCATCTTCCACTGCCGTCATGATAAGGGCCGTACAAATATCTGACAGAATAGAGGTTGCGGACCGCCCAAGGTGGCTCCTAAATGATGGCAATTGTTGATAACGAAAGGACTGACGATGGCTGAACAATCGGCCAATGCCGATCTTCTGGGACTGACGGCCGGAATAGTCGCGGCGCAGGTGTCGAACAATACACTGTCTCCTGCCGAGGTCCTGACACTGATTCAGCAAGTATATAAGACCTTGTCTGAGGTCGGCCAAGAAGCGGCCCCAGCGGTGCGACCGGAGCCGGCCGTGCCGATCGCGAAGTCCGTGTTCCCAGATCACATCGTCTGCCTGGAGGACGGCCGCGAACTGAAGATGCTCAAGCGGCACCTGATGTCCGCCTATAACTTGACCCCGCAGCAATACCGGCAGCGCTGGGGTCTGCCGGCCACATACCCGATGGTTGCACCGGATTACGCCCGTCAGCGCTCGTCGCTCGCCAAGAAGATCGGCCTGGGCACCACGCCCCGCGCGCGCCCCAAATAGCGATCTCGTCGCGGGTCTGACGGGGCAACGCCGGGTCGGGCGTTGCCACCGCGCTTCGCTCGGGTGGATTGGACAGCGCCGGCCTTGATCGGCTACCCCGAGGGGCACGATGGTTCGGTCTGCGAGACCCACGCCATCGCGCCAGTGATCGTGAAGGCTCCGGATGGAATCCCGCATCGAGCGGCTGTGCATCGACCGAGGCTTGAAGATGACCGGGCAGCGCCGGGTCATCGCCCGGGTGCTGTCCGACGCCGCGGATCATCCGGATGTCGAGGAACTCTACCGGCGCGCCGCAGCGCTGGACGGCCATATCTCGATCGCAACGGTCTACCGGACCGTGCGTCTGCTCGAGGAAAAGGGCATCCTTGAACGCCGGGACTTCGGCGGCGGCCGCGCGCGCTATGAGCCGACCGAACACGGCATCCATTACCACCTGATCGACGTCGAGAGCGGGAAGGTCATCGAGTTTCAGGATGCCGAACACGAGCGCCTGATGCGGGCGATTGCCGGCCGGCTTGGCTTCGATATCGTGTCGCTGCGGCTGGAGCTGTTTGGCCGCCGGCAAGATCAGGTCGTCACCCCTTCCTCTCCGGCGTCCTCGGCGGCCAATCAGCGCCTGCGGGGCGACGAGGATCAGCACGGCGGTGGCAGCGCCGCGCGGGGGGCGGGTCGCGGGACCGGACCAGCCGGGCCATCTCGATGAACGCCGAACCGCCTCCCGTGCCAGGCCGGGCTGCCGGGTCGGATCAGAGTGACGAGCCCGATCAGGAATTACGGGCTGGCAACCTGGGGGCGCGGATTGCCAGATCCGCCGCCGAGATCGATGCGGTCCAGGCGCTTCGTTTCCGCGTGTTCTATCAAGAGATGGGTGCGACACCCGATGCCGTATCCGCCGGGGCCGGACGGGATCGGGACGCGTTCGATGGCGTTGCCGATCATCTGCTGGTCGTGGACCACGCACTCGGATCGGGGCCGGACAGTGTGGTTGGCACCTATCGGCTCATCCGACAGGAAGCGGCCGATCGCATCGGCCACTTCTACTCATCGGGCGAGTATGACATCGCGTCCTTGGTCGCTTTCCCAGGTCCGATTCTGGAACTGGGCAGGTCATGTGTTGCGGCGGCCTATCGCAATCGCGCGGTGATGCAATTGCTCTGGCGCGGGATCGCGGCTTACGTCTTCAAGCACCGGATCGGGCTGATGTTCGGGTGCGCAAGCCTGCCCGGCACCGATCCGGATGCGATCGCAGAGGAGCTGACCTATCTGTACACGCGCCATCTGGCACCGCCCGCATTGCGGGTCCGCGCTGTGCCAGATCGGTATGTGGACATGCGGCGGATGCCTCCTGAGACGATTGATCCGCGGCGGGCCATTGCGCTGCTCCCTCCGCTGATCAAGGGCTATCTTCGGCTCGGCGGCTTTGTCGGGGATGGTGCGGTGATCGACCGGCAGTTCAACACAACGGATGTGGCGGTTGTCGTGAAGACTGACCTCGTGACGGACAAGTACTATCGCCACTACGAGCGTGAGGCGGCGGCACCTGCGCCCGGTGCGGCCACGCACGTCGATATCTGACGCGACACCCGGGCCCTGCTATCCGTGTTGGCGCGACTGACCTCGCTGTCTGGCTGGCACGCCGACGCGGCCGCCGCCGTGATGGGGGCGATGTCGGCCGCGGCGCTGCCACCGGTCTATGCGATCCCCGTGCTGGTGGTCACGGTGCCAGGGCTGTTGGCCCTGGTCGCTGGGACGGGTGGCTGGGGCCAGGCCCTGCGGCGTGGCTGGTGGTTCGGGTTTGGCCATCACCTGCTCGGCCTTTATTGGATCACCGAGGCAATCCTGGTGGAGGCGGCGCATTTCTGGTGGCTGGTGCCGCTCGCGGTACCGGGGCTCGCCGCCGTGTTGGCGCTTTTCATCGCCGTGCCGGTGGCGCTGGCGCGGTCCGCATCGCCGGGATGGCCACGGGCCTTCACGCTGGCGGGGGCATGGGTGCTGGCCGACCTTGCCCGGCAGTTCATCGCCACCGGGTTCCCCTGGAATCCGTGGGGAAGTGTGTGGGAACTGCCAGGCCTGGTTGGTGACGTGATGATTCAGCCGGCGGCGTGGATCGGCGCGTCGGGCCTCACGTTCCTGACCGTGCTGTTGGCCGCGATCGCCGCATTGGGTTGGCGATGGCGGATCGCGGGGGCCACTGTGCTCGCGATCTGGGCGACCTTTGGGGTCGTGCGCCTGCGTGACCCGGTGCCGACGGCGCCTTCGCTCAAGGTGGTGCTTGTACAGGGCGATATCGCGCAGGGGCAGAAATGGGATCGCGCCCTGGTCGAGCGCATTTTCAGCCGATACCTGGCGCTGACGGCCGCGGGTGTCGCACGGAGTGCCGGCACACCGGCGGTCGTGGTGTGGCCCGAGACGGCAAGCCCCTTCCTGTTGCAGACCGACGCGGCGGCCCGCGCGGCAATTGCGGACGCCGCGGATCGCGCACCAGCGCTGGTCGGCGCTGTTCGCTTCGATGCCGATGGACGGCCACGCAACAGCCTGTTCGCCGTGCTCGGTGACGGACGGCTGGATGGCGTTTACGACAAATGGCACCTGGTGCCGTTCGGCGAGTATCAGCCGACCTGGCTTCCCTTGCCCATTCAGGTCGTCCCGGGGGGTGGATTCCAACCCGGCGGCGGTCCGCGGACCCTGCACGTGCCCGGCCTGCCGCCGATTGGCCCGTTGATTTGCTATGAGGCAATCTTCTCCGGCGAGGTTATCGACAAAGCGGATCGCCCCGCCTGGATGGTGAACATTACCAACGATGCGTGGTTCGGGAATTCAACCGGTCCCCGCCAGCATCTGGCCGCGGCACGTCTGCGGGCCGTCGAGGAGGGCTTGCCGCTGATGCGGGCGGCGAACACCGGCATCTCGGCTGGATTTGACGCGCGGGGGCATGAAATCGGCCGGCTTGGGATGAACCGGCAGGGCGTGCTGGTGGTGGATCTGCCACCCGCTTTGCCGGCACCGCCCTTCGCGCGGTACGGCTTGGTCATTCCGCTGATACTTGGCGCGATCACAACGCTTGTTGGGTTGGTGGCAGGTCGTGGGCGCCGCGCACGTCCGCACACGACGCGTTGATATTAATGGGAAATATGCATATAATTGAGACCAACGATCACTTTTTTGGTTAATCGCTTGACAATTGCCGGTTGTGGCGGTAAAGTGAATCTAGCGTGATCAAATCGGCGTCCGCTCTGAGGGCCCACGCATCACTCGGGGGCAGGTCCCATGCTGAAGGATTTGAGGGAGGGGTTGAGTATGGCTCGCGCCGAACAGGCTGTTGGGGCAGACAAGGAAAGCCGCGCCAGCCCGGTCGACGTGCATGTCGGTGTGCGTATCCGACTGCGGCGAACGCTATTGGGTATGTCCCAGGAACGCCTCGGAGAGGCGTTGGGGCTTACCTTCCAACAGGTGCAGAAATATGAGCGCGGGGTAAACCGCGTTGGCGCATCTCGGCTTTTCGATCTGTCGCGGGTGCTGGACGTGCCGATCGGCTTCTTCTTCGATGACATGCCTGACGGTCTGGCCAGCTCGTTCGGCGGTCAGGCTGGACGCCGATTGCCGACATTCTCCGATCCGCAGGACGGTTTCGCTGACGACACATTAAACCGCCGCGAGACGTTGGAACTGGTTCGCGCCTATTACCGGATCACCGATCCTGCGATCCGCAAACGCGTGTTCGAGCTGATCAAGTCGATGGGGCCGTCCGAAAGCTGATCAAGTGTCGTCATTTTTCTGCCAATTATACGTTATTGATCTGGTAATTCTCCATCCTGCAACTGCGCGTTGTTAAACCGAGGGTTGCGGGCGAGATGCAGGGCGGTGGACAGCGCCTGCGCGAGGTTTCTGCGCTCCGCCTCGCCCAGCGCTGCGCCAATCTCCTCCCGGACGCCACGGGCAACCAGGAGCAATCCGGGGACGCGGCCCGGCCGTTCTTCCAGCACCGCGTTCAACCAGCCCACCGCGAGCACGCGCTCTTCGCGCTGACCCGCGGGCGTCGTCCGGACGATGCGCAAAGCCGTCGGATCCAGCAGGAGCAACTCGCTCGAACGCGCCTGTCGGGCATTGAGCCAGAGCAGCAGGACCGCAATGCCAATCTCGGCCGCACTGAAGGCGACCACCGGCCAAGCGCCGATGAGCCAGAAGCGGACGCCGGTCAGCGTGCCCAATAGACAGATCAATCCGATGAGCCACGCGCGTCCCCGCACGCTCAGACTGCGATGCGGCAGGATCACAGCCTCGAACAGCACGGGTTCAGCGGTCGATCCGCCAAGGGTCATGGTCACACCCGGATCGCGGCAGCCAGGCGGCGTGCGAGATCAGCCGCCAAGGCCGCGGGAGTACCCGCGAAGCCAATAACGAGACCGGCCATCCGGGGCGGACCGGCGAAATACGCCCGCAGCGGCGCCACCGCGAGATCGCGCGCACGACAGGCTCGGACAGCGGCAACCTCGTCACATCCCTCCGGCAACCGCGCGACCATGTGCAAGCCACCCGGCGCCGCAACGGGTGTGATAGCCGGCGCATGGCGCCGCAGGGCGGTCAGCAACGCCGTCCGCCGTCCAGCATACTCGGTGCGCATCCGGCGAATGTGTGGCGCCAGCAGCCCCTGCCGCATGAACTCGGCCAAGACCGCCTGGGTCAGCGCCGAGCTACCCCGATCCATCAGGGTACGCGCCCGCACGAAAGCTGGCACCAATGGCGCCGGCACCACCGCAAAGCCAAGGCGTATGGCCGGCGCGAGCGTCTTGCTGAACGTACCGCAGTAGATCACACGACCCGCGCGATCGAGCGTCGCCAGCGGTGGCAGCGGCCGCCCCTCCCAGCGGAACTCAGAGTCGCAGTCATCCTCGAGGACCCAGGCATTCGCGCGCGCCGCCCAGTCGAGCAGCGCCAGGCGTCGTCCCAGCGGCAGCGCCCCACCGAGCGGGGTCGAGTGGGAAGGCGCCACCAACGCCAATCGCGCATCCGGGGCCAAGTGAACTCCAGCCGCGACATCAAGACCCTCATCATCGCTCGGCACCGCGACCGGCAGGGCCCCTGCCGCAAGCAGCGAACCGCGGCCGGCGATATAGCCCGGGTCTTCCACCCAGGCGGTATCCCCTGGATCCAACAGAAGGTCTGCCGCCAGGCGCAACGCCTGCTGTGTACCACCGGTCACGACAATACAGCCGGGATCGGCCAGCAAACCGCGCGTCGCGGCGAGGTGGGCCGCGATCTGCTGGCGCAGCTCCGGCAAACCCTGGGGGGGTGGATAACCGGCCAGCTCCACCGGCATTTGGCGTGTCACCCGTGCGGTGCATCGCAGCCACGCCTGCGCGGGGAAAAACTCGTGCGCCGGCACCCCGCCGGCAAGCAGCGAGCCGGTCGCCACCTCTCCGTCGTAGGCATTGGCCGGAATGGCTGCCAACCGCGACCCGCGGGTCGATAGCGAACTGGCCGCCGCGCGCGGGACGAAGGCCGGTGTCGGAGCCGCGTCCGGCAGATCGGGCGCGACATAGGTGCCGCTGCCCGTCCGCGCGCGGACATAGCCCTCGGCGGCCAGACGCTCATAGGCCAGGACCACCGTCTGCCGTGCAACCCCGATCTCTTCCGCCATGGCCCGCGTGGGCGGCAGGCGGGTGCCTGGCGGCAGTGTGCCGGTCAGGATGCCCTGGCGCAGCCGGTCAAACACAGCTTGTTGGCGATTTTGGTCTGGGAGGAACACGCGCAACCACCCTCATTGCCCAGGCCAATTCAAGCTAAGCCCGAATGCAGACCGGGCACAAGCGAATGGCGGTGAGCAAGCGATGCACGCCACGCAGTCCAGGCCGACCCGAACGGCGGCCTATGCCGTGCGCGCGAGGATGCGGCGCAATACGTGGTGCGCGACGACCGCCGCGCGCGGGGCGATCAGAAGCCCTCGCGCTCGATCCGCTTGCGCTCGAGCTTGCGGGCGCGGCGAACCGCCTCAGCCGCCTCACGAGCGCGGCGCTCGGACGGCTTCTCGTAGTGCCGGCGCAGCTTCATCTCGCGAAAGATCCCCTCGCGCTGCATCTTCTTCTTGAGCGCCTTCAGCGCCTGATCGACATTGTTATCCCGAACAAGAACTTGCACTTGGCCGCCTGCTCCTTTCTGCTCCGGCGCCCCGCCGATCGGGGCGCACCCACGCGTCCGCGCGCGGTGGTCCGGGCGGAGGGCGCGTCGTATAACATAGGCCCTCGCCCTCGCCAATCTCACTTTACACCCCATTTCGGAACGACCATGGCCATCCTCAAGATCGCCCGCATGGGCCATCCCGTCTTGCTGCAGCAC
This sequence comes from Acetobacteraceae bacterium, assembly GCA_035486355.1. Lineage (GTDB taxonomy): Bacteria > Pseudomonadota > Alphaproteobacteria > Acetobacterales > Acetobacteraceae > Palsa-883. Next base: position 21,259 of record DATHNE010000065.1, read on the forward strand.
TGTGCCCCGGTGCCCGATCCGGGCGCGCCGGAGATCCGGCGGTTGGTCGCCGACATGATCGAGACGATGGAGGACGCGCCGGGCGTTGGCTTGGCCGCACCACAGGTCTACGTGCCGCTGCGGCTGTTCGTGTTCCGCATCCCGGGCGAGCGGCGCGGCGAGGATCCCCTCGATCTGCCGGTCGGCACTTCGGTCCTGATCAACCCCGAGGTGGAGCTGCTGAGTGACGAACGTGTGCTGTGCTGGGAAGGCTGCCTGTCGATCCCAGACCTGCGTGCGGCCGTGCCGCGCAGTCCGCGCATTCGCTACCGCGGCGTTGACTGCGACGGGGTGATGACCGAGCGCGAGGTGACGGGATTTCATGCCGATGTCATTCAGCATGAGTACGATCACCTGGATGGAATCCTCTACCCGATGCGCGTGCAGGATTTTTCGCTGTTCGGCTACGTCGACGAACTGGCCCGTGCGCGGGCCGCTGAGCAAGGAGATGACGCGGAATGATTCGCATGCCCGAGCGCAGTGCCGAACGCGACGCGGCCATCACCGCGATGTTGCCGCATGTGCCGTTCGATGGCTGGGGCCGCCGCGCGTTGGCCGCGGGCCTTGCCGATCTCCGCCTGCCGCAGGACGAGGTGGAGCTACTGTTCCCTGGCGGGGCTGTCGCGATGGTGGAGGCGTTCTGCGATCTGGCTGATCGCCAAATGGAAGCAGACGCCGCGGCACTTGATCAGACGGGTATCAGCCTGACCAAGCAGGTGCGCATGGTCATCGCGCTGCGGCTGGCGCGGCAACGGCCACACAAGGAAGCAGTTCGCCGCGCGCTCGCGGTTCTGGCAGCACCAATGCACACGCGCCAAGCCATCGCCTGCACGGCGCGCACCGTGGACGCGATCTGGCACGCCGCCGGCGACCGGTCAGCCGATTTCTCCTGGTACACGAAGCGCGCGATCCTGACCGCGGTATATGGCGCGACGGCGCTGTTCTGGCTGCGTGACAGCAGCGAGGATGACGCGGCGACGCTGGCGTTTCTCGACCGCCGGCTGGCGGGGATCGGGCGCATCGGCAAACTGCGCGGCCGGGCCGAAGCGACACTGCGTCGTATGACGCCGCGACGCGCGTGCAACGCCTGAGATTCGATGCCACACGTTCGCGTCGAGCACATAACGACCTATCGCTATTCCGCGCCCGTGCGCCTGACGGAGCACCGGCTGATGCTGCGTCCGCGCGACAGCCATGACCTGCGGCTGAACGACGCGACACTGGGCCTGACACCACCGGCGGCGCAGCTCCGCTGGTCGCACGACGTTCAGGGGAACTCTGTCTGCTTCGTCGATTTCGGCGATGCGCGGGCAGATGTGTTGACGATTATATCAACGCTCGATCTTGATCATTTCCCGGCCGAGACGGGCTTCCCGATCGATCCCAGCGCGGCAATCTATCCGTTCAGCTACCCGGTGGAGGAGCTGCCGGACCTCGCGCGTCTGGCGGAACGTCATCTGCCTGACCCGGGGCACGCACTGGACCGGTGGGCGCGACGCTTCCTCAACACGCGCGGTCCGACGCGCACGCTGTCCATGCTGACGGCGATGACCGAGGCGATCAAAGCCGACTTCGTCTACGAGGCGCGCGATGCCGAGGGCACCAACGCACCGAACATCACGCTCAAGACCGGCCGCGGCGCCTGTCGGGACCTCGCCTTGCTGATGATGGAGGCGACGCGCGCGCTGGGCTTCGCCGCACGGTTCGTCAGCGGCTATGTCTACGACGCAGCCTTGGTCGACAGCGCCGATGCCGTGGTGGGCGGCGGGGCGACCCACGCCTGGTGTTCGATCTACCTGCCCGGTGCGGGCTGGGTGGAGTTCGACCCAACCAACGGTTTGATCGCCGGGCGCAACCTGATCCGTGTCTCAGTGGCGCGGACACCAGAACAGGCTGTGCCAGTGGCGGGCGGATTTATCGGCCGGCCGAATGACTTCCTCTCTCTGGGGGTCGACGTCACAGTGTCGGTCGGCGCGCAGGTTGCCAACGCTGACGCCTGACACGGGTTGGCGGTAGCGATGCGTGGCACCGTCAGTCATCTCGCAGCCTACGCGGCGTGCCGCGGGAGGTGGCGCAACCTTGATTGGCTCAGAGTACCGATGCCACAACCGAGGCCAACGCCTCAAAGTCCGATAACTCATTGTAGGCAAATGCCGAGAGCCGCAGCCAGATCGCGCCGTCCAGCGCATGCACCGGTGCATCGGTTCGCGCATCCAGCAACCGCCGACGGAGGCGTTGTGCCCATTCGGCCGTGGCCGGTGCGGGTGTGGGAATGCGCACCACCCCCATCGCAGCCGTGAACGCCGGACCAGCGCCGATTTCCGTGCCCAGATGATCCGCCAGAAGGCGTGCGCCCTCCGCGGCGAGCGCTGCATTGCGCGCCCGCAGCGCCGCGTCTCCCAATCGCCGATGAAAATCAAGTGCCGCCGGCAGCGCCAGGCAAGCCGATGAATCCCGCGTGCCAGTCCAATCGAACTCCGCGCGGAACCCCTGTTCGAATCCATGCGAGATCGTCAGCGGGTGCAGCTCCACCTGCCGATCGGGCGCTGCCCATAGGAACGCACTGCCTTTCGGTGCGCACAGCCATTTGTGGCAGTTGCCAGCATACCAGTCGGCCCGTAACGCTTTGAGATCGACTGTGACCTGCCCAGGGCCGTGTGCACCATCGACCAGCACCGGCACGTGCGCCGCATGACACGTGTCAATGATCGCACACAGCGGCAAAAGCAATGCGCTGCCGGACGTGATATGGTCGATGACCGCCACACGCGTGCGGTCGGTCAATGCCCCGGCAATGGCGGCGATGATGGCCTCCGCGTCCGGATGCGGAAATGGCAGCGCCGCCTCGATCATGCGGGCGCCAGCGCGCTCGGTGACGTAACGTACCGTGTTGCGTACCGCGCCGTAGCCATGGCTCAGCACAACCACCTCATCATCCGGTGCCAGGCGCAGCGACCGCAGCACGGCATTGCAGCCGCCAGTCGCATTGTCGAGAAACGCAATGTCCTTGGCGTCAGCGTTCAGGAATGCGGCCAAGCGCTGCCCGGCCCGCGCGAGAGCGGCCGGCAAATCCTCACGCATGAACCGCGTCGGTTGTGATTCCATCTGCCGACGCCAATCCTGCTGCGCCGCCAGCACCACACGCGGGGCCGCACCAAATGATCCGTGATTGACGGTCAGCCAGGTCTCATCTAGCGCCCATTCGTGCCGGACCGCGCGGCCCAGCAGTGGCGGCGGTGCGTTGCCCGCGATCACACCGGCCGGTCGCCGGCGATGGTCACGCGATGACCCGAGCGTGTGTGCGGCCAGTAATCCCACATCGCCCGATGTTGCACGCAGCGATTGTCCCAGAACGCGATCGAGTTCGCTTGCCACCGGAAGCGACACTGGAACAGCGGATTTTCTGCGTGCGTCCACAGATAGTTCAGGATCGCGTGGCTCTCATCGCGCGGCACGCCGACCAGGTTGCGCGTGAACCCGCGATTGACATACAGCGCCTTCTTGCCGGTCACCGGATGCGTCCGCACCACCGGATGTTCCGCGCGCGGATAGGTCTTCTTGTCCTGCACCCCGGCATAGGCATAGGTACCGCGATAATTCTCCTCGCCATCGTGGATGGCGGTCATGCCGTCCAAATACGCTTTCATCCGGTCCGACAACGCCTCGTACGCCGCGTACATGCTGGCGAACAGCGTGTCGCCGCCGTGCGGTGGGCACTCGCGGATATACAGCACACTGCCCATCGGTGGTTCGGGATCGCAGGACACATCGCTATGCCAGCCTTCGCCATTCGCCCGCGGGCTGTTCTTATCGGCGCGGATGATCATCAGTTCGGGATGGCCTGCGGCGGCCGGCGCGGCGGGGTGGACGTGCAGGTCGCCGAACTTGCGGCCGAAGTCGAGGTGCTGTTCCTCCGTGAGGTGCTGGTCGCGGAAGAAGATCACGCAGTTCTCGGCCAGCGCGCGATGAATTTCGTCGAGCTGGCGGTTACCGAGGGGTTTGGCGAGGTCGACGCCGCTGATCTCGGCGCCGATGATGGGGGTGAGCTTGTCGCGCTGGATGGCGTCGTAGGGGGCGCCCTCGTCGGCGAGGTGCTTGTAGCGTGGGCCGTTGTTGCCGCGCATTGGATCCATCATGGGGGCGTCCCTCCTGCAATCGCGCCGCGTGTTGCCCGCGGTGGCGGCAGAATCGCGGGTGGGAGGGAGGAGGTCAAGCGGGGGCGACAGCGGGGGCGCGTTTGGGTCGTGACTGGCGAGCCGGGCCGGACACTTGGTGGCCTGGTCTAACGACCCCGATAGAGGACATTCCGGGATAACCCGCGTTGGCCGCTCCGTGCCGATTGTGTTGGAAAAAGTCCCTGACTGGTGCTGGTGCCATATTCCAGGTTGATACCGGTACGTATTGGGCATTGAAATCGCGTAACAATAACATTTTTTCCACGGAATATGTCGATGTGCGAACGCCTGTGGGTGACCTTGTTCAACACAATCCACCGATTGCAGCCGGTCGGGGGCCCGGGCTTCTTGCCGTACCTGACATGATTTTGCAGGCGCTTCCGCGGGTCTTATGCGCCTCCGGCTCAGTTGTGCCGATCTGACAATCCTGGCACCGGGCGGCAACGGCAGCTCCGCCACGTGAAGTCGCCTTGTCAATCGGCAGGGTCTGGGGGAGTAATAGCCGACGGCGAACCAGCATCGTACAATTGATCGGGGCGCGCCGTCGCGTGGTTCGCCACCGACCAGCCAACCCCACGACCGCGGTCCGCTTATCGAGGGAGGCTGCTTGACCGGGAATCTGCGCATTGTCGGGATCGGCGCCTCAGCCGGCGGTATTGAGGCATTGCGCGGGTTTTTCCACGGCATGCCGGAGCCCGACGGCCTCGCCTTTGTCGTGGTGCTGCACCTGTCCCCAGACCGTACCAGCATGCTAGCGGAGGTGCTCCGGCAGTGGAGTTCCATTCCGGTGCAGCAAGCGACGGATGGCACCGCGGTCGCGGCGGGCGAGGTGTATGTCATTCCACCCAACGTGCTGATGACCATCGAGGGCGGCCGGCTGCATTTGCTCCCGCCGACTACCACGGTGCGCGAGAACAAGCCGATCGACGTGTTCTTCACATCGCTGGCCGCCGACCAGCGTGCCGCCGCGGTCGGCGTGGTGCTGTCGGGCACCGGCAGCGACGGCTCCCTCGGGCTGAGGGCGATCAAAGAAGCCGGCGGGTTGTCGCTGGCGCAGGGCGGGAACGGGCACGGCCCACAATATGGCGATATGCCCAGTTCCGCGATCTCGACCGGCGCGGTAGACCTGATCCTGCCCGTCGAGGCGATGGCGGAGCGCATCCTGAACCTGCCGGCGCGGCCCGAGCCGGAACCAGAGGAAGCCGCAATCCCGGCGGACACGCCATTGATCGATCTGCTGCCGCAGATCTGCCAGATCCTGCGCGAGCAGGTCGGCCATGACTTCAGCGGCTACAAGCGTCCGACTTTCATTCGGCGCGTGCAACGGAGAATGCAGTTCCTGGGATTGGATGCACCTGGCTATGTCCGGCGGCTGCGCGCCGATCCGAACGAGGCGCTGCTGCTGTTCCAGGACCTGCTGATCCGCGTCACCAACTTTTTCCGCGATTCCGCAACCTACCGTACGCTCGAGACGGATATCATTCCCCGCATCTTCGCGGGCAAGGGGCGCAACGACGCTGTGCGCGTCTGGGTGGCAGGCTGTGCCACCGGCGAGGAAGCCTACTCGATCGCCATGCTGCTGTACGAATATCGGGCCCAGCTTCCCGACTCGCCGAAATTGCAGGTGCTCGCAACCGACATTGACGAGATGGCGATCAATCTCGCCCGCTCTGGCCGCTATCCTGCCCTGTTGGTGAAAGACATACCGCCGGAACGGCTGGCCCATTTGTTCACCAGCACCGACGGAACGTATCAGGTTCGTAAGGAAGTGCGGGAGTTGTGCACCTTCTCGACGCACAGCGTCATCCGTGATCCGCCGTTCTCCCGCATCGATCTTATTTCCTGCCGCAACCTGCTGATCTACCTCGATACCGAGCTGCAGGAGCGGGTGATCCCGGCATTCCACTACTCGCTTGTCCGGGATGGATATCTGCTGCTGGGCAGCTCGGAGATGGTGTCGCGGCACCACGAGCTGTTCACGCTGATCGACAAGCCGCACCGGATCTTCCAGCGTTGCGACACGCCAAGCCGCTCGCTTCAGGTGTCGAGTTTGGCGCTTTCGACGCGGCATACCGTCGGGCTGGCGCAGCGCCGCTCGGATTCGCTGGTCGGCTGGTCCAACATCGCGCAGGCTGCCAAGGACCGCATCCTGGAGCGCCACGCCCCAGCCTTTGTCGTGGTGGACGCACAGGGCGAGATCCTGCACTTTTCGCCCCGCACCGGACGCTATCTGGAGCCGGCAGCGGGCATGCCGACCCGCGACCTGGTGTCGATGGCGAAACGCGGCCTGCGATTGGAGGTGCGTGCCGCGTTGCGGAAGGTGCTGGCGACCGGCCAGCCGGTCGAGGGCATGCGCGTCCAGATGGACACAGACGGGCTCAGCCACACGGTCGGGCTGAGCGTTGAACCGCTGCAGCCACGTGACGGGCATCGCATGTTCATTGTGGTGTTCCACGAAACGGCCAACGCGCCGCAGCCCGAGACAGACACCGCTCCGCTGCCCCGCGAGAGCACCGACGAACTCGAGCGCGAGCTGAGCAATACCCGCGAACAGCTTCAATCGATCGTGGAGGAGCACGACACCGCGCTGGAGGAGCTAAAATCCTCCAATGAGGAACTGCAATCCACGAATGAGGAACTGGAAACCTCGAAGGAGGAGATCCAGTCGGTCAATGAGGAGCTGCAAACCACCAACGCCCAGCTCAACATGAAGGTGGAAGAGCTGGACCATGCCAACAACGACCTGCGCAACCTATTCGAGAGCACTCAGGTCGCCACGATCTTTCTTGATCGGTTCATGGTCGTGCGCAGCTTCACCCCGGCGGTGGCCGGCATCTACAATCTGATCCCTGGCGATCGCGGCCGGCCCCTGGCGGACATCGTCAGCCAGATCGATTACCCCGATCTCCAGGCCGATACCCGTCGCGTGCTGAACACCCTGCAGCCGTTCGACCGGCGCGTCATACGGCATGACGGCAGCGCGCAGTACCTGATGCGCATCCTGCCGTATCGCGCCGCCGACAGCCAAGTGGATGGCGCACTCGTCACCTTTACCGACATCACCAGCGTGGTTCAGGCGGAGCAGCAGGAGCGCGTCATGGTGGACGAGCTGAACCACCGGGTGCGCAACATGCTGACCGTGGTGATCTCGATCGCCACGCAGACCATCCGCCGGTCCAGCACGCTGGAGGAATTTTCCAAAGCCTTTATCGGCCGGGTGAACGCGTTGGCTTCAGCCTACACGCTGCTAAGCCGTGACAACTGGACCAGCGTACCGCTGCGGGACGTGCTGACGGAGGAGCTGCGGCCGTTCATGTCGGCTGGCGAATCGCGCTTCGCACTGGAGGGCGAAGCAGTGCTGTTGCAGCCTCGCGCGGCACTGGCATTCGGCATGATCATTCACGAGTTGACAACGAATGCGGTGAAGTACGGGGCCTTGTCCGTGCCGGACGGCAGGGTCGAATTGAGCTGGAATATCCTGCGGCAGGATGGCGCGGACCAACTGATTTGTTGTTGGACCGAGCGTGACGGCCCGCAGATCGAGCGCCCCCAAAGGCGAGGATTTGGACTTGGGCTGATCGAGCGCAGTACGAAATACGAGTTGGAAGGCGAGGCAATCTCCGACTGGCAGCCAGGCGGGCTGGCAGTAACCCTGAAGATGCCGCTCGGCGCAATTGGCGGCCGTGGCAGAGCTAGCAGCGAGGGGATGTGACAACGCCAGCTGAGTTCGCCGGGCTACGCGTGCTGCTCGTCGAGGACGAGCTGGCGATCGCCATGATGCTGGAGCTTGCCCTGGAGGAGCGCCAATGCACCGTGGTCGGCCCGTACGGTAGCCTGGACGAAGCCCGGTCCGCGGCACGCACCGAGCCGATTGATGTCGCAGTGCTTGATATCAACCTGGCTGGCGAGATGGTGTACCCCGCCGCAGAGGCGCTGGCCGAGCGGAACATACCCTTCCTGCTGCTGTCCGGTTATGGGAGCGCTCGGCTGCCGCCAGGCCGACAGCATTGGCCCGTCTGCGGCAAACCCTTCAGCCTCGACGACTTATTCGCCCGCTTAGCTCGGCTGGTCAGCAAACCTGATCCATAGACGGTCGGTCTTTTCCGCAACGCGGCAGAAACGGTCCTCTGCGCCATGAGGGCGCGAAGCCCCTCACGCTCCCGTCTCCCCGCCGCACCGCGTGAGCGACCTCGGCGTTGGCCGCCTGGCTCGAGCGGTCCGAGGCTATACCGCGCGCACCAGGCGATGCTGCTTACGCCCGGCCGACAGCTTGATCACGTCGTCATGCAAGTCCAGCGCGGTGATGGTCTGGCCCTCATCCTTCACCGGCAGGTCGTTGACGCGGGCACCGCCACCGCGGATCAGCCGCCGTGCCTCGCCATTGCTGGCAGCAAGGCCGGTAAGCACAAACAATCGAAATGCCGGGATACCTGCCTCCAGTTCGGCGCGCGCGACATCGACGCCGGGCAAGCTATCGACCACCTCGCCCTCCTTGAACGCCCGCCGCGCTGTCTCGGCCGCTTCAGCCGCAGCCGCCGTACCATGCAGCAACCCAGTCGCCTCGGTCGCCAGCTTCTTCTTTGCCTCGTTGATCTCCGCCCCGCCCAGCGCCTCCAACCGCGCGATCTCGTCCAGCGGAAGATCGGTGAACAGCCGCAGGAAGCGCCCTACGTCCGCATCCTCGGTGTTGCGCCAGAACTGCCAGTAATCGTAGGGCGACAGGCGGTCGGCGGTGAGCCACACCGCGCCCTGCGCGGTCTTGCCCATCTTGGCGCCCGAGGCGGTGGTGATCAGCGGCGTGGTCAGGCCGAACATCTGCTTCGCATCGGTGCGACGCACCAATTCCACACCCGCAACGATATTACCCCACTGGTCGGACCCACCCATCTGCACCGTCACGCCGTGGCGGCGGTTCAGCTCCCGGAAATCGTAGCTCTGCAGGATCATGTAGTTGAATTCGAGGAAGGTCAGCGGATGCTCGCGTTCCAGCCGCAGCTTCACCGAATCAAAGGTCAGCATGCGGTTGATGGTGAAATGCGTGCCAACCTCACGCAGCAGTGGGATGTAGCCCAGCGCGTTCAGCCAATCGCCGTTGTTCGGCATGATGGCGTCGGTCGGCGCGTCTCCGAACCGGATGAACGGGGTGAAGCAGCGCTTGATCCCCGCCATGTTGGCGACGATTTGTTCGTCGCTCAGCAACTGCCGGGAATCATCCTTGCCGGACGGATCGCCGATCCGTGTCGTGCCGCCACCCATCAGGACCACGGGCCGATGGCCGTGCTTTTGCAACAGCCGCAGGATCATGATCTGCACCAGGCTGCCGACATGCAGGCTGTCGGCGGTGCAGTCGAAGCCGATATACGCCGACACCACGCCCGCCCGCAGCGCGGCATCGAGCGCCTCGGTATCAGTGCACTGGAAGACGAAGCCACGGTCGATGGCTTCCTGCAGGAATGGGCTGTGCGGCATGATGACGGATCCGAGTCGGAAGGCTGGGGCAGCTAGCACAGACCCAGGTGGAGAGAAAATGCTGCGGGTGATCGGGCTGATGAGCGGCACCTCGCTGGATGGCGTCGATGCCGCCTGGCTGGAGACCGACGGGGAGCGGATCGGCACCTTCGGCCCGCGGCTGACGATGCCGTACGACGACCGGCTGCGGTCCGACCTGCGACATCTGCTGGGCTTGGCACCCCACCTCGCCCCGGACGATCAGCGGGTGAAAACGGCGACGGCGCGGCTGACGGAATACCACGCCCGGGCCGTGGTGGAGCTCGGCCGGGCAGCCGACCTGATCGGCTTTCATGGCCAAACCATCCTGCACCAGCCGGACCGGCGCCGGACCTGGCAGATCGGCGACGCCGCCTGGCTGGCGTCGCGGACCGGCGTGCGAGTGGCGTGGGATTTCCGCTCAGTGGATGTTGCCGCGGGGGGCGAGGGCGCGCCACTTGCTCCAGTGTTCCACGCCGCCCTGGCCCGCGACCTGCCACGGCCGCTCGCGGTGCTGAACATTGGCGGCGTGGCGAACGTCACCTGGATCGGTGCGGACGAGACGCTGATCGCCTGCGACACCGGCCCGGGCAATGGCCCACTGGACGATTGGGTGAAGCAGCACGCCGGGACCGATTTTGATGCGGACGGCGCGTTGGCGCGGTCCGGCAGCGTGGACGTGGCGGTGCTCGGCCGGCTGCTGGCCGACCCCTACTTCGCCCGCCCGGCCCCAAAGTCGCTGGACCGGTTGGACTTTGCCCGCGCGCTGGCAAGCAGCGGCCTCGCGGCGCTCGCGCCAGCAGATGGCGCGGCCACCCTGGTGGCGTTTACCGCCGCCGCAGTCGCAGTAACGACGTTGCCGTCATCACCGCACCGATGGTTGGTCACCGGCGGCGGACGGCGCAACCCTGCAATCATGACCGCGCTGCGGGATCGGCTCGGCGTGCCGGTCGACCCGGTCGAGACCGTCGGTTGGGATGGAGACGCGCTGGAGGCGCAGTGCTTTGCCTTCCTCGCTGCCCGCGTGGCCAGTGGGCTGCCACTCAGCTTCCCCGGCACCACCGGCGCGCCTCGGCCGCTGCCCGGCGGGCAGATCGCGGCGCCCTAGAAACGACAATGGCGGACCGAGGCCCGCCGTTGTCAGCATAAATAGGCTCCTTCGGCTCAGTCGGCGGCCAGCGCCATCTGCCGGCGCGCGATCACCTTGCCGGCGTGATCCTCGACCGCCTCGGACACTGCGTCGGCGTGTTCCGCGAAGATGTGGTCGGCCGCAGCGAATACGCGATAATCCACCTGCACCCCCTTCTGGGTGTTCAGCTTGTCCACCAGCTTCCGCACCGCCGGCTCTGGCACCAGCTCGTCGCGGTCGCCCTGAATCATCAGCCCACCGCACGGGCAGGGCGCCAGGAAGCCGAAATCATAGTGGTTGGCGGGCGGCGCGACGCTGACCCAACCGGAGATCTCCGGCCGGCGCATCAGCAACTGCATGCCGATAAACGCGCCAAACGAATAGCCGGCGATCCACAGCCCCCCCGAGTTCGGGTTTACCGCCTGCATCCAGTCCAGCGCCGCCGCAGCGTCGCCGATCTCGCCAATACCGCCGTCGTAGCGGCCCTGGCTGCGGCCCACGCCGCGGAAATTGAACCGCATCACAGAGCACCCCAGCCGCTGGAACGACTGGTACATTGCATAAGTGATCCGATTGTTCATCGTCCCGCCGTGCAGCGGGTGCGGATGCAGGATCAATGCAACAGGTGCGCCGGGTTCCTTGGAATGATGGTAACGACCCTCGAGCCGACCGTCCGGACCGGCAAACATCACCTCGGGCATGGCGTTTCGAAATCCGTTCGCTTGTGACCTCCGATGAGTCTGGAACGCGCCCTCACGGCCCGCACCAACACCGGTTTCAACTCCAACACAGTCTACCGCGAAGCCCAGAACACGCGGGTTCGGGGGCGGCGGGCACTATCGCACAACGAAGGTATGCAATCCCTTGCAGCCAGCCCACCCGCACGAATTGTTGACCCATGTGGTCGGGAAATCCTAGCCTGTCTGTCGCGGCAGAATGCCGCAAGGATCGTTACCTCCAGTCCTGGCGTTCGGCCCACCGACGCGCCGGCCCCAGAGCGTGGCTTCTGCTCCCCAGGGCAGAGCAACTATAAGGGGCGCGAGTGCGCAATGTTAAACGGAATCGTCGCATGGCTTTCATGTTCTTGCGGGAGATGGTGCGGACGTATCGGGAACGGGACCCGGCAGCGCGGTCCTCGTTGGAAGTCCTGCTCTGCTATCCTGGCTTGCACGCCGTTCTCTGGCATAGGTTTTCGCATGCGCTGTGGCGGGCCCGGCTGTACCTGCTTGCCCGGTTCTCCTCGCACCTCGCCCGCTGGGCGACTGGCATCGAGATCCATCCGGCAGCCAAACTTGGTCGGCGCCTGGTCATCGACCACGGCATGGGCGTGGTGATCGGCGAGACCGCCGAGATTGGCGACGACTGCTATCTCTATCATCAGGTGACCCTCGGCGTGGCCCGCACCCAGGGCGGCAAGCGGCATCCGACCATTGGCAATAACGTCATCATCGGGGCTGGTGCCAAAGTGCTCGGGCCGATCACCGTCGGCGACAATGCCCGCGTTGGCGCCAACTCGGTGGTGCTGGACCCGGTGCAAGCGGACACCACGGTCGTGGGGATCCCGGCCCGCGAAGTCGATCGGTCACTGGTGCGCGATCGCGGGCGAAATCGCGGTTTCGACCCCTATGGCATCCCGTGCGACGGTAGCCTGGATCCCGTGCTGCGTGACCTCGATCAGATGCACTGCGAGCTGGCCGAGCTGGAGGCGCGCATCACCCGGCTGGCAGCGGATCAGATGCGACAAAGTCAGCCGGCGGCCGAGTAGGCGCCCGGTGCAGCTCTCCACCCGCGGCCGCTACGCCGTGATGGCGATGGTCGATCTGGCGGCGCGCGAACAAGGCGCGGTCGGCGGAACCGCTGGGCGGCCCGTGTGCCTGTCCGAGATCGCCGCGACGCAGCGGTTGAGCCTGCCCTATCTGGAGCAGCTCTTCGGCAAGTTGCGCCGGGCCGGGCTGGTGACGTCAATGCGTGGCCCCGGCGGCGGCTACCGGTTGTCGCGGCCGGCGGACACGATGCCGATCGCAGCGATTGTCGCGGCGGTCAACGAGACCATTCGCGCCACGCGCTGCGAGCTGGGCGAGGCGGGGTGCATGGCGGGGGCCGGGCCAGGCGGTACGGTGGGGCGCTGTCAAACCCATGACCTGTGGTTCGAGTTGGGGCGCCAGATCGAGCTGTTTTTGGGGGGCGTGACGCTGGCGGATGTGGTGGAGGGCCGCGTGGCCGGTCGCGCCGTGACGGTCCCTGCGACCCGCGCGCCCGCTCTCGCCGCCGAATAGACATGCATTACCTGGACGCCAATGCGACTGAGCCACTGCGGCCGGCAGCACGCGCCGCGATGCTCGACACGCTGGAGCTGACGGGGAACCCGTCATCAGTGCATGCGGCGGGCCGTGCAGCACGGCGTGTCATTGAAGCCGCGCGGGAGACTTTGGCAGCGCGATTTGGCGGCCGCGCGGGTGATCTGGTCTTCACGTCGGGCGCGACGGAAGCCAATGCGCTGGCAATTCACGCCCTTGGCGCCGGCCGCCGCTTGATTGTCGGCGCGACCGAGCACGCGGCAGTCCGTGAATCGGCGCCCGAGGCCGCGGTGCTGCCAGTCGATCGTGACGGGGTCGCTGATCTCGATGCGCTCGCCAGGCTGCTTGCATCCGGTGGACCAGCCCTTGTTTGCCTGATGCTGGCCAACAACGAGACGGGGGTGCTGCAGCCGGTCGCTGACGCCGCCGTGCTGTGCCGACAGCACGGCGCGTTGTTGCACGTCGATGCCGTGCAGGCCGCGGGCCGAATTCCGGTCGGTCTGCGGACGCTTGGGGCGCACAGTCTGGCCCTGTCAGCTCACAAGCTGGGCGGATCGATGGGGGCTGGCGCGCTGCTGCTGGCAGCAGAAATCACCTCCTTGTCGCCCCTCATACGGGGCGGCGGGCAGGAGCGCGGACGGCGCGGTGGAACCCCGCCATTGCCGGCGATTGCCGCGTTTGCCGCCGCGGCGGAGGCGGCCAGCGCGACCGCGGCAGTGGCCGAGTGGCGCAACGCGATCGAAGCCGCTGCCGTCGCAGCAGGGGCGGTGGTTTGCGGCGGTGGTGCACCGCGCCTGGCGAATACCACCTGTATCGCGCTGCCGGGCGTACGGGCCGATGCGCAAGTGATCGCATTGGACCTGGAAGGTATTGCAGTCAGCGCCGGCGCGGCATGCAGCTCCGGCAAAGTGACGACCAGCCATGTGCTGGCGGCGATGGGGCTGGCCGCCTTGGCCGGTCAGGCCATCCGCGTGTCGCTGCCTTGGAATGTCACGGAGGCCGATGTGGCGGCCTTCATCGATGCTTATGCGCGGGTCGCGGGCCGCCTCACCGCTGCCCTGGCAACCCACGTCGCCTGACGCCACATTTTCCGCATGAGCACGATCGTCCCTCCCCCGCGCCCGAACAGCCCGGTCTACCTGGACAATCAGGCGACCACGCGTTGCGACCCGCGCGTCTTGTCGGTGATGCTACCCTGGTTCAGCGCGCACTACGGCAACCCACACAGCGTGGAACACGTG
>DATHNE010000066.1:0-10617 GCA_035486355.1 Acetobacteraceae bacterium
CGCCGCCTCGGTCACGGTGCGCGCGCTTTCTACATCGATGGTGGAGCAGTCGATCAATAGCGGCTTCACACCGGCGGACTGCGCCACCTCGATTAGTCCGCCCTGGTGCAGCCAGACCTCCCGCACGTGCTCACCCGCCGGCAGCATGGTGATGATCACATCGGCGCCCCGCGCCGCCTCCGCCGCACCGGCCGCTGCGGTCCCGCCCGCCGCCACCAATGACGCCAGCGCCGCTCCATTCACGTCGAAGCCGTTCACCTGATGGCCGGCCTTGACCAGGTTCGCCGCCATCGGCGCGCCCATGTTGCCCAGGCCGATGAAACCGATCTTCGCCATGGTCACAACACCTCGAACACGTCGTAGACCGGACCGCTCGGCTTGCGGTCACCCGTGCCAACGAAAATTGCGCTGTTCAGCCAGGCGTATTTCGCCGCCGCCGTCTCGAACGCCACGGCGGTGCGGAAATAATACGTGGACGGATCAACCGGATCGCCGCGATTGACCTTGTCCATCACCTCCGACGGGCCGTGCCGCAGACCGCGATAGGTCATGCCAATTGCGGCGCCATCATCCGTCTCCAGCACCAGCCGCACGTCCAGCGTCGTCACGCCATCCGCCCGCACCACGATCCAGTCGGCACCACCCGGCAGCACCTTGCCGCGCAGCTTCGGTCCCGCGAACGTGCCGCCGGCGACCAGACCGATGCGCCGGTTGCCCACAGGTGTTGCCCCAATCGGTTGCATGCCGGCAACCTCAAGCGTCACCGTGCACAGATGGGTCGTGCGGATTTCGGCCATGCGTTCCTCCCTCAGGCGTCTCCATCGATCAGACCCGATCCCCCGATTGGCGGCAAGCCGCGCGCGGCCTAGCATCCGTCCAACCGGACCTTGCAGGAGCGTGCCCATGTCCAGCGCCTATCCGCTGCCCGAAGCCGATCCCTCCAGCCTCGGCTTTGCCGCCAGGCCGTTGTTCCATCTGGAAGCCTTGATCCAGCAGCATATCGAGGAAGGCCGTTACCCCGGCGCGCAGATCGCGCTCGCCCGGCACGGCAAGCTGGCGCTGGTCCGCAGCTATGGCAGCGCCAAGACCGAGCCGACAAAGCAGCCTGTCACCAACGACTCACTGTTCCTGCTGTTCTCGCAGACGAAGGTGCTGACCTCGTCCGCGGTCTGGACGCTGGTGGAGGAGGGCAAACTCTCGTTCATGGACAAGGTCGCCGACCACCTGCCGGAGTTTGCCGCGCGCGGCAAGTCGGACATCACGCTGCAGCAGGTGATGACGCATCAGGGCGGCTTCCCATCGAACAACGTGACTAAGGCCACCTGGACCGATCACGCGCGCATGCGCGCCGAGGTGTGCGACTTCGCCCTGGATTGGACACCCGGTTCGAAGCTGCAATATCACGGCCAGGCCGCCCATCTTGTGCAGGCGATGGTGATCGAAGCGGTCACCGGCCAGGACTACCGCGACGTGATCCGCGAGAAGGTGATCGCTCCGCTCGGACTGACCAACGACATCATGGTCGGCGTGCCGACACAAATGCAGTCACGCTGCGCCGACACCTACGCGCCGGAGCCGCGCGACAACTCGGCCGAATTCCGCGCCGCGGGGCTTCCGTCCGGTGGTGGGTTTGCCACCGCGCGGGGCATGGTGGCGTTCTACCAGATGCTCATGGCCGGCGGCCGGCTGGGCACCACGCGCCTGTTCTCGCCGCGCCTCATTGCGTATGTCACGCGCAATCACACGGGTGAGCGCGGTGATGAGCAGATGTCCGGCATCCCGATGCATCGCGGTCTCGGACCGCATGTGCGGGGCGAGAGCGACCGCATTCGCGGCCTCGGAACGATCGGCGCCCAATCGGTATTCGGACATGGTGGTGTTGGGTCCAGTTATTCCTGGTCCGATCCAACCAGCGGCGTGTCGTTTGCCTATCTGACCAACTTCGTCTACCCCGATCCCTGGCACTCCGCGCGGCTTGACCGGGTCAGCAACCTGGTCCACGCGGCAATCGACTGACCGCTATCGCCAGAGTGTAAACCGCAATCGCCATGCCGGTCCTCGGGTCAAGCCCGAGGACCGGCATAGCGCGGCGGGTCACTCCCCCGACAGCTCGCGCCGGCGCCGTTCCAGCTCTGTGGTGTATCGCTGGAACGCATAATGCTCGGTCAGCAGGCCGATCACATGGCGCGTGTCCGTCGTGTCGATCACAGCCAGCGCATCGCTTTCGGCGTTCTCAAACAACGCGATTGCTTCCTTCACCGTCATCTGCGGCAGCAGCACGATGTCCTGACAATGCAGCAGGTCTTTCACCTGATGCCCCACATCAGGATCGGCATGCGCTTCGGCCGTCTGGATGATGCCGGCATAACTGTCGTCGTCGTTCAACGCGATCACCCGCTGCGTCGAGCCCAACGGATAGTCGCGGCGGAAATGCGCCAGAGTGGTGTCGGCTCGCACCGTGCGCACCTCGCGGCGCATCATCCGCCCCACGGTCAGGTTGCGCATCCAGCCGATATCCACCGCGCTGCGGATGGCCTCGCCACGCAGATGGAAGCGCCAGGTCGCGAAAGAATAGCCGAAGGTTCGACGCACCGTCAGCGCCGAGATCACGCAGGCCGCCAGCACGGCCGCGGTCAGCGGCAAACTGCCGGTGGCTTCCAGGGCCAGGAAGCCCATCGTCAGCGGGCCGCCAATGATCGCCACCGCCATCGCACTCATACCGACCAGGCAGCACACCACCGGGGGCACCGCATGCGCGGTGGTCACCAGCGCCAGCACACCAGCGAAGAACTTGCCCGTCAGCGCGCCCAGGAACAGCGAACAAAAGAACAGGCCGCCGCGGAAGCCCGAGCCCAGTGAGATGGCTGATCCGACCGCTTTCAACACCACCAGCATGCCGATGTGCGGCAGTGAGTAGGGCGCCTCGATGACCACGCTCAAGGCACCGTGGCCGGACGACAGGACCGTGGGCGTCGCTAACGCCATGGCGCCAAGCGCGATGCCGGCCACCCCGGGCCGCAACCAGGACGGAACGCCGCTCTGCCGGAACGCCGATTCGGTCAGTGTCACGCCGCGCATGACCGCGATGCCGACCAGCGCGCACACCATGCCAAGCGCCATCAGGGGGATATAATCGACCGCCTCGATCTGGGTCGGGACCTGCACTTCCAGCTCGAACGGCGAGCCGCCGATCGCGTTCAGCACCGAATAGGCGACGATCGAGGCCACTGCGACCGGCGCGAACGTCGCCAACGTATAGGTGCCAATAATCAGCTCGAACGCATAGAACGCCCCGGTCAACGGCGCATGGAATGCACTGCCGATCGCACCTGCCGCGCCGCACCCCACCAGCAACCGCATATCATTGCGGCGCAACCGGAAGCTGCGCCCGAAGCGTGACGCAATGGCCGAGCCGATTTGCGTATAGCCGCCTTCCAACCCGACCGATGCGCCGACGCCGCTCGACATCATCGTCTGCAGCATCACGATGATGCCGTCGTTCAGCGACATGCGCCCACCGAACAGCGCATTCGCCTCGATCGCGTCCACCGACCGGCGTGGGCGGAACTTGGCAATGAGATAACTGATCACGCCGAATGCCAGCCCACCGACGGATGGTACCAGCACGGCCCGCCAGGGATTGAGCGAAACCATCGCGCTCAACCGCTCGGTTGAGGAAATCAGAAACAGCGCCTGATGGATCAGCTGTGTCACCTCGGTCATGAACCAGACCAGGACGCCGGCGCAGGCGCCGACCACGGCGGCCAGGGCGACCAGCCAGATCTCATCCGCACGGACCAGCGCGCGCAGGATCTGCGGCGCGTGCATGACCATGTTACCAAGCGGTCGGCGATGGCGCTGGGAGGCGGGCCGGTCAGTCGCAGTTCCGGCGACGGACGGGACGCCGGCGGCGCCCGCGACACCTCGGTCGCCAGGAATGCTCGACATGTGCGACGTCCAGCCAAGCCAGCGGGTCAACGCAGACCACAGTTACCACACGCCGCCGGCTGAGCCCGCGTGGTCCATCCCCTTATTCATGGAACCGACCCATCAATTGATCAACCGCCGTTCCTGCCGCGCTGCGGCATTTGCCGGTAAATAAATCGTTTGGTGGGCGAAAGGGCACAGTCCCACCCGGTTCTGTCCCACCCGGTTCTGTCCCGCCCGGTTGGGTCCCGCCGGGTGCCGTCCCAACACGTTCAGTCCGGCAGGCCGCGCTCGTGCCGCGTGGCCAGCAGGTCGTCCTCGATGAAGGCGCGTACGAGGTCCACCAACTTTTCGTGCGGTGCGAAACCCAGGCGTGAGGCGCGCAGCGGGTCGAAGGCGCCTGGCCAAGTGCCGACGATCGCGGCGATCGCCGCGTCCTCGACCGGACGCACCAGCGCCGAGGCGCCGGGTTTCACCGCCTCCAGCGCCGCCAGCATCTGCCGCACCGAAGCCCGGATGCCCGGCGGATTGATGCTGCGGTCGAGACCAAATCCCACCGTGTCGATCACCGCGGCGTGCAGCAGCCAGTCGGTGGCGCGGCGCGGACTGGCGATCCAGGCCACGAAATCCTCCGGCACCGGCAACTCGGTCGACAGGCCCAGCAGCGGCTCGCGGATGATGCCTGATAGGAACGAACTAGCCGCCTTGTTCGGGCGGCCAGGGCGAACCGTGATGGTGGGCAGCCGGATGGAGACCGCGTCCAGGAAGCCGCGCCGGGACGCATCGGCCAGGATCAGCTCCGCCGCGGCCTTTTGCGCTCCGTAGCTGTTGGCCGGCACCTGCCGCGCATCATCGGGTAACACCGCCGCCTGGCCGCCGGAGAAGCTGGCGACCGAGGAAGTGAATACCACACGAGGCGGATGCCGCAGGTGCCGGCAGGCATCCACCACCGCATCGGTGCCGCGCAGGTTGACCCGGCGGCCGAGGTCGTAATCCGCCTCGGCCTGTGCACTGACCACGGCGGCGAGGTGAAAAACGACGTCGGTGCCGGCGGGAATGGCGTCCTCGGGCAGCGCGACGATGTCCCCGGCCAGGCTGTGCACCGGGAACGGCGCCCCCGCGGGCGGCAGCGGCGCCGCGATGTCGAACAAGGTCAGGTCAGTGATCGCGCGTCCCGCCAGCTCCGCGCGTTGCGCGAGCTGGGCCGCGATCTTGCGACCCAAGAAGCCCGCACCGCCGAGGATGGTGATCTTCATCGCTGCCTCCGCCCGATCATCGTCGCACGCCGGCGCGCCAATGCCGCCCTTGCTGTCGGTAACCGGTCTCTGACTACTCCGTGGTTGATCTGCATCGCAACGCGGTTCACGGTCAAAACACGATGCTGGACCCTCAACCGTTCACCGTTTTCGCCAATCCGCGCGCCGGCACGCCTGGCCTGATCGTGCTGCCCGAGACGGGTTTCCATCGCGCGCGTAACGAGATCGCCGCCTGGCCGGGTTATGCGCCGTCTCCCCTGCGCGACCTACCGGCCATCGCCCGCGATACCAAGATCGCCACCCTTCGCCTGAAGGACGAGGCGGGGCGGTTCGGCCTTGGCAGCTTCAAGGCATTGGGCGGCGGTTATGCGGTGGCTGATCTGCTGGCCAACGAGCTTGCGCGTCGCGGTGTGGCGCCGACTGTACGCGCCACCGATCTGATGGCGGGACGCTGGCGGGAGGTGACAGAGACGATCACGGTGACAAGCGCCACCGACGGCAATCACGGCCGTGCCGTTGCCTGGGGGGCGCAGCGCTGCCACTGCCGGGCGGTGATCTTTCTGCACAAGACGGTCAGCGTCGGGCGCGAGGCAGCGATCGCCGCCTATGGCGCCGAAATCCGCCGCACGCCGGGTAACTACGACGATGCGGTGCGCCGCGCCGCCATCGCGGCCGAGGCACAGGGCTGGTTTGTCGTGTCCGACACGTCCTGGCCCGGTTACATGCATGTGCCGCAAGCAATCATGCAGGGCTATCGGGTCATGGCGGCCGAGGCGACGGAGCAGTGGGGCGGCGCGCCTCCGACCCATGTGTTCATCCAGGGCGGTGTTGGTGGGGTGGCCGCCGCGGTGTCGGTGCAGATGCGTGCGGCATTCACCCCCGCGCCACAGATCGTTGTCGTGGAACCCGATCGTGCCGCGTGCCTGCTGGCGTCCGCGCAACTCGGCGAGCGTACCAACATTCCCGGCGATCTCGACACCCTCATGGCGGGGTTGGCCTGTGGCGAACCGAGCCCACTGGCGTGGCAGGAACTGGAGCGCGGCGCGGCCGCCTTCATGGCAATCCCCGACACGGCGGCGGTGGCCACCATGCGGCTGCTGGCGCAGGCGGGGATCGTCGCCGGGGAGTCGGGTGTCGCTGGATTGGCGGGATGCTTGCTGGCTGCGGCGGACCCCGTGGCGCGCGAGACGCTCGGTCTCGACGCGGCCAGTCGTGTGCTGGTGTTCAGTACCGAGGGGGCAACGGATCCGGAGCTATACGCGCAACTGGTTGGCAGCGGCCCAGGATAAACCGGGCCTATATCAGCGGTCGTCGGACCTGCCTCATCCCCGTCATACCTGTCCCCTGCTCGTCACACCTGCGAACCCAGGTAGTCAGGGAGGTCCCCGCACTTTGGCGCCGCCTTGGATGCCTGCTTTCGTGAGCATGACGAGGATGGATGGGCCGCAGGGCCCCTGGTATCAGACCTTGGGTCGATCCGCCGCCATCAACAAAAACGGCGGGCGGCGCCGTCCTTCCAGCCATTCCGGATGTTCCGCGAGCTGTGCCGGGGTTGCCTCCGGTTCCTCCAGCCGCGCCAGCACCAACCCCGATTCCAGCAGTCCGTTCACATAGGTCTCGGTCGATCGATGGTATTTCACCACGCCATCGACGAACCAATGTGTGCGGCGTTCGCCTTCGTTACGATAGTGGTCGACCGGCCAGTGCAGCTTTGCCCCGTCCGCATCAGTGATCCAGGCACTGCTGCCCTGCGCGGTGAAGATCGGATGTTCGACGGAGAAGGCGAAGCGGCCGCCAGGCACGAGGCCTGTCGCTATGCGTTGGACCAAAAGCCGGTAATCCGCGACGTAGTGCAGCGCCAGTGATGACACGACCAGATCGAATGCAGACACATCCGGAACGAAATCCTCCAGTGCGGTGCGCACGTAGGTGATATTGGCATCCGCGCCCAGCGCCCACGCCTGGTCCAGCATGCGCTGCGACAGATCGACGCCGAGTACGCTGCGTGCCCCGCGCGCGATCGCTTCACGCGCGAAATAGCCGAGGCCGCAGCCCAGATCGAGGACGCGTCGCCCCTCCAGCGATGACGGCAGCAGACGCTGGAACGCAGGCCACTCATAAACCGCGGACAATCCGGACTGAGAGCGGGGGAGTTGTGCGTAGCCGGCGAAGAACTCCGGATCGTCGTAGATGTTTTGCGCGGTCATGGACCCTGTCGCGCCCCGGCGGGACGCAGCCACGGCAACAAGGCCAAGGCCAGCGCCATTTTCACCAGTTCCGCCGGCAGGAATGGTGTGAGGCCAAAGGCGACCGCTTTCGATGGTCCGAACAGCACCGCGAGCCAGGCGAGACCGGGGGCGTAGATGCAGACCTCACCAAGCAGGATAACGCCAACGGCAAGCGGCCAGCGGGTCAGTGCACCACGTTCAGCCAGCGCACCGACCGTGAATGCCGACAGCAGGAAACCCAACAGATACCCGCCGGTCGGTCCGGCGAGATAGGCCAGGCCGACGCCGGCCTGGAACACTGGCAGGCCAGCCGCGCCCTCGGCGAGATAGGCAAGCACCGTCAGGGCGCCGAGGCGGCGCCCATAGGCAATCCCGATCGCCAGCACCACGAAGCTCTGCATCGACAACCGCACCGGCCAGAATGGCACTTGCAGATGCGCGGACAGGGCCAGCAGCGTGTCCGCCAGCACGATCAGCAGGATCGCGCGCGCCAGGGCATTCCGATCCGTCCGCGGCCAGAGGCGGGTCGCAAGGACCTGGAGTGACGCTATTGCGGTCATGAGGCCGGGACTCCTGAGAGGCTGGACGGGCTCGAGTGTACCACAACCCATCGCGGTCGGGCGAAGGGGTGGGGGACCGCCTTAGAATCAGCCGCCCGCTCTCCAAGCGGCCGATCGCAGCCATCAACTGTGGGGGAGGCGCCTGGCTTCTCGGCCGCAGCGATTGCCGGGCGGTACATCAGGCCAGGCGATCGCGCTGGCATTGACGTAGGTTCGGCGCCGGCCACCGCGCGCCAGACGGCCATCAAGCCACGGCTCAATCCCAGGTAACACATCGCGCGAACCTGGACCCAAAACCTAAAGAAAACGTTGAAAACACTGTGCCCTCAGCGGGCATCCGGCTAGAGCAATGCTGCATTGCAAAAACGCGCTTGCGGGAGGCAGGCTGAACGGCTAGTTTGTGCACCGCAGCAATGCGGCTTCGGCCGCGCTGTCTGCTTTCTTGGACGTTTCCTCCCTAAACTTGGCGGTGCCACAAGCACCGCCATTTTTTTGTCCGCGACATGGGCCGGATCACCCCGCTAGCAGGGCGTGCGCTTCGTCTGTGAGGGTCGCGATCACGGCCCCGATGTCGCGGTGCACCGTGGCAAAGCCCACACTCCGCTCAATCCGTGCCTCGTCCATATAGAGCCGGCGTGCCACCTCGATCTGCAGTGCCTGCACGCCTTCGCGCGGGCGTCCGTAGTGCCGCGTGATGTAGCCGCCGGCATAGGGGTCGTTGCGGCGCACTGTGTAGCCCAGGTCGAGCAGCAATTGCTCTACCCGACGGGTGATGCGCGGTGCGCAGGCCGTCCCGTGGGCGTCGCCCAGCACGAAATCGATCGACCCGGCGCCATTGCGCCCGACGCATCCATGCGCGGGCATGGAATGGCAATCGACCAGGAGACAGGCCCCGAAACGGGCACGCGTCTCCTCGATCAACCGGCTCAGTGTGTCGTGGAACGGCTGCCAGCACGTGGCCACTCGCTGCTCGGCCTCGGCAAAGCGCAACTTCTGCCGATAGATCGCCTCACCCGAAGCCACCACACGCGCGATGGTCCCAAGGCCGGCGCCGACACGCGGCGAGACGGTATTGACCCAGTTCGGCAACACGTCCTCGAACATCGCGGGATCCAGTTCCCACGGCTCCCGATTCGCATCGCAGAATGCCCGGGGGAAGGTCGCAGCCAGCAAGGGCACGCCGCAGGCCGGCGCGGCGCCAAACAGCTCATCAACGAAGCTGTCCTCACTGCGCCGCAGGTCGAGCGGATCGAGCCGTGCCGACGTGACGAACGCGGCCGGGTAGTTGGAACCGGAATGCGGCGAGGCGAAGACCATCGGTGTGGTCTGTGCGGCCGGGCGCGACAGGCGCAGCGGCGACGCCAGGGCAGGGCTGGTGACGGGGACCGGGACATCCATCCCGCCATTGAACCCAGCGAGAGGTCCGCTGTCACCTATCATCCGCGCGCCAGGCCCGGGACCTTGCCCCCGGCGTGGGGAGCGCTGTAGAAGCGGCGCCTCCGCAGGACCGGGCGCGTAGCTCAGCGGGAGAGCACCTCCCTGACACGGAGGGGGTCACAGGTTCAATCCCTGTCGCGCCCACCACGGTCCCGGACACCTCTCCCCCCGACGCGCGATCGGTGACGGCACCACAGCGAATTGGTGGTAGTCGCGTCAGCGATCGCCTATAGAGGCCGCCCAGGGAGCACGACGTCGAGGGGGCACTTGCAGCCACTGCTCGCGATCCACGATCTGCATACCGAGTTTCGAACCGGCGCGGGAGTCGTGCGCGCGGTTGACGGCATTTCCTACACGGTTGATCCGGGCGAGACGGTGGCGATTGTCGGCGAAAGCGGTTCCGGCAAGTCGGTCAGTGCCATGTCGGTCCTGCGGCTGATCCCGGACCCGCCAGGGCGCATCACGCAAGGCCAGGTGCTGTTTGCCGGGCGTGATCTGATGGGCCTGAGTGAAGAACAGATGCGCGAGATCCGCGGCGGCGATATCGGCATGGTGTTCCAGGAGCCGATGACGTCACTTAACCCGGTGCTGACGATCGGCCGGCAGTTGACCGAAGGGCTGCAGCAACATCGCGGTTACGACAAGGCACGCGCGCAGCGGCGGGCGGTGGAGCTGTTGGGCCTGGTGGGGATCGCTGATCCAACACGGCGGTTGAAGCAATATCCGCATCAGCTCTCAGGCGGCATGCGCCAGCGCATCATGATTGCGATCGCGCTGGCCTGCGAACCGCAGCTGATCATCGCCGATGAACCGACGACGGCACTGGATGTCACCATCCAGGCGCAGATCCTCGAGCTGATGAAACGCCTGACGCAGCAGCTCAACGTTGCGCTGATCATCATCACGCACAATCTCGGCGTGGTGGCGCGCTACGCGAACCGCGTGAACGTGATGTATGCGGGGCGCATCGTCGAAAGCGGTACCGCGCACGCGATCTACCATGATCCGCGGCATCCCTACACGATGGCGCTGCTGCGGTCCGTTCCGCGACTGGATCGGCCGCGGCAGATGCGGTTGGACCCGGTCGACGGCCAACCACCGGACCTGACGCGGCTGGATGGCGGATGCGCGTTCCGTCCGCGTTGCCGCTTCGCGGTGCCGGCCTGTGCGGAAGCGCGGCCGACGTTGACCCAGGCAGGAGAGACGGGG
>DATHNE010000067.1:0-17019 GCA_035486355.1 Acetobacteraceae bacterium
TGCCGGGTGGTCCGGTCTGCGTGAAGCGGGCGCTGGCGAAGCTGCGCGTGGCTGCGGATTGGCGGGCGCCGGTGCGCCGCAATCTCTATGAGGCGCGCTGGATGCGCCGCGCCAATGAGGCTGTGCCAGGTGCCGCGCCGGACCTGCTCGGCCAGGACACCGCCTCGGGGGCGCTGGCCATGCGGTTCCTCGACCCGGCGGACCATGAGCTGTGGAAGGCGCAATTGCACGACGGCCACGCCGATCCTGCCTTTGCTGGCGCCGTGGCGGACCGGCTGGTACGCATTCATGCGGCGACGGCCGCCAATCCGGTTGTGGCGGGGGAGTTCCCCACCGATGAGATCTTCTATGCGATCCGGCTGGAGCCGTACTTGCTGGCCACCGCGCGCGCCCATTCGGATCTGGCGCCGCGGCTTGAGGCACTGCTCGCCACGACGCAGGCCAACAAGCGTGCATTGGTGCATGGCGATGTCAGCCCCAAGAACATTCTGTGCGGTCCGGAGGGGCCGGTCTTCCTCGACGCCGAATGCGCGTGGTGGGGTGATCCGGCGTTCGATCTGGCGTTCTGTCTCAACCATCTGCTGCTGAAATGTCTGTGGACGCCGCAAGCGCGCGGTGGCTTCCTCGCGTGCTTCGACGCGATGACGCGCGCTTACCGACACGGCGTCACATGGGAGCCGCCAACGGCGTTGGAAGCCCGCGCCGCGCATCTGTTGCCGGGGTTGTTCCTGGCGCGCGTGGATGGCAAATCGCCGGTCGAGTATGTGACCGCCGAACCGGACAAGGATCGTGTACGGCGCATGGCGCGGGCGTTGCTGCGCGCGCCATCCGACCATCTTGATGACGTCCGCCAGGCCTGGACCAGGGAGCTCGCCGCATGAGTGACATCGACGCCGACACCGACATCGCCTTCGTGCACGGCCGGCGGGTGTGGGACAGCCGCGGCCGTCCGACGGTGGAGGTCGACGTGCTGCTGGAATGCGGCGCGGTCGGCCGGGCGATCGCGCCCGCTGGCGCCTCGACCGGCACACACGAGGCGCTGGAGCTGCGCGACGGCGGTGCGGCGTTCGGCGGCTACGATGTGACCAAGGCGGTGCACAACGTCAACGCAACGATTTCCCATGCCGTCATGGGCATGGATGCCACCGATCAACCCGCACTGGATCAGGTGTTGATCGAGCTCGATGGCACGCCGAACAAATCGCGCCTGGGTGCCAATGCGATTTTGGCGGTCTCGATGGCCGCCGCGCACGCGGCCGCGGCGGCGGCGGGTGAACCGCTGTATCGCTATCTGGGTGACGCCAACTCCGTAACGCTGCCGCTGCCGCAGATCCAGATCTTTGGCGGAGGTGCGCACGCCGGGCGGCGCGTCGACATTCAGGACTTCATGATCGCCTGCCCCTCGGCTGGCAGTTTTGCGGAGGCGCTGGATCGTACGGCCGAAGTTTATCGCGCCGCGGGTATGCTGATGAAACAGGCAGGCAGGCTCGCGGGTGTCGCGGATGAGGGCGGCTGGTGGCCGGAATTCGCCACCAACGAGCAGGCCCTGGAGACCTTGGTGCGTGCGATCGAGCGCGCCGGATTCACCGCCGGCAAGGACGTGGTGATCGCGCTGGACATCGCGGCGTCAGAATTCGGGCGTGGCGGCAAGTACAAGCTGGCGCTGGAGGACAAGGAACTCGACAGCGAGGGCATGATCCGGCTGCTGGTCGGGTGGCTGGATCGTTTCCCGATCGCCTCGATCGAGGATCCGCTGGCGGAAGACGACGACAGCGGATTTGCCGCATTCACGAAGCACGTCGGCACGCGCGTGCAGATCGTTGGCGACGACTACCTGGTCACCGACGCCGCGCGCGTGCGGGCGGCGGCGCAGGCGGGCGCGGCCAATACCGTTCTGATCAAACCGAACCAACGCGGCACGCTGACCGAGACCTACGCGGCCTGGCAGGTGGCCAAGGATGTCGGATACGCCGGCATCGTCTCGGCTCGCTCGGGCGAGACCGAGGACACCACGATCGTTCATCTCGCGATCGGCTGGGGTGTCGGGCAATTGAAGGTCGGCAGCTTCGCGCGCAGCGAGCGCATGGCGAAGTGGAACGAGGCCTTGCGTATCGAGGAAGCGCTTGCGGTGCGGGCGCGGTTTGCCGGCGGCGCAGTTCTGGGGCGATCGCGCTAGCAAGCAGATCATAGAGCCACGGATGAACACAGGTACACACGGATGAGCCTGCCTCCGCTGCGCGCGATGAAGCCCTCCAGTGGCAGCCGCAAAAGCAAAGGCGCTGACGCGCGTTGGCTGCATCTGTGTTTATCTGCGGCGCAAGATTTCTTTGCCTAGGCGCACGCCAGTGAACGTCCTATTCCATTACACACCAGGGCCGGATCTGACAGCGCGCCTGGCGGCGGTACCCGATCTGTGCATCACCTCCTGCCCCGAAGATGACGATGTGCTGTTGATGCGCTTGCTGCTGGATACCGAGGTGCTGTGGCACGTGCTGAAACGCTGCACCGCCGAGATGATCGCCGCTGCACCGCGCCTGAAGCTGATCCAGAAGATCGGTGTGGGTGTGAACACAATCGACCTCGACGCGGCGAAGGCGCGGGGCATTCCCGTGTGCAACCTGCCAGGCACCAACGCGCGTGCGGTCGCGGAGCTGACCTTGGCGCTGATGCTGGCCACGCTGCGCCGCGTGCCGCGCTTCGATGCCGGGTTGCGCGGTGGCGTGTGGCTGGATCCGGGTTTGCAGGATGGTATTGGCGAGCTGGGTGGCCGCATGGTCGGGCTGGTGGGTTATGGCGCGATCCCCCGCCTGCTGGCGCCGGTGCTGGTCGCCGTCGGCTGCACGGTGATCTACGCCGCGCGGCGGGACGTCCCCGACGCGGTGGGAACGCGCCGCCCATTGGAGGCGCTGCTGGCCGAAGCCGATGTGGTCAGTCTGCACCTGCCGCTGACCCGGGAGACGGCAAGCCTCATCGATACGGCTGCGCTGGCGCGCATGAAGCCGGGGGCGATCCTGATCAACACCGCGCGCGGGGGATTGGTCGATCCGGTGGCGCTCGCGGCGGCTTTGCGCGCGGGCAAGCTGGCGGGGGCGGGGCTGGATGTCTTTGCACAGGAACCGGTAGATCCCAGCGCGCCATTGTTGGGTCTGCCCAACGTGGTCCTGACGCCGCACATTGCCTGGCTCACCACGGGCACATTCGACCGAAGTTTCAGCCTTGCCGCGGAAAACTGCCGGCGGCTGGTGGCAGGGGAGCCGTTGCTGCACCGCGTGGTGTAGCCCCCGGTCCTCATGGCGTGGCTTGGCCATGGCATCCGCGGCTTCTTCGTGCCGCATGCAACGTCGTGGATACGGGCCTACACCCGGCATGACGACGGGAACGGTCAGCGCTGGCACGCGACTTGCTGGACTCCCGCCGCGCGCCGTGGACCAATCCCACGCCTACGCGACCCGGGGGCAGCATGTTTCATCTCGGATGGTTCGTCGGCCGGGGTTACTCCCCGCATCAATGGAACCAGCCTTGGAGCGGGGCCATCGGCACCGACTTCATGGAACCCGACATCTACATGGACCTCGCCCGCGCCCTGGAGCGCGCGCATTTCGACTGCCTGATCATCGAGGACGGGTCCTATATCGCCGACGCCTATCAGGGCTCGGCCGAGTATTACCTGCGCACTGGCTACTCCACGCCCAAGCACGACCCGATGCCGCTGGTGCCGCTGATCGGCTACGTGACGAAGCATCTCGGCATCATCCCCACGGTCACCACAAGCTTCTATCCGCCCTATCTCGCCGCACGCCTCAGCGCGACGCTGGACCACCTTACGCATGGCCGCCTCGGCCTCAACGTCGTCACCGCGCACAACGATCGCTCGGCGCAGAATTTCGGCTTGGATCGCCACTACGAGCACGACCACCGCTACGTGATGGCCGATGAATGGATGCAAGTGGTCAACGCGCTGTGGGACTCATGGGAACCGGGCGCGATCGTCGCAGACCCGGTCTCCGGCGTGCTCACCGATCACACCAAGGTGCAGCCGATTCATTTCGAAGGCCAATTCTACAAATGCCGCGGCCCGCTCAACACCGCGCCCGGGCCGCAGGGCCGCCCCGTCATCTGCCAGGCCGGTGGCTCCCCCGCCGGGCGTGACTTCGCTGCCAAGCACGCCGAGCTGATCATCGCCAAGGTGCGCGGTGTGGCGGCGGCGAAGCAGAACCGCGCTGATATCTCACGCCGCATGGTTCCGCATGGCCGCACGCCCATGGACTGCAAGGTGTTGTTCTGCACCTCCGTCACCATAGGCGAAACGATGCAGGAGGCATTGGACAAGCACGATCGCGTGGCGGCTGCGCTAAAGGAGTCGGTCGAGGTGAAGCTGGCCGGCATGTCGTACCTCAGCGGCATGGATTGTTCCAAGCTCGATCTGGATGCACCGCCGCCGGAGCTGAAGATCAACGCCTCGCGCACCTCGTTCGAGGCTTACGTGGCGGGCGGCGGCAAGACGCTGCGAGAGATGCTGGAGGAACCCACGGGTGGCGGTATCGACTTCGTCGGCACGCCAGACAGTATCGCCTCGGATATGCAGGCGGCGATGGAGGAGATCGGTGGGGATGGGATCCTCATTCAGGATCCGCTGACCCGCAAAGCCGTGTCGGAGATCACGGATGGTCTGGTGCCCGCGTTGAAGCGACGCGGTGTGGTGCGCACGGCATATCCCCACGCGCTGTTCCGCGACAACCTGCTGGCGTTCTGAGGAGCGATCATGCCCACCACGCGCCGCATGCACTTGGTTGCCTATCTGAAGACCGGACCTACCGCGAACCATGTCGGCGCCTGGCGGCATCCCGCGGCCAATCTGGACGACCTCTTCGAGCCCGAGCGGTACGAGCATCTCGCGCGCGTGCTGGAGGCTGGATATTTCGATTGCGGGTTCTTTGCCGACACCTTCGGTATCCCCGATCTGCACGGCAACCATTTCCGGACGTTCCTGGAGAAGGGCGGCCAGATCAGTTACCTCGATCCTCTGGTCGTCTTGCCGCTGATGGCGCGCGTTACCAAACATCTTGGCCTCGGCGCGACGCTTTCCACCACCTTCCAGACGCCGTATTACCTCGCGCGCACCCTGGCCTCACTCGACCTGCTGACCAAGGGGCGCGTGGCGTGGAACGTGGTGACCTCGGCGATGAATCTCGAGGCGCGCAATTTTGGCCTGGACGAGATACCACCCAAGGAGCTGCGCTACGAACGCGGTGACGAGGTGCTGGAGGCCTGCTGCGCGCTGTGGGATTGCTGGGACGCGGACGCGCTGGTGATGGAGCGCGAACGTGGCCTGTTCGTGGACGCATCGAAAGTGCGCTACGCCAACTACGCCGGCAAATACGTGCGCACCCGCGGGCCACTGGCGATGCCGCGCTCGCCGCAAGTGCGCCCGGTGTTCCTGCAGGCGGGCGCCTCACCGCGTGGACGCGATTTCGCCGCACGCTGGGCGGAGATGATCTTCTGCACGCCGCACACCAAGGAGGATTGCCGCGAATTCCACGATGACATCAAGCAGCGCGTGGGAGCCCATGGCCGGCCGCCACATGACTGTCGTGTGCTGCCGTCCTTCGCGGTATGTCTGGGAGAGACCGCATTGATCGCGCAGGAGAAAGCTGCGTACCTCGACTCACTGATCGATCCTGAACTGGTGTTGGCTCAGAACTCGCACCTGCTGGGTGTCGATCTCAGCGCCCATCGCACCGATGATGCGGTGCGCGCGGCGCAGGGCAATCAGGGCATCCAGGGCTCGCACGACCGTGTGCTGCAGGTGGCGCAGGCCGAGGGTGTGAGCTTCGCTGAGGCTGCCAGCAAGCCACGCAAGCTGATCACCGGTACGCCTTCGATGGTGGCCGATCATTTCGAGGACTGGTTCACCAGCCATGTCTGCGACGGCTTCATCCTGTGGCCCACCGTCTTCCCCGGCATGTTCGAGGAATTCACCCGCCTCGTTGTGCCGGAACTCCAGCGGCGCGGCCTGTTTCGCACCGAGTATCAAGGACGCACGCTGCGCGAGAACCTGAACGCCCCATAAGGACCATCGCCATGGCCGACATCGATCCCGATGACGATCCCGCCGAGCTGCCCTATCGCCGTTTCGGCATCCCACAGCTCGGATTTGCGAACTACTGGTACCCAACCATCCTGTCGCGCGAAGTGAAGAAGAAGCCGCGCGCGGTGCGTCTGTGCGGGCACGACATCGTGCTGTTCCGTGATGCGGGGAAGCTGTTCGCGCTGGAAGACCGTTGCCCGCATCGCGGTGTGAAGCTTTCGGTCGGTGCCTGCGAATATGCCGGGACCGGGACGATTAGCTGTCCCTATCACGGCTGGACGTTCGACGGCGTCTCCGGACAGCTCGTTGCCGCGCTGATGGAAGGGCCGGACTCACCCATGACGCGCAAGGTCGCGGTGCGTACCTATCCGGTGCAGGAGCTCGCCGGCATGATCTGGCTGTGGCCGGGCGAGATGGAACCGCTGCCGTTGCACGAAACAATCCCGACTTACATCGCCGATCAGGACAAGTTCTTCTCGATTCCAGTATATACCGATTACAAATGCAACTGGCGCTGGCTGGTTGACAACTGGCCGCAAGACCATCACGCGCAATAC
This sequence comes from Acetobacteraceae bacterium, assembly GCA_035486355.1. Taxonomy (GTDB): domain Bacteria; phylum Pseudomonadota; class Alphaproteobacteria; order Acetobacterales; family Acetobacteraceae; genus Palsa-883. Next base: position 6,646 of record DATHNE010000067.1, read on the forward strand.
GTCCATCGCAGCTCGCCGGAGCTGATGTTGCAGCCCGTGCTGCCGTTCGCGCTGACGATCGATCCAGTGCCGCTGGACGACAACAAGGGCATGGCGTTCAAGCGCTCCGGCGGCATGACGAAGGCGGATTATCCCGGGCTCGGCCGCTTTCCGAACAACGAGTGGTGGCGGGTCATGAAGCCCAGTGGCCGCGGCAATGTTGCCGGCTTCGCCAACTCGCGGGCCTGCAAGGTCTACGGCATCAAGCACCAGTCGGAGATGTGGCTGCCCGGCCTGACCATCGTCGGGCGCATGAGCGGCGAATACTGCCTGATCCAGTGGGCCGTGCCGGTCGATGCCAACACGACGCGCTGCTTCAACATCAACAACTTCCGCCGGCTGGGGAAGTGGCGGGAAATCTATGACCGCGTGCACTACCACCTGTGGCGCGGCTGGGCGCACGACCGGCTGTTCTCCGACCAGGACAAGGTGCTGGTCGAGGCATTGGTGCCGGGGCCGGAGCGGCTGTCGAAGACCGATGTCGGCGTGATCGCCTGGCGCAAATTCGCCGGCCTGCACGCCAGGCGTCCGGCCGCGGCGGGTCCGCCCGCCGAGACCGAAGTCGCACGACGCTTCGCGTAACCTGAGGGATGGGGGGTTACGTCGCCCCCTGTTCCTCCAGACTGGCAAGCGACCGGCCGCGCGTTTCCGGCAGCAGCAGCAACGCAACGATCATCACGCCGTAGGCGCCCAGGCTGAACACGCCGATCGCCAGGCCGAGGCCCAGTCGTCCCGCCAGGAAGCCAACCGCGGCGGGGAACAGCGCGCCAATGCCGCGCCCGACGTTGTAGCAGAACCCCTGTCCCACCCCACGCACGGCGGTGGGATACAGCTCGGTCATGAAGGACCCCATCGGCGAGAACATCACCAGCGATATGTAACCGAGCAGGAAGCCCACCAGCAGAATCCAGTCGTTGTTGATCGGCGCAAACAGATAGGCGATCGTCAACAGCACCGAACCAATGGCCGAGAAGATGAAGGTGCCCTTGCGGCCGATCGCATCCGCCAGATACGCGCCCGAGACGAAGCCGAAAAAGGCCCCCAGGATCAGCACCATCAGATAGGCACCGGTGCCCACCGACGAGATATGCCGTACGGTCTTCAGATAAGTCGGCAGCCAGATCGTCAGCGCGTAGCTGCCCCCCTGTGCGCCCGTCACCATCATCGCCACCCGCCAGGTGGTGCTGAGATAAGGCGGCTTGAGCGCCGAGAAGATGTGCCAGATGCTGGTTGGTGCCGCGCGGCGCTGGCTCAGCACCGGTTCCTCGACGAAGCGGCGGATCCAGAACACCAAGCCGGCTGGAAGGATGCCAATCCAGAACAGGGCACGCCAGGCCAGCGCCTCGGGCAACGTAGCGATCAGGATGGTGTAGAGCAGCGCCGCGGTGCCCCAGCCGATCGACCAGCCAGTCTGCACGATGCCCACGGCACGGCCGCGATACTTGTCGCGGATGACCTCCCCCATCAGCACGGCGCCAGCCGCCCACTCGCCGCCAAAGCCCAGGCCCTGCAGGGCGCGGAACAAGAAGAGCTGGTCGAAATTCTGTGCGAAACCGCACAGGAAGGTAAAGAATGCGTACCAGACGATGGTGACCTGCAGCACGCGAACGCGGCCAAACCGGTCGCACGCCGCGCCAGCAAGCCAGCCGCCGAACGCCGAGATCAACAGCGTGACAGTCGCCAGTTCGCCCGCCTGTCCAGCGGTGATTTTCCACAGCGCCAGCAGGGACGGAATGACAAAGCTGAAGACCTGCACATCAAGTGCGTCAAGCGACCAGCCGCCGAAGCACGCGGTCATGGTGCGCCGCTCGCGCGGGTTCAGATCGGAAAACCAGGCCAGCATGGGACGTCTCCTTGGATTTGTTTGGTCCCGCCGGCGGGCGTGACGAGACGGCGTATTGTCTCGAAAGTGAAGCACGCCTACCCGCATCCACGCAAAATCGTGAGCCACAGGCCGAACATAGGGAAAAGTGCAGCGCCTTCCGCCGCCCCTCAAACGGCGCCGAATTGCCACTGCTATAACGCAACAGAAGCAACGCCCTCCCGTCCGACCCCGCGCGGCCTGCCGTATCCGCCCGCGCCGGCCATCGCAACCGCGCTACTCCTTCACCACAAACGTGTACAACCTGATCGACCCATCCGCCTCGGTCCGCCGATACACCCCCTGCACCTCGCTCTCGAAGCCGGGAAACCGATTGGCCGCGCGCTCGAACACCATCAGGTAATCAATCATCGGCTGCGCTCGCCCGCCGAGCCGTTCGCCCGGCACCACGGTTGCAATGCCTGGCGGATAGACCAGCATCAGGTTCGCCGCGACCCGTCCGGCGATGTGATCGATCGGCAGGAAATCGACCTCGTTGCGTACCATGAGCTGCACCGCCTCGCGCGGCGGCATCACCATCTCTGGCAGATGTTCGGGCCGGAACTGCCGGCGCTGCAGCGCGCTGGTGTCGTGCTCGCGGAAGAATGCATGCATCTCGTCGCACAGGTCACGCAGCCGCATCCCGCCATAGCGCGCCGGGCGCCGGGCGACGAATTCGGTCAGCACGTCGCCGAGCGGTGCGTTCGCCTGATGCAACTCCTTGAACCGCACCAGCGCGCTCAACAGCGTGCCCGCTTTGCTCGCCTCGACCCCTGGCGTCAGCAGGAACAGTAGACTGTTCAGGTCGTTCTTTTCACAAACAATCCAATTGTCGCGCAGGAACTCGGCAACAATCGGCGCGGGAACTCCGTGCGCGGCATAGGCGCCGGACGCCCGGTCGAACCCCGGCGTTAGCAGCGTCAGCTTGTTCGGATCGGTCATCGTATAGCCCGGCGCAAGATGCCTGAACCCGTGCCAGGCGGCGCCTGGCGTCAGCTCCCACATGGCCGGATCGTTGGCGAGACGATCGGTCGGCACGTCCTCCCACCGCGTCACCCGCGCCGGCTCATCCGCGTCATGGAGCATCACCATATCCGGCACGAACGGGTCAAAAAACCAGTTGTGCACCGGATCGCCCGGCTTCTCCGCATACTCCCGTGCCACCGCGCGCAACTTCTTGCGCAGCTCGATACCAAGCCGGATCGTATCGTCCCACAATACCTCGCCTGATTTCCCCTTCATCATCTGTGCGCCGACATCGAGTGAGGCGAACAGCGGATAGAACGGCGAGGTGGATGTGTGCAGCAAAAACATCTCGTTAAACCGCCGGTGCCCCACACGACGGGTCTGCTCTTTGATATGGCGATCCTTCACATGGATCTGCGAGGCCTGCGAGAAGCTGGCGAGTTGCTTGTGCGTCGACTGCGTGGCGATGATACCTGGTGCGCGCGCATCCAGCTCCGTCAGGCTCATCGCGAAGTGGCCCGCGAACAGCGGATGGAATTTCAGGAACCCGGCCCACGCCTCATCGAACAGGATGTAGTCACACAGATGCCCGATTTTCTGCAGCACCATGCCCACATCGTAGATCGTTCCGTCATAGGTACACTGTTCGATCACCGCGGCGCGGAATGGCCGCTCCCGCCGCCACGCCTCTGGATCGCTCACTAGCGGATTGTCGCGGATCGCCGCGCGGATACGCGCCTCGTCGAGCGCGTCGAAGTCGATCGGTCCAATCAGTCCGTGGCAATTGCGCTGAGTTGGCAGAAAAATCGGAATGGCCCCACCCATGAAGAATGCGCCATGATGCGCCGCCTTGTGGTTGTTACGATCGAACAACACCAGGTCGCCCTGTGCGATCAGCGCGGACAGCACGATCTTGTTCGACGATGAGGTCCCGTTGAGCACGAAATAGGTCTTTTCAGCCCCAAAAATCCGTGCCGCTTCCTTCTGCGCCTCCAGCGCGGGCCCTTCGTTCGTCAGCAGGTCGCCGAGTTCGAGGATCGAGTTGTCAAGGTCGGCGTGAAACACCGCCTCGCCGAAATGGGCCACGAAGATCTGCCCGATCGGGCTGCGTGCGTAGAACGCCCCGCCGTTATGTCCCGGGCAGGTCCAAAGCTGGTTGCCCTCCTCGGCATAGTCCACCAGCCGTCCGAAGAACGGCGTCTTCAGCGAGGCGGCGTAATGCCGCAGGTGGCTCACCAGATTGCGGGCGATGAAATCGGGGGTTTCTTCGGCCAGGAACACATAGCCGGTCACCTGGTTCATCACCTCGACCGCCACTTCCTCCAGACGCTGACGCCGCACCAGCACGAAGACCGGCATCTCCAGCCCGCGTGCCCGCACCAGGGAGATCAGCGCCGCGCTCTTGCCTTGCACGCCGCGCTTGCCCCACTCGATCACCATGCAGCCGATTGCCGCATCGGCGCGAATGGCCAACTCGGCCTCCTCGGTCCGGCGCGCCCGCAGCACCTCAAACCCGAGTTTCTCCACCGATGTTGCAATCGCCTGCAGCCGCGCTCCTTCCAACGTGCCGGCCGACAGCGCCGGGGTGCAGAACAGGAACTTGAAATGCCGGTCGTATTCCATGCGGACGTTGCCTCAGCCGTTGCATGCCCGGCGTCACATGCCTGTCATGATACGCGGTGGGGCGGAACAGCGTAGCGCACTCGCGCGCACGCGTCGCATGACCGGTCCGCGTCGGATCAATCGCGCCCCGGCGTGTCCGGAAGCCGCATTGCAAGGGTGACGCGCGATGTCTCCGCCCAGACCACGCAAGTTGTCGGCGATCAGCGGACCAGCAGATAGATCATGAACGCCACGACGGCGACGAGATAGGCGATCGTGATCGCCATGCGGATGCGGCCGGCGTGGGCGCGCACCCTGGGAACCAAGCCGACCAGAACGAAAGACAGCAGCGTGGCGCTGGTCAGTGTCTGCGCGGCACGCACCTCCGCGGCGCTGACATGCATGAAGTCCATCGGCGTCGATGGTCTGCGACGCCAGTTCAGCGCCCTGTCAGGATGCGTTCCATCAACTGCTTCACGGTCGGTATGAAGCCGTTCGAATAGAACGGATCCGATGCAAATCGGTACGCATTGTGACCGCTGAACATCAGATTGCGTTCCACCGCGCCCGGCTCGTCGCTCTCATGTGCAATGTCCTGCAGCGTCTTCTGGATGCAGAAACTCCGCGGATCTGCCTTTTTCCCCGTGGAATGCTCGGCTTCGTTCTGGCTCCAGTTCGAAAACCGGCACGTGCTCAAGCAGCCCATGCAGGCGATCTGATCGGCCACGATCCCCTTCGCATGCTCGGGTGTGACGAAGATCAAGGTCGAGTCTGGTGTGCGCATCGCCTCGATGAAGCCTTGCGACTCCCAACTGCGCGCGCGTTCCAGATCGGCCGGTGTTACGTAGACGACACGCTTGCGCGGACCCACGCCATATTCCGCGACGTGCTCCCCGACCGGCTCCGGGGTGAACGCGATCTGTCGTTCGCTCCGTTCCCGCAGCTCCTGGATGAACCCGTTGTGCACCGCTGACGAATAGAACCCGGTCGGGCTGAAGTGGTTGAGGAAGACATCGCCCTCCTTCAGCGTCAGCAGCCGCTTCTTCCACGCATCGCCAATCGGGCTTTCCTTGGTCAGCAGCGGGCGCGTGCCGAACTGAAAGGCGATCGGCCCCAGCTCCGGATTGTCGATCCAGTCCTGCCATTCCTCCAGCCACCAAACGCCGCCGGCCATGATGATCGGCGTTTCCCCCAGGCCGAACCCGCGCATCACCTGGCGCAGCGCCAGCACACGGGGATACGGATCCTCCGGCCGCGTGGGATCCTCGCCGTTGGATAGGCCATTGTGCCCACCCGCGAGCCACGGATCCTCGTACACCACGCCACCCAATAGCTCGGCCGCCTTGCTGTAGGCGCGCCGCCAAAGCGCATTGAACGCACGGGCCGAGGAGATGATCGGGTAGTAGTAGACGCCGAACCGCGTCGCGATCTCCGACAGTCTGTAGGGCATGCCGGCGCCACAGGTGATGCCGTGGATCAGACCCTTCGCCTGTTCCAGCACCTCGGTGATGATCCGCTCGGCGGCCCCCATCTCCCAGAGTATGTTGGCGTGGATCCGTCCCTTGCCGCTGGCCAGCTCATAAGCGCGACGCGCCTGCGTCAGCGCCCCCTTGATGGCGTAGGCAACCAGCTCCTCGTGCCGCGCGGTACGTGTGCGGCCGTAATAGATCTGTTTGATCCGCTCACCAAACGAATCGAAGCTGTCGGCGTTCACCGCGCTGAACGTGCCGATGCCTCCGGCCGCCGCCCAGTTGCCGGACGAGATCCCGTTCGAGATCGAAACACCCTTGCCGCCTTCGACCAGCGGAAGGATGTCGATCCCACCCATGCGGATCGTATTGATCGCCTTCATGGCCCCGTCCCTCTAACAAGACGTACGGCCAAAGCCCCGTTTTCGAGTGCCCTGGCCCCTTCGCCCCCGTCCAGTCTACGTCATCTGGCCCGCGCCGGATGCGCGTACCGCCGGACTATGCCAAGAAGCGGACGGAAAAGCGAGGCGGGCGGATCACTCCGCCGCCTGTTCCGGCTGCGGCTCGCGCGGCTCGCCCCGATCCCGATCGCCCCGGCCACCGCGGTCGCCCCGGTCACGGTCGCCCCGGTCACGATCGTTATGATCACGGTCACGCCCTGGCTTCGGCCCAACCTTCTCGCTGATATCCTCGCCGGTGGCCTGGTCGACCACCCGCATCGACAGTTTAACCTTGCCGCGCTCGTCGAAGCCGATGACCTTCACCTTCACGGTGTCGCCCATGTTGACCACGTCGGTGGTCTTCCCCACCCGGCCCTGCTGGAGCTCGCTGATATGCACGAGCCCGTCCTTGGAGCCGAGGAAGTTCACGAACGCGCCGAAATCGGCCGTCTTCACCACCTTGCCATTATAGATCACGCCGATCTCCGGCTCCGCGACAATCCCGCGGATCCAGTCGATCGCCTGCTGCGCCTGCGCGATGTCGGTTGCTGCGATCTTGATCGTTCCGTCGTCGTCGATGTCGATCTTGCACTTGGTCTGCTCGACGATCTCGCGGATCACCTTGCCGCCGGTGCCGATCACTTCGCGGATCTTCTCCTTCGGCACGTTGATCACGGTGATGCGCGGCGCCGTGGCCGCGACATCGCCGCGTGCGCCGGTCAGCGCCTTGGCCATCTCGCCCAGGATGTGCATCCGCCCATCCTTCGCCTGCCCCAGCGCGATCTGCATGATCTCCGGCGTGATGGACGTGATCTTGATGTCCATCTGCAGCGCCGTGACACCCTGCTCGGTGCCCGCCACCTTGAAGTCCATGTCGCCCAGGTGATCCTCATCACCCAGGATGTCGGACAGCACGGCGAAGCCCTTGTCCTCCTTGATCAGGCCCATCGCGATGCCCGCCACCGGCCGCGTCAGCGGCACACCGGCATCCATCAGCGACAGCGATGACCCGCACACCGTGGCCATCGACGACGACCCGTTGCTTTCGGTGATCTCGGAGACGATCCGCAGCGTGTAGGGGAACTTGTCCTTCTCCGGCAGCATCGGACGGATCGCGCGCCAGGCCAGCTTGCCATGACCGATCTCGCGCCGGCCGGGCGAGCCCATGCGCCCCGCCTCACCCACCGAGTACGGCGGGAAGTTGTAGTGCAGCATGAAGTGCGAACGGTACTCGCCCTCCAGCGCGTCGATAATCTGCTCGTCCTGTCCGGTGCCTAGCGTGGCAACGCACAGCGCCTGCGTCTCGCCGCGGGTGAACAGTGCCGAGCCATGCGCGCGCGGCAGCACGCCAACCTCGGCGATGATCGGCCGCACGGTCTTGGTGTCGCGCCCGTCGATGCGCAGCCCGGTGTCCAGGATCGCGTTGCGCACGATGTCGGCTTCGAGGTCGTGGAACACGCCCTTCGCCTTCTCGACGTTCAACTGCTCGGCCGCCAGCGTGTCGAACACCAGCTTGCGCACCGCGCCCACCCTGTCATGCCGCGCACCCTTGTCCGGCTCGCGATAGGCCTCGGCGAGGCCCGCCCGGCCCAGCACGTCGACCCGCGCCTTCAGCGCCTTCTCTTCCTCGCTCGGCTCCGGCAGCGCCCACGGCTCCTTCGCCGCCCGCTCCGCCAGTTCGATGATCGCCTGGATCACCGGCTGGAACGCGCTGTGCCCGAACGTCACGGCGCCCAGCATGACCTCCTCGGTCAGCTCCTTCGCCTCGGACTCCACCATCAGCACACCGTCGGCGGTGCCGGCCACCACCAGGTCCAGCTTGCTGTCAGCCAGCTGTCCCAGGGTCGGGTTCAGCACGTACTGGCCATCGACGTAGCCGACGCGCGCCGCCGCCACGGGCCCCATGAAGGGGATGCCGGACAGCGTCAGCGCCGCCGAGCAGCCGATCAACGCAACAATATCGGGATCGTTCTCCATGTCGTGGCTCAGCACGGTGGCGACGACCTGCACCTCGTTGCGGAACCCTTCCGGGAACAACGGGCGGATCGGCCGGTCGATCAGCCGGCTTTTCAGGGTCTCAGCCTCACTGGGCCGGCCCTCCCGCTTGAAGAACCCGCCCGGGATCTTGCCGGCGGCAAACGCTTTCTCCTGGTAGTTCACCGTCAGCGGGAAGAAATCCTGGCCCGGCTTGGTCGTGCGCACGCCAACCGCGGTGCACAGCACGATCGTATCGCCGTAGCGCGCCAGCACGGCGCCGTCGGCTTGGCGCGCGATCTTGCCGGTTTCCAGGATCAGCTTGCGGCCACCCCAGTCGAGCTCCTTGCGGAAATAATTGAACATTCAGTCTCTGTCCTTCCGGATGCGCGGCATTCGGCGGACGTTGGGCCGGACGATCCGTTCGCCTGCGGGCGGGACACGGCGTCTCGGGTCGCATGGAAGGCGCAGGCTGCGGAATAATCTGGCTGCCGCAGCCGCGCGCCATGTGGCCGGAAACGCCGTCGCAGTCCCACATCCAGGAGATCGCGGATCGGCGGTCGTTCGGTCCGCCGCTTGCTGCGGCGTACGGGGCCCTTGGCCCCGGTGTTATCCCGCACCCCCATGGCGCGGGACGTCGGTCGTCAGTCCCCCATGATCGGTCATCTGACCGAGGGTAACTGGGGGTTTGGTCCTATCGGCGCAAGTTCAGCCGGCCGATCAGCGCCTCATAACGGGCCGCGTTCTTGCCCTTCAGATAGTCAAGCAGCCGGCGACGGCGCCCCACCAGCATCAGCAGGCCACGCCGCGAGTGGAAGTCCTTGGCGTGGGTCTTGAGGTGCTCGGTCAGATTGCCAATCCGCTCGGAGAGCAACGCGACCTGAACTTCCGGGCTGCCAGTATCGTCCTTGCCCGTGGCGTACTCGCCAATGAGCGCCGTACGGCGCTCCGCTGTAATCGACATCGCATGTTCTCCTGCGTTGGATGTGGCGCGTGACGCGGCTGCTAGAGCAGTCTTTCGGGTTTCAGCCAGCCATCCTCCAGCCGGCACAGCCCAATCACGCGGCTTCCCGCCATCGCGCGCGCCAACCCGCCATTCGGGTCAGCCGCCGCTGGAATGCGGCCCATCAGCGCCACCAGGCTGATCGCCTGGCCGTGCCGCAAGCCGCCTACCTCTGTTTCGGTCAGGGCCAGCGCCGGGATGTCGGCCAGCGCGGTCGCGACCGGACGCAGCAGGTCCGGGGAAGCGGGCGCGGTATCGTCCGCCGCGCGCAATTTGTCCAGCGTTATTGCCTCGGCCTCGGTAAACGGGCCGACCCGCAGCCGGCGCAGGGCGGCGACGTGCCCCAGCGTGCCGCAAGCCCGCGCGAGGTCGCGCGCCAGGCTGCGCATGTAAACCCCCTTGCCCGAGGCGACCTCGAACACGGCATGGTCGGCATCGGGACGTTCGACCAGCTCGAACCGGTCGACCCGGGCCAGGCGCGGTTCCAATGCCGGCGCGCGGCCCTCCCGCGCCATGTCATAGGCCCGTTCGCCCGCGACCTTCACGGCTGAGTAGGCCGGAGGCACCTGCTGGATCTCGCCGCGGAAAGCCGGCAGGGCGGCGGCAATCTCCGCGTCGGTCGGGCGTACGTCGGTCACGGCGGTGACCTGGCCATCGGCATCGTCGGTGTCGCGCGCTTCACCGAAGCACAGCGTGAAACGGTACAGCTTCGTCCCGTCCATCACGTACGGCACCGTCTTGGTCGCCGCGCCGAACGCGATCGGCAGCACACCGGTGGCCAGTGGGTCCAGCGTGCCGCCGTGCCCCGCTTTCTGCGCGTCGAAGGCGCGGCGCACACGGTTGACCACATCGGTGCTGGTCAGCCCCGGCGGCTTGTCGATGATCAGCCAGCCGTCGAGCGGACGGCCGCGCGGTTTGCGACGAGGCATTGGTGTTCCCGGGATGAAAGGAGGCGCCCTATGCCGCCCAGGGGTTCACCACGTCAACGCCGGTGTTGGCAAAGTCCGTGATATTGCGCGT
>DATHNE010000068.1:0-10251 GCA_035486355.1 Acetobacteraceae bacterium
CTGACTTTCATGGTGGGCACAGGCATGATCCATTATCGCGAAGAATTCGTGACAGAACCGATCAAACGCCTTGTATTCGCTTCGCTGATCGGCGCGACCGTAGAGTGGTATGACTTTTTTCTCTATGGAGTCGTCGCGGGAATCGTCTTCAACAAGCTATATTTCCCGGTCGGGGATCCAGTCATATCCACGATGCTTGCCTACACGACGTTCGCGGTCGGATTTGTGACGCGCCCGCTGGGCGGCGTCATCTTCGGCCATTTTGGCGACCGGATCGGCCGCAAGAGCATGCTTATCCTGACCTTGATGATCATGGGCGTCGCAACGTTCTTCATCGGTCTAGTTCCCACGTATCGGCAGATCGGTGTTTGGGCGCCCATTTCGCTGATGTGCCTGCGCATCTTGCAGGGCATTGGTCTCGGGGGTGAATGGGGCGGCGCGGTGCTGATGACCTATGAATACGCCCGACCCGAAAAACGCGGCCTGTTTGCGAGCCTGCCGCAGATCGGTCTTTCGATCGGATTGTGCCTGGCTTCGGGCGTCGTCGTGTTGCTCTCGTACAGCCTGACGAATGAACAATTCCTCGCCTGGGGCTGGCGCCTCGCCTTCATGGTGAGCCTCGTGCTGGTTGGGATCGGGCTCTATATTCGTCGGAACATCCTGGAGACACCGGAGTTTTCCAGGCTCAAAGAAAAGGGGGCCGAGGTCAGAATCCCGTTCGCGTCTATGATTTCGGACTATCCGAAGGAAATAATGGCAGGAATGGGGGCACGATATATCGATGGCGTATTTTTCAACATATTCTGCGTGTATTCCATTGCCTACCTGACACAACAGATAAAAATTCCACGAACGGATGTTTTGCTTGGAGTAACTGTCTCTGCCTTGATCATGTGCCTATTCATACCGTTATTCGGCCATCTTTCCGACCGCATGGGGCGCACGAAGGTCTTTGGCTGGGGCTCTGTGATCACCGGCTTGTCCGCCTTGCCGGCATTCTGGATCTGGATGACCTATCCAGATCAGGCGATCCTCGTCTGGGCGGCACTTATCCTCCCGGTCGCTTTGTTCTACGCGTCGGTCTATGGCCCTGAGGCGGCACTGTTCTGCGATTTGTTCGGGCCGCAGGTTCGCTACACGGGCATCTCGTTCGTGTACCAATTCTCAGGCATTTTCGCGAGTGGCCTTACTCCCATCATCGCGACGGCGCTCATACAGGAATATGGGCCGAACGGTGGCTGGGCCATCGCCTCATATTGCGCGTTTGCCGGCATCGTAAGCGCGCTATCCGCCCGCTGGATCAATCGGCTCGCGCAGCGGTCGTCGCAAGAGCATTCCGCTCCGGCAACGGGACTCGCTTGATGGTGCGGCGGCCCGAACGCAGTCGGGCCGCCGCGCTTTTCCAACCGGATTTCCGCAACGAGTGAGGCCGTTGCCTGCCCGGAGGCTGCAAGTCACACTGGGTCTAAGCACGTTGATCTTCTGGAGGGTGCATATTGGCTTCTGCCGATTCCGACGAGCTCGCATGGCGCCAGCTGATTCCGGATCCGAATCGATCGGACGTCGCCTTGCAGGAGCAGATACGGCAGGGGGTCACGCCATAGAACGGGCAGAATAGGACGCTTCATGGCACAAATCCGGAACATGGTCAGGACGGTTGCCTGTCACAATTGAACTGGTGCTGCCACGGTGGCTGCAACTCATTGATGTTGCTGACGGCGCAACTGATCCAACCAGACTGTAGTTCAATTGGGACGCTGCCCAAGTCTCGGGACGAAACCGTAAGATATTGCCGAATTTCGGTGTCCTTCCAATAGCTTGCATGACAAGCGTGCTATTCTGCCCGTTCTATGGCGTGACGCCGAATGGGCGCCTTTCGATTCACGCCGAGGCCTATGTCTGGTGGCGCAAGGATCTCCAAAAGCGTTGGAGCGATACCCACTCGATACGTCTCGAATACAAACTGAACGGTGTCGTGGTGGGCCCCGTTGCGTTTGGTGTAGCGCTGCGGCAACGGGCAGATGAAGAACGGCGCGAAGCGGATGCTCGCGCGGAATAAGAGCGGTTGCGGCAGGAGAAGGCGCGTCAGGCACGCATGGAGAAAGCGCGCCGCGACTATCTGGTCGCCAGCACCGAGGCCTGGACGGCGGCCGAACGGATTAGGCAGCTCATTGCCGCTGTCGAGCGGCGCGCGGCATCCGGCGAGGCTGGGATGTCGGCCGGTGTCGAGGCCCGGACACGCTGGGCGAAGCAGGTTGCCGACGGTCTTGACCCGTTTGGGGCCGGCGTCGATGCGCTGTCGCGCCGCCACGAAGAGGCGGCGGAAACCGCCGGCCGTTCATTGCCGTATGGCTTCTGATCCGCACGTCCAATCGCATGTCGGAATTCCGATGGACTTGTCAGCAGGTCACCTTGAAAGTCGGGCTGTCCTCCGGCCAGCGCGCGGCTATGATCGTAGATGCGAGTGGTGGCGATGTTCGCGTGGCGGAGCCACTCCTGCACTTTGGCGTTAAGCGTAGTTCAGTGGCCGTTCTTCTGTCCGGCTGCCGAGCAGGGCCGCCAAACCTGCGTCGCCGACCGATTTCCATATAGAGATATTACGCGGCAAATTACTGTAAATCACCGATAGAAATGTCACTGGGGCAATCTGTCGTCGGCACGTTCAGGGTGGCATACGATGACGGTGATCCAGATGAGGGTTCGCGGCGCAGCCCTTCGCGATGTACAGCAAGACGCCGCAGAACCGCACGATCACCATGGATGGCATACACGCCAATCTCGTGGAAGTCTATCTTCTGACATGATGATGCCGGGATCGTTGTGACGCTCAATCGGCTCCTTCCTGCAGGAACCGATGCAGCGTTGCGACGTTGAGCCCATCAATCCCAAGTTTGGCCGGCGTCCAGCCGGTCGCCAGGTAGTCCTCATCCGCAACGACGCCTGCGAGCACAGCAGTTGCTTCCATCATTGGCGTGTGCACTCCCAGCACGCGTGCGATGCCACACGCCGGCACGATCTGTGTCGGGATCTCCTCCGCGATATAGCGATGCGTGAAATCTTTCGGTGCGGAGGATCCCTTGTAGGCCGGCACCTTCACGACCGTGTCGAAGAATCCGTCACCGGTCACGCCGTAATAGTCGGTCAGGATCGCCTCGATCGGCTGCGCGGTGCCACCGAGCGCCGCAACGATGCACATCCGCTCGCGATCGAGCGCACTCACCGCGCGGGCCACCGACGGCGTGATATCATAGGCGTCGTAGGTGAACGGTGCCTCGCGATCGATGCGCACGGCGTTCATTAGCATCGGCAACGGGTGCACCAGCATTCCGGGGCCCAATAGGCCGGCCTGCAGCACATTGCCGGCGAGTGCCAATTCGGGAAAATCTGCAGCCAGCAGGTCCAGCACACGCAGATGATCGCGCTGCGGAAACACGCCCAACGCCACGCGCTTCTTCTTGTCGGCGACAACAACCTTTGCCTCAGGCGTACGAAATCCCGCGTAACTCAGGTCCGCCGCCTGCGCCAACAGCACGCCCTCGGAACCGGCGCGACGCAGCGCGTCCGCCCAGACCAAGGCACCGCCAACACCACCTGGATTGAGCAGCACCAACTGCCCCGGCTGCAGATACGGTAGCAGTGCCGCAATCACCTGCGCATGATGCTGCCCGGGTACCACGACGATGATGATGTCCGCTGCGGCAGCACCGGCGAGATCGGTTACGACCCGCGGCAGCGGCGCGAAATGCGTGCCGATGCCGTTGGTGAAATGCGCCACGCGGCTTTCCACCTGGATCCCGCCTGCCGCGCGCAATGGCGCCAGGCGCGACTCAAATGCCGGATAGTCGAACAGGGCGATGTCACGGCCTCGCAACGACAGCTCGGCGGCCTGCGCGCACCCCCCGTTGCCTGCCCCGATCACCAGATACCGTGGAGATGTGCTCATATATAGGCTCCCTTCTCACGCCGCCGGCCGCGGCAGCAGATGCGATCCATCGAACTGGCGATCCGGCCGATACGGTGTGATATCGAAATTAGGTCGCTCGTCACGCGCCAGTGTGCCGACGATGGCACCCGTTACCGCCCCGAAGGTCACACCAAGATGACCATGGCCGAAGGCATAGATGACGTTGCGATGACGCGGCGAGCGACCGATCACCGGCAGTGAATCCGGCGTCGACGGGCGGGACCCAAACCATTTCGTAGCGACGTTCAGCTCCAGCCCACGGATCAGCCCCGCCGCACCCTGGAAGATGCGCAGAGCGCGCGCGTGATCCGGCGGCGCATCGATTGTCGTCAGCTCGGCCATCGTGGTCATGCGCAGGCCGGTGCTCAGCGTGACGATCGACACACTGCGGTCGCCTGACACCACCGGAATGGTCGGCATGTTCGGCGCGCTGTCCATCATGATGTGGTAGCCACGTTCGGCAACCAGCATGACCGTTTCGCCCAGCAGCGCGGCCAGCGCGCGCGACCAGGCACCCGCCGCAATCACAACCAGGTCGCTGGCATGGCGGCCGGCATCGGTGACGATTTGCGTGACCTCGCCGCTCCCCCCGGCAGCGCCGGTCTCAAACCCGCGCACCGTTTCGCGCAGCACGCGCCCGCCCCGGGCACGCACCGCGTCTGCGATGGCCTCGGTCAACGCCAGCGGATTGATCACGGTCTGCACGATCGGATAGTGCACGCCGCACACGACACGTTCCGACAGTGCCGGTTCCATCTCACGCAACGCCGGACCGTCCAGCTCCCGCGCCTCGATGCCGTAGCGGCGCCGCAGCGCGATACCGCCACGCGACGCCACGAATGCGTCACGTGATTCGTAGGCGAATATCAGACCGGTGTGGCGGATAAGGTCCGGCCGCCCCAGCTCGCTCAGCAGCCCATCATACGCTGTGCTCGCTTGCGACAGCAGCGCAGCGCGCGCGCCGGCGATCGCCTCGACCCGGTCCGGCGCCAGCGTGCGACGAAAGCGCAGCAGCCACGGCAGGGTCTGCGGCAAATGCCGCCAGCGGATCACGAGCGGGTGCATCGGATCGAGCAGCATGCGCGGCAGGTCGCGCAGCATGCCAGGCATTCCCAGTGGTGGCACCGAGGCCAGGCCAATGCTGGCGGAGTTGCCGAATGACGCCGCATGGCCCGGCGCGTCCT
Source organism: Acetobacteraceae bacterium (assembly GCA_035486355.1). Classification (GTDB taxonomy): domain Bacteria; phylum Pseudomonadota; class Alphaproteobacteria; order Acetobacterales; family Acetobacteraceae; genus Palsa-883. The sequence continues at coordinate 5,149 of DATHNE010000068.1, forward strand.
TGTCGATAAGGGTCACGTCGTAGCCACGGCGCAACAGCGCGAAGGCGCAGCATGCGCCGACGATGCCGCCACCAAGCACGAAAGCGCGCTGCTTCGGTTCGTTGAGAGACGCCTGGCTCATCGTTGAATTCTCATCAGTTCGCGGCTTGCATCAGGAAATATCACCGTTCAGGCAGGTTTTCAGGTGGCCCGGTGCAACCTCTGTCAGCACTGGGACGATGGTGGCACTGACCGGCAAGGCGCGCGAGCGGCGCGTCGGGGCGCGGCGTCTCTCTCCACAGCGCGGGCGTCGTGCGCCGGTGGTGTAATACCAGCCGCCGCGGTTTTTGACTCGTGCGGGATTCCCCCGACGCGGTGAGTTGTGATTGGCTGGCCGCGGTCGCTTTGGGAGACGGGAGGGGCGATGACGCGAGCGATCGCAGTGACGAATTTGGCATATTCGGCGGCGGATTTGCGGCGTTTGATGTCGAAGCACAAGGACGGGCGGGTTGTCCGGCGGCTTCTTGCCCTTGCGCTGATCCTGGAGGGCAACTCGCGGACGGAAGCGGCGCAGATGAGCGGTATGGAGCGGCAGACGTTGCGTGACTGGGTTCATCGGTACAATGCCGAGGGCCTGTCTGGGCTTTCCTCTCGGATCAGCGCTGGCCCGAGGCCGAAGCTGAGTGAGGCACAGATGGCGGAGCTGGGGGACCTGGTTGTCAACGGTCCTGATCCTGAGACGGATAAGGTCGTGCGCTGGCGGTGCGTTGATCTGCGTGAGCAAATCGCGCGTCGCTTTTCGGTTGAGGTGCATGAACATACCGTCGGCAAGTGGCTGCACCAATTGGACATGACCCGGTTACAACCACGCCCTTTCCACCCGAAGAAGGACATTGCGGCACAGGAGGCATATAAAAATTCCGCACCCTGCGCCAGAAAGCTTTGCCAGCTTCGGCAATCGGCAAGGACATCGAAGTCTGGTTTGGTGATGAAGCCAGAGTCGGACAAAAGGGTTCGATCGAGTATGATTGGGCGCCGATCGGCTCACGCCCGCCGATGGTACGCGATAATCGGCATGACTCCGTTCGTTTCTTCGGCGCGATCTGCCCAGCCCGAGGCGTCGGGGCCGCGATCATCATGCCGGCGGTCAACACCGCGGCGATGAACGAGCACCTGGCCGAGATCAGTACCCAGGTAGCAACCGGTGCCCATGCCCTACTGGTCTGCCACCGCGCTGGTTGGCATCAGCCAGGTGACAGACTGATTGTACCCGACAACATCACGCTGATGCCGTTGCCGTCCTATGCTCCAGAGTTCAACCCAATGGAAAACGTTTGGGATTATCTACGCGGTAACTAATTGAGCGGTCTCGTCTCGGACAGCTACGAGGCTCTGCTCAACGCCAGCAAAGACGCACGGGATTTTCTGATCAACGATCCAGCCCGCATCGTCTCCATCGGGACCAGAGACCGGGCACGGGTCAGTGGCTAGGGCGGCTGGTATAAGGTGGTCACGCGCCGGAGTTACGTTGCTGTCCAAAAACGAACTGATGGCCATCGATGGTGGTCCCGACGATCTCACGCGTGCCATAAGGCCGATCTTGCGGGGCCGTGCCGTCGGCGCCGCGGGCGCTCAGCTCAGCATGCAGGGCATCGACGTCATCGACATCCAGATACCCGAACCACTTGTGGCGGCCGACCTGGCCGCACGCGTCTCGTTTGGGACAGTGGCTCAGCATCCGCCGCATCTTGTCGCGCTCGGCAAGGCGCCAGTCGGTGGCTTCCTCCCAGAGGATGCGGAAGCCGGGCATGCGCGCCCGCTGGTGAGAGGGGGGCCCCGCGGTCACGCCGCGGGGACCATATCTCCTCTCCAGTACGCCCGATCGCGGGCCACCCGCGGTTCGGTCAGAACACGAAGCTTCCGGGCAAGCGCGGGTTGGGATCCAAACGGTAGCCGCCGCGCTCGGTGATCAGAATGCGTGCGTCCGTCGGGTCGTATTCCATCTTCTGACGCAGCCGATAGATGTGGGTCTCCAAGGTGTGCGTCGTGACCGTCGCGTTGTAGCCCCACACTTCGTTCAGCAGCTCCGGACGCGCCACCGTTTCACTGCCGGCGCGATAGAGGTATTTCAGGATGGAGGCCTCTTTCTCGGTCAACCGGATGCGACGGCGATCCGTCCGTACTTGCAACAGTTTGGTCGAGGGGCGGAAGTCATAAGGGCCGATGGTAAACACCGCGTGTTCGCTGTTCTCGAATGTGCGCAGTTGCGCGCGCAGCCGTGCCTGGAATTCGTTCACTCGGAATGGCTTGACGATGTAGTCATTCGCCCCGGCATCAAGGCCGCGCACCAGGTCGCGCTCCGAATCGAACCCCGTCAGCAGGATGATCGGCATCTTCTTGCCCAATTCCCGCAACCTGGCGCAGAAGTCAGGGCCATTGCCATCGGGCAGCTGAACGTCGAGAATCACCGCATCGAACCTGGAGTCGCGCGAATTCAATTCCACCGCGGCATCCACCAGTGTGGCGACGGCGGTGGCTGCGAACTGGCCGTCCAATTCCAGGTGGGTTTTCAACATCTGGCGAAAATCGACGTCGTCATCCACGATCAAAATTGGTCGCTCAGCTGCCATTTATGCCTCCTGTGCTGTTGTGCCGCACCTGCGGGCGCGGGTGGTTCGCCGTACCGCCATGTTACCCAAACACCGTGGGCATGACGGGTATCCCAAAGGGCGCCGCGAATCGTTACGTTAGGATCGATCCGCCGACGTCATCTCCGGATTACGTGAGCGATTTTTGTCGGGCAATCGGTGTCGCCGCTTTGTCACAGCCTGTGACGGGCCGGGACTTTTCGATATACAGGGCGGCGATCCGCTCGTCGGTCAGACACAAGGGGCAGCAGACAGTGCGGTTCGGTGCGGCACGCGCGTTGACACTTGGAAGCCTATTGGGCCTCGCGGGATGCGCCGGGAGCGGCCAGTGGTTCAGCGCGCCTCCCGCGGACACGTCCGCGACCGAGGCGCACCTGCCGCCCCCGCCCCCGCCCGCACCGGCGCCACACCCGGTGGTGCGCAAGGTCGAGCCGCCGCCACCGATCGTGATCGATGGCCTGACCGCCGATGCGGCACGCGACCTGCTGGGGGCGCCCACAACGCAGGTCGCTGCCGGGCCGGGCGAAACCTGGACCTATAAGTCAGGGCCCTGCGCAGTTGCCCTGTATTTGTTCCCCGACGTCGCCAGCGGCGGCCTGCGGGTGCTGGATCATCAAGTTGATGGCGCGGGACCGCGTGACGCGGATCAGCAGGCCTGCATGCGGCGCGTGCAGCATGATCATGCCCACTGAATCCCCGCCTCCGGCCCGCGTGATGCTGGTCGACGACGACGCGCTGTTCCTGGGCGTGCTGGCCGACAATTTGGGCGCCGCCGGGTACGAGGTGGTGGCGCATGACACGCCGCGCCATGCGCTGGAGGCAATTCGCCAGGGCGAGCGGCCCGATGTCTGCATCCTGGACTGGGACATGCCGGAGATTACCGGGTTGGCGCTGCTGCAGGAGCTTCGCACGCGTGGCGTGGCAGCGCCGGTGCTGTTCCTGACGGGGCATGGGGGACCGGTGTTCGAGGAGACCGCGCTGGATGCGGGCGCGACCGATTTCGTCGACAAGTCACGCGGCCAGGCGATCATCCGCCAGCGACTGGCGCTGGCGCTGACGCGCGGTCCGGTGCCGGACCCGGCGCCGACGGATCGAGAGGAATTGCGGCTCGGCGCGCTCGTCGTGATGCATACGGCCAAGCGCGTCGCCTGGCGAGGTGCCGTCGTGCCGCTCAGCCGCAACGAATTCGATGTCATCGCGCTGCTGGCGGAAAAAGCCGGGCAGGATGTCGGGTACCGTCAATTGTATGACGCCGTGCACGGTCAGGGATTTCTCGCCGGGCAGGGTGAGAATGGCTACCGGGCGAATGTCCGGGCAATGGTGAAACGCATTCGTCACAAATTCCTGGAGCTCGATCCGCGGTTCACGGCGCTGCATAATTACGCCGGCTTCGGCTATCGCTGGCATCAGGATGACTAGCCCACGGGCTTTGCCACGTCGGCGCTGGCTGCGATCGGTGCGCGTGCAGGGGCTGGCGCTGGCGGCGATTCTGATCGCGCTGCCGATCGTGGTGTTCGGCATCCTGGGTCGGGCGGACACCGATCGGCGTCAGTTGATCGTGAATGCGGTCGGCGAGACGGGCGATGCGGTGGCGGCCGGACTGGCCGCGGTGCTGCACGACCTACGGCCATCCGACACCACGACCTTGCGGGCGGCGCTGACGCGCTTCACGGCCCCCGACCGCAGTATCAAGGTGCTGCTGCGGCCGACGATCGGCACGGCGCCTTCGGCGTTCTACCTGATGGCCACGGAACCGCAGATCCCATCGGAGCAGACCGAGGCGGAAAGGCAGCAATTGCTGGGGCTGGGGATTCTGCCGGATCTGCCAAAGGACTGCGACGCCCACTTTGTACGCGGTCGCGATGCATCGCTGCTGGACAACGGGGCGCAGGTGCTGACCTCGGTGGCGTCGGTGAACGGGGCCGCCGGATGCTGGGTGATCGTGATCGCCACCGGCGAGCAGCAGGTGCTGGGCGCCGTGGAGGCGCGGCCCTATTGGGCGCGGCCCGACGTGCGCCTCGCCATTCTGATCTATCTGCTGCTGGCGCTGCTGATCGCGGCGATGTTCGGCGGGATCTGGTCCGATCTGCTGCGGTTCCGGCGGCTGGCCCTGGCGTCACCGGAGCAGCCGGGATTCGCCCAGCCGGGATTCGCACAGGCGGCCGACACGCCGGAGCTGGCACCGGTGGCCTCGGCGTTTGATTCCATGGTGCAACGGATGCGACGCAGTGCCGAGATGCTGCGCCAGGCGGCCGAAGACAATGCGCACGCGTTCAAGGGGCCGATCGGGACGATCCGGCTCGCGATAGAGACGACGCTGCCGGCGCGTGTCACCGGCGATGGCCTGGTGCCCGGTGCGTTACCGGCAATCGCGGCGGCGCTGGACCGGCTGGATGGGCTGGTGCGCTCGGCGCGCGTGTTGGATTCCGCGGCCGCCGAGCTGCTCGAGCCGGCTTATGAGCGGGTGGATCTGTCG
>DATHNE010000069.1:0-20901 GCA_035486355.1 Acetobacteraceae bacterium
GAGGGCGGCGACCTCGCCCATCGATTTGACCGTCAGGTTCTGGGCGAGATCGCCGTTGGCGACCGCGGTCACCACCTTGACGATGCCGCGCACCTGCGTGGTGAGGTTCGCGGCCAGCAGGTTGACGTTGCCGGTCAGGTCCTTCCATGTCCCGGTCGCGCCCGGAACGTTCGCCTGACCGCCGAGACGCCCTTCCACGCCAACTTCGCGTGCCACGGTGGTGACTTCGTCGGCGAAGGTGGCGAGCGTATTGGTCATGTTGTTGATAGTTTCGGCGAGCGCCGCGACCTCACCCTTCGACGCCATCGCCAGGTTCTGCTTCAAGTCGCCGTTGGCGACCGCGGTCACCACCTTGACGATGCCACGCACCTGTTCGGTCAGGTTGGCGGCCATGACATTCACGGTGTCTGTCAGGTCCTTCCAGGTGCCGGCGACACCCGGCACCTGCGCCTGGCCGCCAAGTTTGCCGTCGGTGCCGACTTCGCGCGCCACGCGCGTCACTTCCGATGCGAAACCGTTCAACTGGTCCACCATCGTATTGATGGTGTTTTTCAGTTCGAGGATTTCGCCCTTCACATCCACGGTGATCTTGCGCGACAGGTCGCCGCGCGCCACCGCGGTGGTGACCTCGGCGATGTTGCGGACCTGGGTCGTCAAGTTCGCCGCCAGCAGGTTGACGTTGTCGGTCAGGTCCTTCCAGGTGCCGCCGACGCCCGGCACCACCGCCTGACCGCCTAGCCGGCCTTCGGTGCCGACCTCGCGTGCGACGCGCGTCACCTCGGCGGCGAAGGAGCGCAGCTGGTCGACCATCGTGTTCAGCGTTTCCTTCAGCAGCAGGATTTCGCCGCGCACGTCGACAGTGATCTTCTTCGACAGATCGCCGTTGGCAATGGCGGTGGCGACTTCGGCGATGTTGCGAACCTGGCCGGTCAGGTTGGACGCCATGAAGTTGACGTTGTCGGTCAGATCCTTCCATGTGCCGGCCACGCCAGGCACTTCCGCCTGGCCACCAAGCTTGCCCTCGGTGCCGACTTCGCGGGCGACGCGCGTCACTTCTGAAGCGAAGGCGTTCAACTGGTCCACCATCGTATTGATAGTGTTTTTCAGTTCGAGGATTTCGCCCTTCACGTCCACGGTGATCTTACGGCCCAGATCGCCGCGCGCCACGGCGGTGGTGACCTCGGCAATGTTGCGGACCTGCGCGGTCAGGTTGGACGCCATCGAGTTGACGTTGTCGGTCAGGTCCTTCCAGGTGCCAGCCACGCCGGGCACCTGTGCCTGGCCACCCAGTCGCCCTTCGGTGCCGACTTCGCGCGCGACACGGGTCACCTCGCCCGCGAAACGGTTGAGCTGATCGACCATGGTGTTCAGCGTTTCCTTCAATTGCAGGATTTCGCCGCGAACGTCCACAGTGATCTTGCGCGAAAGGTCGCCGTTGGCGATGGCGGTCGCCACCTCGGCGATGTTGCGTACCTGGCCTGTGAGGTTCGATGCCATCGAGTTCACCGAGTCGGTCAGGTCCTTCCAGGTGCCGGCGACGCCGGGCACGTTGGCCTGCCCCCCCAGTCGCCCGTCGGTGCCGACCTCGCGCGCAACGCGCGTGACTTCGCCGGCGAATGCGTTGAGCTGGTCGACCATCGTATTGATGGTTTCCTTCAGCTGCAGGATTTCACCCGACACGTTGACGGTGATCTTCTTCGACAGGTCGCCCTGCGCCACCGCGGTTGCCACTTCGGCGATGTTGCGTACCTGGCCTGTCAGGTTCGAGGCCATCGAATTCACGGAGTCAGTCAAATCCTTCCAGGTGCCGGCTACGCCGGACACCTGCGCCTGCCCCCCCAATCGCCCTTCGGTGCCGACCTCGCGCGCGACGCGCGTGACTTCGCCAGCGAAGGCGTTGAGCTGATCGACCATCGTATTGATGGTTTCCTTGAGCTGGGCGATCTCACCGGACACCGTCACGGTGATCTTCTTTGACAGATCCCCGCCGGCGATGGCGGTCGACACTTCGGCGATGTTGCGCACCTGCGCCGTCAGGTTGGACGCCATCGAGTTCACCGACTCGGTCAGGTCCTTCCAGGTACCGGCGACGCCGAGCACGTTGGCTTGGCCTCCCAGACGTCCGTCGGTGCCGACCTCGCGCGCGACACGCGTGACTTCGCCGGCGAAACCGTTGAGCTGGTCCACCATCGTATTGATGGTTTCCTTGAGCTGCAGGATTTCGCCCGACACGTTCACGGTAACTTTCTTCGACAGATCACCACCGGCGATGGCGGTGGCGACCTCGGCGATGTTGCGGACCTGCGCCGTCAGGTTAGATGCCATCGAGTTCACGGACTCAGTCAGGTCCTTCCAGGTGCCGCCCACGCCCGGCACCATCGCCTGCCCACCCAGCTTGCCGTCGGTGCCGACCTCGCGCGCGACGCGCGTCACCTCCGAGGCGAACGCATTCAACTGGTCCACCATCGTATTGATGGTGTCCTTCAGCTCAAGAATTTCGCCGCGTACGTCGACGGTAATCTTGCGTGACAGGTCACCGCGCGCCACCGCCGTGGTGACCTGCGCGATGTTGCGCACCTGGTCGGTCAGGTTGCCGCACATCGCGTTGACCGAGTCTGTCAGATCTTTCCATGTGCCGGCGACGCCGGGTACCACGGCCTGGCCGCCCAGCTTGCCTTCGGTGCCGACTTCGCGCGCGACGCGGGTGACTTCGGAGGCGAAGGAGCGCAACTGATCCACCATCGTGTTGATGGCTTCCTTCAGCTGCAGGATCTCACCGCGCACGTCTACGGTGATCTTCTTCGACAGGTCGCCGTTCGCCACCGCGATCGTCACCTCGGCGATATTGCGGACCTGCGCCGTCAGGTTGGACGCCATCGAGTTTACGGACTCGGTCAGGTCCTTCCACACCCCGGTCACCTCACGCACCTGCGCCTGGCCACCGAGCTTGCCGTCGGTCCCGACCTCGCGCGCCACGCGGGTCACTTCCGAGGTGAACACCGAGAGTTGCTTGATCATCGTGTTGACGATGGTGGCGAGCCGGAGGAACTCGCCCTGCAGCGGGCGGCCATCGACGTCGAGGCGCACGGTCTGCAACAGGTCCCCCTGTGCCACGGCGGTGATCGCATGCGTCACCGCGGCGGTCGGCCACAGCAGGTCGTCAATCAGGTTGTTGACCGAGGTTTCCATTTCGCCCCAGGCGCCACTCTGCACGCCGAACTTGACCCTCGTGCGGGTCTTGCCTTCGCGGCCGACCACCTGTCCGACATGTTCGAGTTCTTCGGCCATCCGCTCATTGGCGGCGACGATCTCGTTGAATGCGTCAGCGATCTTGCCCTTGATGCCGATCTGGTCGCCAGGCAACCGCACCGTGAAATCGCCGACGCGCATGGCCTGCAACGCCTGCAGCAGCTCCCGCAAACCGAAGCCGTGACTGCCCGACGCGCCGTCGGTCGCCAGATCCATGGTTGTGTCGGCGTCATTCGCGTGCAACTCGGCGATGTCACCAGCCGGTTCCAGGTCCATGAAGATGGCTCCCGTTTCTATTCTGGAGGCGGCACGGCCATCGAGCCTGCCAAGCGCAGCGATTACTTTACGAAACTGTATCACATCCAAATGAACGCCATCTAGGCGAGGGGTGACATGATATCCCTCACTAATATTTGACCAAATTCACGAACGCGAGAGGTGGGACCAAAGCGGTATTGCGACGTTACTGCGGCCGGGTGGCTGGGCCGTCTGCCGCAAGCTAACCCCTCGGGTTCACAAATCCGCCCCCTCAGCCTAGCGTACTCCGGTACGTGTACCGGAGGATCGCATGGCGGGGATGATGGACGGCAAGGTCGCGGTGGTGACCGGGGCCGGCGGCGGCATCGGGCGCGAGATCGCGCTCATGATGGCGGGCGCGGGCGCCAAGGTGATCGTGGCCGACATCGGCGCGTCCCTGACCGGTGAGGGCGGCTCGGCCACGCCGGCCGAGCAGACCAAGGCGCTGATCGAGCAGAAGGGTGGTGCGGCGGAGATTTGCACTGAATCCGTCGCGGGATGGGGCTCGGCGCAGAAGATCATCCAGGCCGCACTGGATCATTATGGCCGCATCGACGCGGTGGTGAACAATGCCGGCATCCTGCGCGACGTGATCTTCCACAAGATGACGCCGGATGACTGGTTGTCGGTGATCGCGGTGCATCTGAACGGCGCGTTTTTCGTGAGCCGCGCCGCCGCCGAGCATTACCGCAAGCAGGAGAGCGGCACCTTCGTGCACATGAGTTCGACCTCCGGCCTGATCGGCAATTTCGGCCAGGCGAATTATGCGGCGGCGAAGCTGGGCATTACCGCGCTGTCAAAGTCGATCGCGCTGGACATGAAACGATACAATGTGCGGTCCAACTGCATCGCGCCATTTGCCTGGAGCCGGATGACCAGCTCGATCCCGGCGACGACGCCGGAGCAGCAGGCGCGGGTGGCGAAGATCCAGCAGATGACGCCAGACAAGAACGCGCCGATGGCGGTGTTCCTGTCATCCGATGCGGCAAAGGAGGTGACCGGACAGGTGTTCGGCACACGGATGAACGAGATCATCCTGTTCAGTTCGCCACGGCCGATCCGCATTGTGCAGCGCTCGCAGGGCTGGACGCCGGAGAGCTGCGCGGAGCATGCGCTGCCGGCGCTGACGGCCGCTTTCATGCCGCTGGACCGGTCCGGGGAAGTGTTTAGCTGGGACCCGGTTTAGAGGGGACCGCACGATCCACTTACCCCATGGCCGGCCTGGCGCCGGCCGTCCCCACGCCGGGGATGTCGGGTATCGTGCCAGGCGATGACCACGTTCTGGCAGCAGTTCGAACCATCCGCACCCAAACCATGTTCCTGGCGCGGACCGTGCTGCTGGAGGCCGAATGGGTGCTGCGGCGCCGGTATCGACTGGATCATGGCGCGGGCATTGATGCCTTGGGCGCATTGATCTCGCTGGCCAATGTCCGATGCGAGGGCGAACCAATCGTGCGAAAGGCTCTGTCCCGGAGCCGCGAGAGATTCGATTTCGTCGATGCCGTGCATCTGGCCGCCAGTGGCGCGGCCGAGGGGTTCGCCAGCTTCGATCGCAGACTGGTCAAAGCGGCGGTCTCGATTGAAGCCAGCATGCTGGTGCAGGAGCCTCGAGAGCGCGGGGATTGAGGCGCCATCGCGTCGCGATCAAACTAGGCAGATGACAAACGCGCTCGCTACCTCCCTCCTTGCTCCGCGCCGGATCGCCCTGGTAGGCGCCTCCAGCGATCCCACCCGCCTGACCGCGCGCGCACAGATCTACCTGCGCAAGCACGGCTACACCGGCGCGCTGTTCCCGGTGAACCCGCGCGCGGACAGCGTGCTGAACGAGAAGGCCTATCCCGGCCTGCGCGATATCCCGGGTGAGATCGACCTCGCCTACATCCTGGTCGGCACGCAGCACGTCGAAGCGGCGATCGCCGATTGCGCCGCGCGGGGCGTCCCCGTCGCGGCGATCTTGGCGGACGGTTTTGCCGAAACCGGTGCGGAAGGCGCTGAGCGCCAGGCCCGGCTGCTCGACGCGGCGCGCGCCAGCGGGTTGCGGCTGCTCGGGCCGAACTCCATGGGCGTGATCAACATTCCCGCCGCCACGGCCTGTAGCGTCAACGCCGCGCTGGAGGCGGAGCGATTGCTGCCGGGCCGCTGGTCATTGATCTCGCAATCCGGCTCGGTGATGGGCGCGCTCGCCTCGCGTGCTAATGCCCGTGGCTTCGGCTTCGCCAAAATGGTGGGTATGGGCAACGAGGTGGACCTGACTGCCGGCGAGGTCGCGGACCTGCTGGTGGACGATCCCGACACCGACGCGATCCTGCTGTTCCTGGAAACCATCCGCCGGCCCGAATTCTACGAACGCGCGGCGCGGCGCGCGCATGCGCTTGGCAAGCCGATCATCGCTTACAAGCTCGGCCGGTCGGAAGCTGGGGCCAAGCTCGCCGCCACCCATACCGGCGCGATGGCTGGCTCGGACGCCGCGGCCGACGCGTTCCTGCGCGCGCTCGGCATCGTGCGCGTCACCGAGATCGAGGCGCTGCTGGAACTCCCACCACTGTTGATCGGGCGCAGACCACCGGCTGCACCGAAGCGCAGCGTGCGCGTGGTCACCACCACCGGTGGCGGCGGTGCAATGGTGGTGGACCGACTGGGCCTCGCCGGCGTCGCAACGGCGCACATGCTCGACACCACGCTGGCCGGCATGGGCAACGTCGCGAAAGCGCTATCCGACGCCCGCTCGGCCGACGACACCGACGTTGCCATCGCCGTCATCGGCAGTTCCGCCCAGTTCCGCCCGCAGGACGCGGTATCGGGCGTGCTGCAGGCCGAGGGGCCACACCCCATCTGCGCGTTCCTCGCACCGCAAGCGGATCAATCGTTGCGGCTGCTGGCCACGGCGGGGATCGCCGCGTTTCGTACGCCGGAATCATGTGCGGACGCAGTACGCGCCTATATCGAATGGCAGGTACCGCGCCCACCGGTCGCCACCAGCGATCTGTCCGCGGTTGCCGCGTTGCTGCCTCAGGCAGTCGACGAGCCTGGTGCGCGCGCAGTATTCGCGGCCCTGGGTGTGCCGGACAGCGCAATGCGCATCGATCCCGAGGCGCCGCCCGCCCTGGCCTACCCCGTGGCATTGAAGGCGGCATCAGCCGCAATCGCGCACAAGACCGAGGCCGGCGCCGTCGCGCTCAATGTCCCGGATGCGGACGCGTTACGCGCTACCGCGCGGGCGATGCGCGACCGGCTGGGCGCGCGCATCAGCGGCTTCATCGCGCAGCCGATGGCCAACGGCGTGGGGGAGGCGATCCTCGGCTACCGACGTGATCCGCTGGTGGGACCGGTGATCGTGCTTGGTGCCGGCGGCGTGCTGGCAGAGGTTTATCGCGATGTCGTGCTGCGCATCGCGCCAGTGGATGAAGCCGAAGCGATAACGATGATCGACCACGTGAAAGGCCTGGCTCCAGCGCGAGGCTATCGCGGCATGACGAAGGGCGACCTGGGCGCGTTAGCACGCGCCATCGTGGCGGTGTCACGCTTGGCAGCGTTGCCGCAAGTGTCCGAGGCCGAGATCAATCCATTGATCGTGCTGCCGGAAGGGCAGGGGGTCGTCATGGCGGATGCGCTGATATCGTTGTCGTAACGCCACGGCGCATCAGGCAAGCATCATGCCATGGCGCAGCATGCGGGCGGCACGTCATCGCCGGCACAAGCCGACCGTGATGCAGGATGGTAGACGGCGGCGCGGGTCGTCAGACGACCGGCGACGCGCCGCCATCCATGTTGATTGCCGTTCCCGTAGTGAAACCCGCGAGATCCGAACACAGGAAGCACGCCATCGCCGCGAACTCCTCGGCCTTGCCGATACGCCCCAGCGGCACGTTCGCGCCCATCTTCGCGCGAAAATCGTCATAGGACACGTTGGCACCCTCGCGATGGTGGCGCCGCACGTGCTGGTCGGAATCAATCAGCCCCACCAGCATGCCGTTCACCAGAATGCCGTGCGGCGCGCCTTCGCCTGCCAGCACCTTCATGAACGCCATCCCGGCCGCGCGTGACACCGCCGTGGGCGCGCCATTGGCGCGCGGTGCCTTGGCGCCGAGATTCAGCACGTTGATGATACGGCCCCACTTCCGATCTTTCATCCCGGGCCATACCAGCCGGGCAAAGCGGATCGCCGCGAACAGTTTCAGCTCCAGGTCTTCCTGCCAGATCTCGTCGGTGATCTGCTCTGCCGGCATGGCGCGCGACTGGCCCGCATTGTTGACCAAGATATCCACCTTGCCGAAGGTCGATACTACGGCGGCGAATGTCTTGCTGATATCGTCCGCTTTCGCAACATCGCACACGAACGTTGCCACACGGCCGCTGGCGCCTTTGGACGCGATGGCCTTCGCCTCCTCCAACACCTCAGGCCGACGCGCCAGGATGGCCACATTGGCGCCGGAGGCCGCGAATTCCGTGGCCATCGCCAGGCCAAGTCCTTTGCTCGCGCCGGTGATGATTGCGCTGCGGCCGTCAAGACGTACGTCCATTGCCCCCTCCCTCGGTGCATATGTTCATCACCCAGTGTGGGGCAATTCGCCGCCCGGGCCAACCGGGCGGCCACATCAGATCAGTCGGCGGCAGAACCCATCTTCTCCGCCAGATGTGGCAGGCGGGCCCGCTTGCTGCGCGACAGCAGGTGCTGCAGCCGGTCGAGATACAGATAGATCACCGGCGTGGTGTACAGCGTCAGCAACTGGCTGAACGCCAACCCGCCCACCATCGCGAATCCCAGCGGGCGCCGCAGCTCGGACCCAGCGCCCTGACCCAGCATGAGTGGCAGGCCGGTCAGCATCGCGGCCATTGTCGTCATCAGGATCGGGCGGAAGCGCAGCAGACAGGCCTGGCGGATGGCCTCATGGGGCGATAACCCATCCCGTCGCTCGGCGGTGATGGCGAAATCAACCATCATGATGCCGTTCTTCTTCACGATGCCGATCAGCAGGATCAGGCCAATCGTCGCGATCAGGGTCAGGTCGTAATGGAACAGCATCAACATCAGCAACGCGCCGACGCCCGCCGAGAACACCGTCGAGAGAATGGTCAGCGGCAGGATATAGCTTTCGTACAGGACGCCAAGGATGATGTAGACGCTGATGAACGCCGCAGCGAGCAGGTACGGCAACGTCGCCAGCGAACTCTGGAACGCCTGGGCGGTGCCCTGGAATGATCCTGCGACCGTGATCGGCACGCCGATCTGCCGCACCGTGGAATTGATCGCGTCAACTGCCTGCCCAAGCGCCGCACCCGGCGCAAGGTTGAACGATATCGTAACGGCCGGGAACTGACTCTGGTGGCTAATTGACAGGGGCTGCACCGGCATGGTGCTCCAATGCACAATGCTGGACAGCGGCACCGCCGCGCCCGTCATGGAGTGCACATACAGCTTGTCAAGCGTCGTGGGATCACCCGCGGCTTCCGGCGATACCTCCAGGATCAGGTGATAGGAATTCACCTGCGAGAAGTACTGCGTGATCTGCCGCTGTCCGAACGCATCATACAGCGTGTCGTCGATCACCTGCGGTTGAACCCCAAAGCGGCCGGCCGCGTCACGATCGATCACCAATGTCGCCGTGGTGCCGCCGTTCTGCTGGTCGCTGGTTACGTCGCGCAGCATCGAAAGCGCTTGCAGCTTATCCAGGATGCGCGGTGCCCACTGGTACAGCTCATCCAGATTCGCATCTTGCAGCGTGTATTGATACTCGGTCTTGGCCAGCCGCGCGCCAACCCGCACATCCGGGATCGGCTGCAGGAACAGCTTGCCGCCTTGCACCTTGGCGATCTTCGGGCGTAACCTGTTGATGTAGTCTTGCAACGACCCACCGACCCGTCCATCAAGCGGTTTCATCGCGATAAACAAGCGCCCCATGTTGTTGGTGGAGCCACCGAAGCCGCCCCCCATCGAGGAGACATAGGCCGCGGTGTCGGGGTCAGCGCCGATGATCTCGGCGAGGTCCTGCTGCACCTTCATCATGTCCTTGAAGGAAATGTCCTGCCGGGCTTCGGTAATGCCAAGCACGACACCGTTGTCCTGCGCCGGGAACAGACCTTTCGGGATAGTGATGAAGAGATACGCGCTGACACACACGGTGCCGAGGAACACCATCAAGGTCACGAAATGGTACCGCAGGGCCACGTCCAGCGTGCGGCGATAGCCGTTGATCAGGCCGACGAAGAATCGCTCAATGACCCGATACGCCCAGTTGTGTCGCCCGCTGTCGTGATGCAGGAAGCGCGAACACATCATTGGCGTCAGCGTCAGGCAGACGAAGGCGGAGACCATCACCGCCACGGTGACCGTGACCGCGAACTCGCGGAACAGGCGTCCGACGATGCCACCCATCAGCAGCAGTGGGATGAACACGGCCACCAGCGAGAAGCTGATGGAGATGATCGTGAAGCCGATTTCGCCGGCGCCCTTGATCGCCGCCTCCATCGGTTTCATGCCTTCTTCCACATGGCGGAAGATGTTTTCCAGCATCACGATGGCATCGTCGATGACGAACCCGACGGCGATGGTCAGCGCCATCAGCGACAGATTGTCCAGGCTGTAATCCAGCAGGTACATCGCGCCGAAGGTGCAGATCAGCGCGACGGGAACGGTGGTGCTGGGGATGATGGTGGCCCAGATGTTGCGCAGGAACAGGAAGATCACCATCACGACCAGGCACACGGCCAAGAACAACGTGAACTGCACGTCGGCGACCGAGGCACGGATCGTCAACGTGCGATCCATGATGGTGGTGATATGGATCGCAGGCGGAATGGACGCTTCCAGCTGCGGCAACGCGACCTTGATCCGCTCCACCGTGTCGATCACATTGGCGCCCGGCTGCTTGAAGATGATCAGCAGGATGCCGCGCTTGCCATTCTGCCAGCCGGCGAGCAAGCGGTTTTCCGGACCATCGATCGCCCGGCCGATATCGCGCACCCGAACCGGTGCGCCATTGCGATAAGCCAGCACAACGTTGTTGTACTGGGCGGCCTTGGTCATCTGGTCGTTATCGTACAGCGTGTAGGCTTGGTGCTCACCGTCGATGCTGCCTTTCGGGGCGTCGACTGTGGCATTCACCATGAGGTTGCGCACGTCCTCCATGGTCATTCCCATGGAGGCGAGCTTTTCAGGATTGACCTCCAGCCGGACCGACGGCTTCTGCTGGCCGCCGATCAGAACCTGCGCGACGCCGGAAATCTGCGAGATCTGCTGTGACAGCACGTTCTCGGCATAGTCGTCCATGTCGATCAGCGGCATCGCATCGGATTGTGCCGCCAGGATCATGATCGGCGCGTCGGATGGGTTCACCTTCCGATAGGTTGGCGGCCCCGGCATGATTTTCGGCAATTGCGAGCCGGCTGCCTGGATCGCGGCCTGGATATCGCCCGCCGCACCGTCAATGTTACGATCAAGATCGAACTGCACGGTGATGTTGGTCGTTCCCAGGATGCTGACCGAGGTCAGCTGCGACACACCGGGGATCTGCGCGATCTGGGTTTCGAGCGGCTGCGCCACCGTGGCCGCCATGGTTTCCGGACTGGCACCGGGAAGCTGCCCGGTGACAGAAATGGTGGGAAAGTCGACGCGAGGCAGGGGGGCGACGGGTAGCAGCGGATAGGCGGCGATCCCGACCAGTACCAGCGCCGCCATGACCAGCGAGGTGGCGATCGGGCGCTGGATGAAGGGGGTCGAGATGCTCATGCGTCAGCTCTTCGTCTGCGGCGTTTGAGCCGTGGCAGTTGTCGCGGTGATGTGCGAACCGTTTTCCAACCGGGACTGGCCATCCAGCACAATCCGCTGGCCAGGTTCCAGGCCTTTCGTCACCACCATCAGCACGCCGCGGTCCTCCGCGTCGATCGGCACGCGATGCACCGTGGAGTCAGGCTGCACGACGTAGACATAAAGGCCGACAGGCCCATGCTGCACAGCCGGCGTCGGGACGGTGACGACCTGTCGATCTGTGCGCAGCAGCAGTTGCGCGGCGACAAATTGCCCTGGCCAGAGCTTGTTGTCCTGGTTGGGGAACGTCGCCTTCAGCTTGATCGTGCCGGTGGTCGCGTCGATCGCATTGTCGGGCGTCAGCAGGGCGCCTTGCGCGAGGGGGATCTTGCCATCGTTCGACCAGGCCGCGACGGTCAGCTCGTGCTGCGCCATCGCGGTGACGATCGCCGGAAGATCATCCTGCGGCAGTGTGAATACCACGCTAATCGGGTGGACCTGGGTAATCGTCACGATGCCGCCGGGATCGGTGGCGTGTACCAGATTGCCGGGATCGACCTGCCGCAGCCCGACCCGTCCGGGGACGGGGGAGGTGATGTAACAGAAGCTGAGGTTCAGCTTGGCACTCTCAACCGCCGCCACGTCGCCCGCGATGGCGGCGTTCATGTGGTCCACCAAAGCCTTCTGGGTGTCGACTTGCTGGTGTGATGCGTAGTCTTGCTTGGCAAGCGACGCATAGCGCTCCAGGTCGTGCCGCGCGTTGGCCAGATCCGCCTCGTCCTGGGATTGCTTGGCAACGACCTGGTCGAGGGCCGCCTGATAGGGTCGCGGATCGATCACCGCGACCAGGTCGCCCAGCTTGACCTCCTCACCTTCGGTCGGGACGAACCGCATAAGAGTGCCGTCGACCCGAGCCCGCACAAGCACCGTGTTGAGCGCCTGAACGGTGCCGATCCCGCGCAGCCACAACGGCACGTCCTGGCGCGTGGCCGTGTCAACGGTCACGGGAACTGCGGGCGCCTGTCCTGCGGGAACCTGCGCGAGCGCAGGCGGAGCAACCAACGCCATGCCCGCACCGATCACCACCATTGCGGCCAGCGCCCTCACCGCCCGGACACGCTGCGTCCACTTATCGCCTGATTTCAACACTCTGTCCCTCTCGCGATCGCGCACCTGACGACAACAGGCACGGCACACCGCCGCCGGCAGACGCTCGAGCCCGAACGTCAACCAGCGGTGAAGTTCCCGTTTATCCTATCTTCGATTAACTGGCGGTAAGCTGCCAAGCGAAATCTCCCAGGAAGCCCATCCTGGATCAATCGCTCGTAACAGTTCGAAACTTAAACTCGAATTTAATGCTCCGCGACA
The DNA here is from genome assembly GCA_035486355.1 of Acetobacteraceae bacterium. Taxonomy (GTDB): domain Bacteria; phylum Pseudomonadota; class Alphaproteobacteria; order Acetobacterales; family Acetobacteraceae; genus Palsa-883. The sequence continues at coordinate 12,659 of DATHNE010000069.1, forward strand.
CCGAGCGCGCGGCGGAACCGATCGGCCAGATAAGCTCCGTCACGGGGCGGTAAATGGCGCGCAACCTCGGCCGGGGAGATGCGGATGACGGCGAACAGCCGTTCTGACCGCAGCCGCGGTTGCAGCGCGGCAACCTCGTCCACAGAGCGCGCCGTGACGGTGGTCGGCCAGCCACACGCCGCCGCGATCGCTGCTAGGTCGGCGCCCAGGCCGGTGTGGCTGGACTGCGCACCGGTCTCGCCAAAGGCCGCGTTGTCCAACACCGCGATGGCGAGATTGGGGGCATGCGCCGCCGCGATGGTGGCGAGCGAGCCCATGCCCATCAGCATGTCGCCATCCCCTGTCAGCACCAGCACCCGCTTCGTCGGCTGCGCCAGGGCCAGACCCAGCCCGATCATCGCGGTACCGCCCATCGCACCCCACAGATAGAAATTCAGTGGGCGGTCGCCTGCGGCACCCGCGTCGTAGGTGATCGCGCCGAGTCCAGTGACCACCAGCAGCTCGCCCGGATCGCGCAGTAGCGTCGCGACGACGGCGCGGCGGTCGAGGGTGAGGTCGTTGCGTCCGCTCATGCGCGATCCCATGGCTCAGAACACCTTCGTGCCAATCAGGCGTTGTGAGAACAGCACGGCCACCGGCACGCCGCTCCCGAAGGCCAGCGCGGCGGCGGCACCGACCATCTCACCTGCCTCGTCCGGGCGGTCGACGCGGTGCACATGCACGCCAGCAGCGGTGAGCACCGCAGGCGTCGCGCTGCCCATCGGCACTTGCCACGGATTGAACTCGCCCCACTCGCCCCGCATCGTCACCAGGGTCAGGAACGGCATCCGGCAGTTCACCGGCAGCGACAGCATGTTGATGCAGTTGCCGACCCCGGAGGATTGCATCAGCAGCACCGCGCGGTGCCCGCCCAGCCACGCCCCGGCCGCGAGCGCGATGCCTTCCTCCTCGGTGGTGAGGACCGTGGTGTGCATGTGAGGATCGGCGTGTGCCGATTTGATCAGGTGGGAATGGCCAGCATCCGGCACGTAGCCAACCTGCGCGATCCGCGCGCGTTTGAGGGCGGCAAACGCGTCCGCCTGCCAAGTCGTCTGGGGCATGAGGGGTCCTCGACGCGGGACGCGCAAGTTACTGGAGGACAGCGAGCGCGGCCAGACCCCCGGCGTAGGCGGTGATCAACATGGCGGGCACACCCGACATGTTGATCTTGCTGGGCCTGTCAGCGAGGTCCGCACGCAGTCCGGCGAACGCGGCCTTGGTCGCGCGATGCGGCAAGGTCGCGTTGCATATAGCCTTGATCTCGGCGACCCAGAACGTGAGCCGGTTCATGCTCGTCGGCAAGTCGCTCGCGTCGTTCTCCAACCTGGCAACGCGCGGGTCCAGGCCGGGATTGGGGGGCTCGCGCCAGGTTCGCTCAACCGGGGTATCTGGCCTGGGCGCAGGCGCCTACATTTGTGTGTAACCATCGCATGATCTTGCGCGCCAAAGATGAATGAAACGTCTCCGCAATGCCTCGGCTACGCGGCGTAGCGGCCGCGACCCATCACCTGGTCCATCACATCGGGGTCGGCCTTGTCGAACGGCGTGGTGCGGGTGCGGACATCGTCCACGGCCTTCAACGCGCGCTGCACCGCCGGCCGTGCCGCGATCGTGTCGACCCAGCGCAGCACGTTCGGGTATCTTGTCTTTTCGGCACCAATCAGCGCGTCCGCGACGCGGAACCACGGGAAGTTGGCGATGTCGGCGATCGAGTAGTGCGCACCGCCGAGATACGGCGCTTGTGCCAGTCGCGCGTCGATCACCTCGAACAGCCGGTGCACCTGCGTCAGGTAACGGCTGCGGGCATAGTCGTTGCCGGGCGGGGCGAAGCGAACGAAATGCGTGAGCTGGCCGCTCATCGGACCGACGCCCGTCAACTGCACCATCAACCACTGGATCACGTCGTAGCGCGCCGCCATGTCGGTGGGCAGCAGACGCAGCGTCTTCTCGCCGAGATAGAGCAGGATCGCGCCGGACTCGAACACGGAGTACGGCTTGCCACCCGGCCCCTCATGATCGACGATCACCGGTACCTTGGCGTTGGGGTTCAGCTTGCGGAACGCGGCATCGAACTGCTCGCCGGTGAACACGTCGACCGGATGGACGGTGTAGGGCAGCTCCAGCTCCTCCAGCGCAATGTAGATCTTCACCACGTTCGGGCTGCCCATGCCGTAAAGGTCGATCATTCGCGCCTGTCCCCCGTTAGAAGTTGCGTGACGCAGGATCGCATGGCGGGATGGGGGCTGAAAGCGGACCTGGAGAGCGCGAGGATGAAGGCTTCATGGCAGCGGCCGATCTTCGGTAACGTGCAAGGCGTGTGACCGTGACGCGGCAGATGCACCTGATCGGCTATCTGATCGCCGGGCCGACCTGGCACAACAACGGCACCTGGCGGCATCCCGAGAGTGACGCCGACCTGGCGCTTGATCCGCGTCGTTACGAGTGCATCGCGGAGATCCTGGAGGAAGGCAAGTTCGACGCGCTGTTCTTCGTCGATGTGTTGACGCTGTTCGACACATATCAGGGCGGCTTCGCTGGGCAGGTGCGCGGCGCGGGGCAGATGTGGTTCCTCGATCCGATGCTGTTGCTGGCGGCGATGGCGCGGAAGACGAAGCACATCGGGCTGGCGGGCACGCTGTCCACCGCGTTCTATCATCCGTTCCACATCGCCCGGACGTTTGCGTCGCTCGATCACATCAGCGACGGACGGGCGGCGTGGAATGTGGTGACGTCCGCCAACTCGCGCGAGGCGCAGAATTACGGGTTGGACAAATTGATGGCGCGCGACGTGCGCTACGACCATGCGGACGAGGTCATGGAAGCGTGCGATGCGCTGTGGAACTCGTGGGAGGCGGATGCGATCGTGATGGATCGCGTGGGTGGCGTGTATGCCGATCCTGCAAAGGTGCACTATGTCAATTACGCCGGGAAATACGTGCGCACGCGCGGGCCGTTGCCAACGCCGCGCAGCCCGCAGACCCGCCCGGTGATCATGCAGGCGGGATCATCCGAGCGGGGTCGGCAGTTCGCGGCGCGCTGGGCAGAGGTGATCTTCACGTTGCAGCACTCCAAGCCGGATATGCAGGCGTTCTATACCGACATCAAGACGCGCATGGAATGGAATGGGCGGCGCCCGGAGGAGTGCATTATCACCCCGGCGATCGATGTCATTCTAGGAGAGACAGCGTCGATCGCGCGCGAACGGGCTGACTATCTGAACAGCCTGGTCAGCGCCGAGACCGGGGTGTGCGACATCTCCAACGCGATCGGTGTCGACCTGTCGGTGTATCCGCTCGACCAGCCGATCGCCGACATGGAGATCACCGAGGGCGCGCGCGGCGTGCTGGACGTGGTGCTGCAAGGCAGCCGCGCCGCCAATCTGACGCTACGTGAGGCGGGGTACCGTTACGGGATCAGTCAGTTGACACCGGCATTGGTCGGCACGTCAACGATGGTGGCGGATCAGTTGCAGGATATGTTCGAATCGCATTGCTGCGACGGGTTCGTGGTGTGTCCGTCAATCAGCCCGGGTACGTATCAGCAGTTCGTCCGCACGGTTGTGCCGGAACTGCAACGGAGGGGTGTATATCGCAGCGAGTACAGCGGACGAACACTGCGTGAAAACATTCGATGCTAGGCTTCTGCCATTCGCTGACACGAATGTGAAGAGCCTCGGCGGATACCTGCTCTGCATCCGGCGCGCTTGCCGGCATCACGCATCTTTCACAGCTTGCACGGCAAGGCATGGCAACCGTGCCACGCGTGATGGGAGGGTGGTGTGGCCAGGGTTGTCGCGTCTCAGCGTGTCAAGCGTTTCCAACGCGTCGCCGTGGCGATGCTGCTGATTACCGGCGCGGTAAATTACATCGACCGCGTCGCCCTATCGATCGCCAACCCGCTGGTGCGCGCGGATCTGCATCTGTCGCTCGCGCAGATGGGTGTGCTGCTGTCCGTCTTCCTGTGGACCTACGCGCTGTGCCAGTTGCCGGTCGGAGGCATGATCGACCGGCTGGGCCCGCGCTGGCTGCTGGGCATCGGCGTGATCCTGTGGTCGATCGCACAGGTCGCTGTGGGTGTCGTCACCTCCATGGGTCAGTTCGTCTGGACCCGCGTTTTGCTGGGTATCGGCGAGTCCCCCCAGTTCCCGCTCGGCGCGCGCGTGGTGCGTAACTGGTACAATGTCCGCGACCGCGGTGTGCCAACCGGTATCTTCAATTCCGCCTCGACCCTCGGACCGGCGATCGCGCCGCCTGTGCTGACATTGCTGATGGTGGGGCTGGGCTGGCGCTGGATGTTCGTGGTGGTCGGCATCATCGGTCTGGTGCTGGGCGGGGTGTGGTTCTTCATCTACCGAGATCCGGCAAGCCGTGCCCTGGATACCGAGGAATTGCACTATCTGCGGGATGGTGAAGACAGCACGGCCGGGCAGGCGGTCAGCTTCGCCGAGTGGCGCCATCTGTTTGCCTTTCGCACCACGTGGGGAATGATCTTCGGCAATTTCGGCTCCGGTTACATGATCTGGCTGTACGCCGCGTGGCTGCCAGGCTATTTGGAAATCCAGCGGCACATGACGATTGCCCATACCGGCATCGTCGCGGCGATCCCCTACGTGGCCGGCTTCCTGGGCAGCCTGTTCGGTGGCTGGGCATGTGACCGGCTGGTGCAGAGCGGCTTCTCGCCGATCAACAGTCGCAAGCTGCCGATCGTCATCGGCATGATCGGCATGGCCAGCTTCACCGTGCTGGCCGCGCTGGCGCCCAGCAACGTCCTCGCGGTGGCCTACATCGTCGTGGCAATGTTCCTCGGCAACATGTCGGGTGCGACGATCTGGGCTTTGGCCGTTGTCGCCGCGCCGGCGAAGGGCGTGGGTTCGCTGGGCGGCATGCAGAATTTCGGCGGCTTCCTGGGCGGTGCGCTGGCGCCGATGGTCACCGGCTTCATCGTCGAGGTCACCAATTCCTTCGTGCCCGCCTTGATCCTGGCTGCGGTGGTGGGGGTTGGGTCCGCGTTGATCTATTTGGTGGTCGTGCAGCGGCCGGTGGACATCAGCGAAGGCCTGACCGTGGCGATGGCCGCGGCCGAATAGTGCATAAGGCGGCCGCGGAGCCTCCGGCTTGAGCTTGCCGGGACAGCGGACCACACTCGGTCCGCCGTACCTGTCTGCTGGAGACCCTGTCTGCTGGAGACCATGATGGATAACGCTGTTGCCCATGACTCGCACGCCGAGATTCGTGACGAGGTGGCAAAGCTGTGTGCCCGCTTCCCGGGGGAGTATTGGCGCAAGCTGGATCAAGTGCGCGGCTATCCGACGGAGTTCGTGAACGCGCTGACCGAGGGCGGCTATCTCGCGGCGCTGATCCCGGAGGAATATGGTGGGGCGGGTCTGCCGCTCTCGGCCGCTGCGGCGATCCTGGAAACGATCCATGCCACCGGATGCAATGGCGCGGCGTGTCATGCGCAGATGTACATCATGGGGACGATCCTGCGGCATGGCTCGCCGGCGCAGAAGACCGCGTACCTGCCGAAGATCGCGACCGGCGAGCTGCGGCTGCAGGCGTTCGGGGTGACCGAGCCGACCAGCGGGACCGATACGATATCGTTGCGGACCTTCGCGAAGCGTGAGGGCGATCGCTACATCGTCAATGGGCAGAAGGTGTGGACCAGCCGCGCGGAACATTCCGACCTGATGCTGCTGCTGGCGCGCACCACGCCGAAGGAACAGGCGAAGTCGCGGACGGCTGGGTTGTCGACCTTCATCGTCGATATGCGGACGGTGCTGGGCAAGGGGCTGACCATCCGGCCGATCCGCACGATGATGAATCATAATTCGTGCGAGCTGTTCTTCGACAACATGGAGGTGCCGGCGGAGAACCTGCTCGGCGAAGAGGGCAGGGGCTTCCGCTACATCCTGGATGGGATGAATGCGGAACGATTGCTGATCGCCGCCGAGAGCATCGGCGATGCGAAATGGTTCATCCACAAGGCTACGGAGTATGCCAAGGACCGCAAGGTGTTCGGCCGGCCGATCGGGCAGAACCAAGGCATCGCGTTCCCGATCGCGAAGGCCTACGCGCAGATGCGCGCGGCGGAGCTGATGGTGCAGGAGGGGCTGCGCAAGTTTGAGGCGGGGCTGACGCCGGGTGAAGAGGCGAACATCGCGAAGATGCTGGGCGCGGAGGCGGCCTGGGCGGCGGCCGAGGCCTGCATCCAGACGCATGGCGGATTCGGTTTCGCCGAGGAATATGATGTGGAGCGCAAGTTCCGCGAGACGCGGCTGTACCAGGTGGCACCGATCAGCACGAATCTGATCCTGTCTTATGTCGCCGAACATGTGCTGGGTCTGCCGCGGAGTTATTGATGGGCAGTCGTTGCTTACGTGTCATGGCCGGCGCAGGCCGGCCACCCACGTCTTTGCGTGGGCTATCAAGGCAAGTCGTGGGTGGCCGGGCCAAGCCCGGCCACGACGGCGGAGGCGCGCCATGACCTCGCAACCACTCTCCGGCCTGCTCGTAGTTTCCTTCGAACAGGCGGTTGCCGCACCATATTGCTCATCGCGTCTCGCTGACGCCGGCGCCCGCGTCATCAAGATTGAACGCCCGGAAGGCGATTTCGCCCGCGGCTACGACAAGGCGGCAAAGGGCCTGTCGAGCTACTTCGTCTGGCTCAATCGCGGCAAACAATCTCTGGTCGCCGACATCAAGGCGCCAGACGACGCGGCACTGCTGCATCGCCTCCTCGCCCGCGCCGACGTCTTCATCCAGAACCTCGCCCCGGGCGCAGCCGCCCGATCCGGGTTCGGATCCGATGCGCTGCGGGAACGCTATCCACGTCTGATCACCGTCGACATCTCGGGCTACGGCGACAGCGGCGACTACGCGACGATGAAGGCCTACGACCTGCTGGTGCAGGCGGAATCCGGCCTCGCCATGATCACCGGCCATCCCGCCGGTCCCGGTCGCGTCGGCGTCTCGGCCTGCGACATCGCCTGCGGCATGGCAGCGCATGCCGGCGTGCTGGAGGCACTGATCGAGCGCGGTATCACCGGCAAGGGCAAAGGACTGAAAGTCAGCCTGTTCGACGGCATGGCGGATTGGATGAACGTGCCGCTGCTGTTCTACGAGGGCACCGGCAAGGCGCCGGAGCGGCTGGGCCTGGCGCATCCATCGATCTGCCCCTACGGCGCGTTTGCTACCGCCGACGGCGCGTTGGTGTTGATTTCAATTCAAAACGAACGTGAATGGGGCGAATTCTGCGCACGGTTCCTCGACGAACCGGATCTGCCGCAACGCGCCGGGTTCGAAACAAACGTGATACGCGTGGCGAACCGGGCCATGGTCGATGCCCATGTCGGCGTGGCTTTCGCGATACTCACCCGTGACCAGGCGTCAGCAAAGTTGCGTGCCGCCAACACCGCCTATGGCTTTGTCAACACGGTGGCGGAACTCGCCCGGCACCCAGCGCTGCGGCGCGCGACTGTGATGACGCCGAATGGCACGGTGTCGATCGCTGCGCCCCCGGTGATCGGCAGCGACGAGCCGCGCGAACTGGGGCCGGTACCCGCGATCGGCGAGCATTCGGCTGCAATCCGCGCGGAATTCGCCGTCGCGTAAGCGCCAGAGCGTGATGACTGAAGGCGGAATCGCCGAACCTCTTAATCACGCGATCACACAAAGCGCTAGGCCATTTTGCTGGCATCAACAGAATGGTCAGCCCACCATTTTCGTGAGACGACCAAAATGGTTCAGCACGATGCATCATGGTCGCCCAGGACGTGGCAGATAAATCTCACGCTTGGTACTCACGCCATAGCTCGGTTAGGGGTGGAGAGCGTCGATAGACGTTGCCAGCCCGCTACCGCCGCTATGGGTGATGGGGTGGACGCCCCCCGACGGCATCTAAGTGCCAAGGTGGAGGAGTTGATCATCCACCTGAAGGAGGCGTCCATGGGACACGCTACTACGATCGGACTTGATATCGCCAAACATGTTTTCCAGGCGCATGGCGCGGATGAAACCGGTCACGTCGTTTTCCGCAAGCGCCTTACCCGGGCAAAGCTGCTTGAACCTAAATCCGGCAGTTGGGTAATTGCCTGGCCTCCCCGAATCGGCGGAATCTGTTGGCATGGACACACAGGAACCGGTTGTCATCGCTCACCCTGCGGGTGAACAACCGATGGTTGAGGCTCGTTCGGCGATAGCGGACAC
>DATHNE010000070.1:0-11883 GCA_035486355.1 Acetobacteraceae bacterium
CACGAGCCGGTGCCGCCCCAGCCGCCTCGCCAGATCCACATCTTCCATCAACGGCAACGGTCGCATGCCGCCCACCGCGCGCAGGAGGTCGCGATGGATCAACAACCCCTGATCACCATAGGGCAGCGCGAAGGCCCGGCATCGCCAGACGACCGCCCGTTCCAACCGTCGTGCCCGCGGATCGTCACTGTCCAGCGTGAAGCGGAAATAGCCGGCCCTGTCCGGGACCCCACTGATATGCGCCGCCACCACCCCCGGCCATCCCTCGCCAAGCTGGGTGTCCGCGTGCAACAGCAGCAACCAGGCCTGCCTTGCCGCCGCGCACCCGGCTGCCACCTGCGCTCCCCGGCCACGTGGCGCGACCAACACCCGCGCGCCCAGTCGCCCGGCGACCGCGACAGTGTCGTCCGCGCTGCCGCCGTCCACCACCAGGACCTCCGCTGGCACGCCCCGCAGCGACGCCAAGGTCGCGGGCAGCGTCTGCGCGGCATTCAACGTGGGAATTATCACCGACAGCAGGACGGCACCTCATCAAAGTTCCCATATTGTTCTTGACCGTTGGCACGTCGTTTGCCAAATATCGATCAGCACAAAGCAGGAACATTACCATGCGCCACGACCTCGATCCTGGCGATGCATCGCACGATGCGGAAGCCCTCGCTGCCCTGGCCCGTGCCGGCGATCCAGACCCGGCGCCGGAGGCACGCCTGCCCACCCAGGCGCGGCGCGGCCGCGGCGCCACGCTGAACCCGCCGGCACGTTACGACAGCCAGGTGCTGGCCGCGTTCGACGATGGCTGGGACACGATGGGCGCCGACTTCGTCGAGCTGGCGCCGCTCGCCACCACGATGATTCGCGACTCCACCCGCTCGGCAATCGCTTGGAACAGCTCCCCCGATATCGGCTTCGATCGCGCGGTGAACCCTTATCGCGGGTGCGAGCACGGTTGCGTCTACTGCTACGCCCGGCCGAGCCACGCCTATCTCGGCTATTCGCCAGGCCTCGATTTCGAGACCAAGCTGCTGTTCAAGCCCGAGGTGGCGGAGTTGCTGGAGAAGGAGCTGCGCAAGCCGGGCTACGTGCCGCGGACGATGGCGCTGGGGTCGAACACCGATCCGTATCAGCCGGTGGAGCGCACGCTGAAGCTGACGCGGTCCGTCCTGCAGGTACTGGACAAGTACAATCATCCGGTCGGCATCGTGACGAAATCGGCGGGCGTGCTGCGCGATCTGGATATCCTGACCGCGATGGCGAAGCGCCGGCTGGTGCGGGTGCATGTGTCGATCACCACGCTCGATGCGTCACTGGCGCGCAAGATGGAACCGCGCGCGGCGACGCCGGCGCGGCGGTTGCAGGCGATTGCCGAGCTGACGCGCGCTGGTGTGCCGGCGGGGGTGATGGCCGCGCCGATGATTCCGGGGCTGAACGATGCGGAGATGGAAAAGATCCTGGAGGCCGCGTCACGTGCCGGCGCGCGCCATGCGGCCTATGTGCTGCTGCGCCTGCCGCACGAGCTGAAGCAGTTGTTCGAGGATTGGCTGGCGCTGCATTTCCCTGATCGCGCCAAGCATGTGCTGAACCTGGTGCGCGAGACCCGCGGCGGCGCGCTGAATGATGCGCGGTTCCATCATCGCTTCGGCGGGCAGGGCGTGTACGCCGACCTGCTGCTGCGCCGGTTCATCCGAGCAACGAAACAATGGGGGCTGGATCACGAGCGCGAGGGGCTGGATTGCTCCCAGTTCGCGGTACCTGGCGGTCGGGCGCCTGCGGTGGCGGAATCGCAAATGTCGCTGTTTTGACCAGGATGTGCCCCCCTTGCGGGCTTAGATCGCGAAGCGAACCAAGGCCGAAGGCTGGGGAGATCAGGGGGAAGAGGTAACGCCACAGCGGCCAATGTCGCTGACCCCCTCTCCCGCCGAGGCGGGGACGGTCGGCAAAGCCACCACGCGGCCAGCCTCCCGCAGGCATTGTCAGATTGGCGCCCTGTCGCCAGCGACTTGGACGATGCCTCGCAGGCTGGACCTTTGCTCGATCAGGCAGATGGCCCGGTCTCTTCGTTCACCTCCGACGGTGCTTACGATCAGGACGGCGTCTATGGCGACGTCGCCGCGCGTTATCCCGACGCGTCCGTCATCGTCCCACCACGCTCCAGCACCGTGCCGAGCGACGCAGCCGAGACAGCGCCCACAATGCGCGACCGGCACATGCAGAACATCTCCGAGCATGGCCGCATGGCTTGGCAGAAGACCTTCGGTTATCACTGGCGTGTCCTGGTGGAGGCTGACATCAGCCGCTTCAAACGTGTCGTCGGTGACGGGCTACGATCGCGCACCGATCAGCGTCGAGCGACCGAGGTCGCGATTGCCTTGAACGTACTGAACCGCATGCTCGAGCTCGGACGTCCAGAGTACGTCCGCCTCGCGTAAGCATCGAACCAAAGAACGTAATGGACCCGCCAGCGTCTTGCTGGCCAATCCATGCAACACAGTCGCAAGCATCGAGAAGATGGTGCTGACGCTGGAGGATTGCTGGTCACTGCTACGCGTGCTGGCCTGTTCCGCAACCGGACGGGAATGTTCGGTCTACACCACCTTCTCCAGTGGTGCGCGGCGGCCGGGCGATCTGGGCGGGCCGGAAGAATATCACGTCGTAGTACTCGACAACGGCCGTTCGGCGATGTTGGGCAGCAGGTTCCAGGACATGCTGCGCTACATCCGCTGCGCCGCCTGCATGAACCACTGCCCGGTGTATGGCGCCGTCGGCGGCCACGCGTATGGCCTATGGCTGGGTCTATCCCGACCCGAAGGGCAGTGTCCTGACTCCGGCCTTGATCGGCGTGGACCAGGCGGGGCTGCTGCCCAACGCCGCCACCTTTTGCGGCAAGCGCGAGAGCGTCTGCCCTGTGAAAATACCGCTGCCCGGCCTGATGCGGCACTGGCACGAACGGGAATTCGAGGGGCACCTGACCCCCGCCGCGGCACGCTGGGGCCCGGGCGTCTGGGGCTTTGTCGCGCACCGCCCGGCGCTGCACCGGCTGATGACCCGCGCCGCCGCCGCCACGCTCGGCTGGGCCGCAAGCGCGGCCAGTTTTTCTCGCTGCCACTGGCTGGCGGCTAGATCGCCGGCCGCGACCTGCCCGCCCCGAGGGCGATACCTTCTTCGCGCGCTACGCCAAGGCCCAGTGCCGCCGCAACCCCTGCCTCTGTCCCGGCTCCCTTCCCCGCCGTGCGGGGGCTTGGCCCCTGCATCCACGTCTTTACTTTCCCCACCTACGCCCGTTCGCAAATATCCAGCATCGTCAGGGCATAAATGCGCACCATGTCGAGATAATCCGGAATCTCGACCCTTTCGTCCGGCATCGTATTGAAGCGTCCGCCCGGACCGCACACAATCCCCTCCATCCCCGCCTTGCGATAAAGATGCGCTGCATCGGTCCCGTAATAACCGGGCGGTGTGACTGCACCGGTTGGCTGGTCTGCCCCCCGGACCGCCCGATAGGCACCATTCATCGCGCGTACAATCCGGCTGTTCCGCGCCACCTCGAACGACGGCATCGCCGGCCGCCCGACATCGCGCTCCGGTATCAACGTGGCCTTCAGCCCAGGAAACCGGGCCTCCGATTCATCCAGCGCTCGGCGCAGATCAGCCAATGCACCCTCCTCTGTCTGTCCGGGCGCGTAGCGACCCGACCCCTTGATGCGGACAAAATCCGCGACCTGCGGCGGCCGCCATTCGTGCAGCTCCCGACCCAGCGCTCCATGCACCACACCGACATGTACGCGGTTGATCGATTCATGTTCGGCCGATGCCGCCCCCGAGAACCTCATCGCATTCAACCGCGGAATCAGGTCACAGGCGGCCATTATCGCATCCACCGCCTCCTCGCGCTTGGAAAGGTGCCGTGTGTCGCCGACCAGTTCGATGATGAAGGTGAAGGCCGCGGCGTGCATGGTCAGCGCGGCAAGATCCGTCGGCTCAGAGTTGACGAAATAGTCCGCCCGCAGTCCTTGTTCGATTAGCGCTAGTGTGCCGACACCACCCTGCAGCTCACCCACTACATAGGTCAGGATCACATCGCCCTTCAGCCGTACACCGGCCTGCTTCAACGCGCGCACCGCACAGAAATACGCGGCATCGCCCGCCTTCATGTTGGATACACCGATGCCGTAGATGAAACGATCATCCACCTTGCCGCCCCAAGGATCGACCGTCCAACCCTCCGACACCGGATTTGTATCGACATGGCCGTTGAACAGCAGGCTCTTGCCACCGCCGACACCCCGCCAACGGCCTACCGCGTTGACCCGATCGCCTGGCACCGACGTCAGTTCCGCCTCCAACCCCAGCGCGCGCATTTCGTCGGCCATGAATGCCGCAAGCTTCCGCTCGCCGTCCGTCTGGCTGTAGCTTTTGTGACGGGCCATCGCGCTGAGAAAATCAAGACAGGCACGCTCGTCGATGTGTTTCAGCAGGTCTTCGTGTGTCATGTGATCCCCTCCAGACCCACGGGTGTGGGTGATGCAGCAAGCAGTGCGCGCGTGTAGGGATGTGTATCCGGTCCCGACAGCGCCTCGATTGGCAACAGATCGACCAACGCGCCATGGCGCATCACCGCAAGGCGATGTGCGATCTGGCGCACAAGATTGATGTCGTGCGTGATGAAGAGATAAGCAGTGCCATGAAGCTGACGCAGGGTCAGCAGCAGCTCGATCACCGCGGCTTGCACCGACACGTCCAGCGCCGCCGTGATCTCATCGCAGATCACCAGCGCCGGTCGTGCGGCAAAGGCGCGCGCGATAGCGACACGCTGCTTTTCGCCACCAGACAATTGGTGCGGATAGCGATCCGCGTAACTTGCGGGCAGGCGCACCTGCTCCAACAGATCCGCTACCTTGTCCTGCGCACCGAACAATCGTAGCGGCCGGGACAATGTCTCGCCGATACGATGGCGTGGATTGAGCGAGCTGTCGGGGTGCTGGAAAACAATCTGCACGGCGCCGCGATAAGCCCGGTCCATCGCGCGCGGCGCCGCGATGGTACGGCCTCGGAATGTGATTTCGCCTTGGAACGGTGCCAGTCCTGTCAGCGCGCGCGCCAACGTCGATTTACCAGACCCGGACTCACCAACAACGCCCAGGATCTCGCCAGCACGAACATCCAGGCTGATTCCACTCGCGCCGGTCACGTGCGTGCGGCCGAACAGACGTGCCCGCCCATATCGCACGCCCAAGCCCCGCCCGCTCAGAACCGTGGTCTCCTGCGGTGTGTCGAACACCAGCCGCCGGTCCGGGCGTGGCACCGCCTGTACCAACCGCCGTGTATACGGATGTGTTGGCGCACGAAACACGTCGGTGGCCCGAGCCTCCTCGACAATGCGGCCACGTTCCAGCACCGCCACCCGGTCCGCGACGCGCGACACCAGCGCCAGATCGTGCGAAATATACAACGCCGCGACATGCGTCTCCGCCCGCAGCCGCTGAAACAGGTCCAGAATGCGCGCCCCGGTAATCACATCCAGTGCCGTGGTAGGCTCATCAAAGATGATCAGCTCTGGCCGACAGGCAAACGCCGTGGCAATCACAACGCGCTGCTTCTCTCCGCCCGAAGCCTCGTGGGGATAGCGGTGCAGCAGGGCCTCCGGATCGCGCAGCTCGACATGCCGCAGCAATGCAATCGTCTCCTGCTCGGCTTGTGCGCGAGTCAGGCCGCGATGGCGTTGCAACACCTCACCAACCTGCCGACCCAGTGTCAGCGTCGGGTTTAGCGACGTGGATGGATCCTGGAATACCATGCCGATATGTCGCCCGCGGATTGCGGCCAATCGGGTGGTGCTGACCCCCCTCAGATCTTCGCCACTCAGACAGATCGTCCCTTGCGCCTCATGCGCATTGCCTGGCAGCGCACGCGTGATCGCCCAGGCCAGCGAGGTCTTTCCGGAACCGGACTCGCCGACCAGACCCAGGACCTCACCTTTCGCGATAGCAAGCGATACATCATCCAGCACGTGCACCGCGCCCGCACGCGTGGCGTAGTCGAGCGTATACCCATCGACCTGCAGAACGGGGGTCATCGCTCGTCCCGCGGGTTTAACGCATCACGCAATCCATCGCCCAACAAGTTGAAGCTGATCGCGGTCAGCGCAATCGCCACACCTGCGCCAATGATCATCCACGGCGCCTGGTGCAGATATCGGCGTCCGTCCGCCACCATTAATCCCCAGTCTGAAGCTGGAGGCTGCGCACCGAGCCCAAGAAAACTCAAAGTGGCAAACAGCATCACCGCGAATGCCACGCGGATCGTCGTTTCGATCACGACCGGAGCGGCCACATTGGGCAGCATCTCCCGCAGGACAATCCAGGCGCTGCTCTCCCCACGCGCGATGGCCGCACCGACGTAATCTTGCCGCCGCGCGACCAGCGCGACGCTGCGCGTGATGCGTGCCATGCCGGGTACGAACGCAACCGCGATTGCCATCATCGCGTTGAACTCGCCCTTTCCCAGGGTGTTCACGATCAGCAGGGCCAGCAGCAGCCCGGGTATCGCCATGACGGCATCAATCGTCCGCATGATCGCTTCGTCCCAACGCCCACCCAGATAGGCCGACAATGTGCCGATCACCGCCCCGGACAATGTGCCCAGCAATGTCGCCATCAAGGCGATCGGCACGGTGCGGCCGGCACCGATCAGCAAGCGGCTGAAAACGTCACGGCCCAATTCGTCGGCGCCAAGCCAATACTGCGCATCGGGCGGATGAAACCGTCCCAGAAAACTGATCGCATCCGGGTCATGGGGTGCGACAAACGGGCCGGCCACGCAGGCAATGACAATGACCAACAACAGAATGATCGCGATGGCACCCTGCCGCGTACGCAACAATCGGCGAAACAGCTCAATCATAGCGGATCCGCTTGTCGAGCACGGCATACGCAATATCGGCGAGCAGATTGGCGGTCGCATAAGTGGCCGCCATGATCAGCGCCCCAGCCTGAATTGCCGGCAGATCCCGCGTTTCGATCGCGATGATCAACTCGCGGCCGATGCCGGGTATGGCGAAAATTTCCTCCACGATAATGATGCCACCCAGCAGATAACCCACGTCCAGCGCCACCACGGTGATCACCGGCAACAGCGCATTGCGTAAGGCGTGTCGAAACAGAATGGTGCCAGCGTGCAGCCCCTTCAGCCGCGCGGCGCGGATGTAGTCACTGTGAAGCACGTCGACCATCTCGGACCGCACCATCCGCGACACATGTGCGATCAGGATCAGCGCGACGGTCAGCGTCGGAAGAACAAGATGACGCAATCCGTCAAGGAAGTCCTGCGTCAGCGGCACATAGCCAGTCGCCGGCAGCCATTGCAGCCGATCAGCAAATGCGATCAGCAGCATGGTCGCGGTGACGAACTCGGGTAACGAAACGCCGAGGTATGAAACCAGTCCGGCCAGCAGGTCGATCACGCCGCCGCGGCGCAACGCCGCCAGAGTGCCGAGCGGTACCGCGATCACCAGCATCATCAGGATGGCACATCCCGCCAGCAGCAGTGAGCGGGACAATGCGACGAACATCATTGATCCCACCGGCAACCCAGTGCGCATCGAGGTGCCGAAATCCAGATGCAGCAACGCGAACAGCCAACGCCAATACTGCAGCCACATCGGGTCGTTCAGTCCCAGGCGCAGGCGCACAGCGGCCAACGCGGCCGGCGTGGCATTCTCGCCCAGCAGCATGACGGCGGCATCCGCCGGCAACGCCTGGGTGATGGCGAAGACGATGAGTGAGACAACCAGCAGCGTGTAGCCAACCAGCAGCAGCCGACGCCCAAGCCAGATGGGGCTCACGCGTCAGCGCCGCTTCGGCGCACCTTCACCAAGCCACGCGTAGTCCAGCCGGAACACAGCGCCGCGCGGATGCAACTGGTAGCCGGCAACATAACTGCGCCGCGCGCCCAGCAAGTCGAAGAATGCCGGAATGACCGACGGCACCTGGTCGTGCATCATCATCTGCGCCTGACCGTAGAGTTCACGGCGCTTTGCGTCGTCCACCGTAATGCGCGCCTGTGCCACCAGCGCATCGAACGCCTCGTTGTTCCAGCGTGTCTCGTTCCAGGGTGCCGCCGAAATGTATAGCAGCGAAAAGATCGCGTCGGCCGTGGGTTGCATGTTGTAGAAGCCGACATAAAACGGTCCCTTCTTCCACACCTGCGCCAGATAGGTCGCATGCGGCATGGTCTGCACATTGATGCGGAAGCCCGCGGGCTTCGCCATCTCGCGCATTGCCACACCCATCTGCGTGCGCGTGCCGGGGTTGTCCGACGCCACAAGCGTCAGGTCGAGCCCATTCGGATAACCCGCCTGGGCCAGGAGCTGTTTCGCCTTGGCGATGTCAGGCCGCTTCAGTGGAATATTCTTGTAGAAGCGATAAGCCGGGTTCAGCGGCGTATCGTTGCCAGGCGTGCCATAGCCCTCGGCGACGAAACCGACCATCGCCGGTCGGTCTACCGTCAGCGCCAGCGCCTGGCGGACGCGGATGTCGCTGAACGGTTTCTGATCGCATCCCATGTTGACGTTTAGGAACCGGCCGGACGGTATCCGCAACGCGGCAATCCCACCTGAGGACGCCAGGCGCGCGTACTCCGATGGCTGCACCGACGATATCAGATCGATGTCACCAGCGATCAAGGCCGAACTCTCGGCGGTGGGGTCGGGATAGACCAGCACCTCCACGCGATCTGCGTAGGGGCGTGCGGGGTCGTAGTAATGTTCGTTGCGCGTGACCGAGATCAGCCGATCCGGCTCGAATTGCACAAGCTTGAAGGGGCCGGTGCCATTGGCGCTGTGCGACAGTGTTTCCATCGCGCCTGATATGATTGCTGCCGGAACGATCTTCGCATTGGGATAGGCCAGGGTCACCGGCAGGTCGGCGAAGGGCGAGCTGAGCTTGAACACGGCTGTGGTGGGATCGGCGGCGATCACCTCGGCGATCGGACCGACATTGGTACGCCCAGGCGACGCGGTCTTGGGATCAAGGATCGCCATGAAACTCGCCGCGACATCCTTCGCCGTGCAGGCCGTGCCGTCATGGAACTGCAGGTTGGGCCGTAGCTTGAATGTCCATTCGGTCAGGTCTGCATTGCTGGACCAGGACTGCGCCAGGTCGGGTTCGGCCGACATGTCCAGCGCCATCCGTGTCAGATTTGAATAGAGCAGCTCCGCCACCAGGTATTCGGCATCGACCCGCGTGATCAGCGGATTGAGCACGCCCGCCGCCTGTTCGACCGAGACCCGCAATGTGCCACCGCGCCGGGGCGTAGGTTGCGCGTGCGCAATCGTTGGCAAGGCGGTCAATGCAAACCCGCCGGCGAGTACACCGCGCCGGCCGACGAAGGGGGGGGTCATGAGGCTCTCCCGGTTTTTGGTTCAGGCAACAAATTGGCGGCGAAGTCGGCGGCAAGATAGGCCAGGATCGCGCGCGCCAGCGCACGAATATCATCCAGCGTCGTGAACTCGTCGGCGCCGTGCACGTTGTTGTCAGGCCTGCCCAATCCGCCCAGCAGGATCTCCTGGATGCCGGCCTGCTGCACCCAGCCCATGTCGGAACTGGACGAAGCACCCCAGGCGCGGAACTCATGCGGTGCAAAGCCGAAGCCAGCCGACAGTGCTGCCTGCCAGCGCGGCCAATGTGGTCCCGTGGGATCGGACACTGGCGCGAGGTGACCCAGCAGTTCGGTCTGCACGCCAAGACCGGTACCGCGTGTCGTCTCGGCGACGGCTGCATGCAGCTCATGCAGTGCATCATTGAACCGCTCTTCCGGCGCATACCGGCGATTGATCAGCAGCTCGAACCGGGCCGGCAACGATGACCCTTTCTGTCCGCCATGCGCGGCGGCAACGGTCAGCAGCGCGGTCAGCGGCCGATCGCCATAATGCGACGGTGCCGGCAGTGCGGAACGGCGGCACCCTACCTGTGTTTTCAGGGCCGCGAGCGCGTTCAACAGCGGCAGCGAGGCTTCGATCGCATTCAGTCCCCCTGCGGGATCGCCGGAATGCGCCGCGCGTCCCGTCAGCGACACGCGCAGATCGAAGCTACCGAAGCAGCCTGCCCAGATGCGCGGCGCCGCGCCTCCGTTGAAACTCAGTAAATGGCCTTCGATCAGCCCCTGTTCGGCGAGATAGCGGATGCCGGGGTACAGCCCCCCTTCTTCATCAGTGCAGAGCAGCAGAATCGGGTCATAGGCCAGCGGGATGCCCTGCGCCTCCAACGCCCGCAGGGCGAGCAGTGCCGCGACGATCGTCCCTTTCATATCCGCGGCACCACGACCAATCAGACGCGACGCGTCACGGGTCAGCGCAAACGGTGGATAGGTCCACCCGTCACCCGCCGGCACTGTGTCGGTATGAAAATAAAGTCCACACATGGGCCGGCCTGTGCGGCGCGCGGCGATCAGGTTGATCCGGTCGCCGGCCGCGTGCATCGAACCACCCTGCCACAGCGCCGGCGGTACACTGATACGGCGAAACGTGAACCCCAGCGGGGTGAGCTGCTTCTGCATCAGATCGGCGAACGCCGCGTAACCGTCCCCCGGCGGAAACGACGTGTCCACCGCAAGCATCGCCGCCAGGTCGTCGCAAATGCTGTCCTCCGCGTGATCGATCGCGGCGAACGCGGCATCGATGCGGGGCGGATGAATGGTTGTCACACCGGCCAAGCTGTGGTTCCTTGGGGTCGAATATCAACTATAATGTTTATAGAAATCGATCACGTCGCAATGGACGCTGTCAATCCCCCGGATCCCGGAAACGCTCGGCCCGTGCCGCTTTATGAGCACGTGAAACGGCAGATGTCGGAAGCGATCCTGCTCGGTGAATGGCCGCCCGGCACGACTATGCCAGGCGAGATTGCTCTGGCCGCGCGCTACGGCGTGGCGGTCGGTACCATGCGGCGCGCCTTGTCGGACCTGACCGCCGAGGGGCTTCTCGTCCGTCGCCGCAAGACCGGTACGGCGGTCACCGGCCGCAGCCCGCATCATAGCCTGCGGCATTTCTTCCAGTATTTCCGGTTGCATGGCGCCGATGGCAGCCTGCTGCAATCGAAGCCGCGCATGCTGGCGCTGGACCGTGACGCAGCATCCACCGAGGAGCGCGCGACCTTCGGCCCGATCGCAAAGGATGGCGTGATACGCATCACCCGGCTGCGCTGCGTGGCGCGCCGGCCGGTGATGTGGGAACAGCTGGCGCTGCCGGCGAACCGGCTGCCGAGTTTCCCCACGCGCATGACCGCCGTGCCAGACCTGCTCTATCTGCACCTGCTCGAGCAGTACGGCATCAGGATCTCCGCCGTGCGTGAGTCGCTCACGGCCGCCCTGGCCGATGCCGAGACCCGGCGCCTGCTGCGCCTGCATGCGCCGGCCGCGGTGCTGAGGATCGATGATATCGCATACGACCAGGCAGGCACAGCCACGATCATTGGCCATCGCAAAGCGGCAACCGCCGGGTATTGCTACCTGAATGAGGTACGCTGAGCGCACGACACCGTTATACCCGTGCCCCGACCTGGCAGGACCGACGGTCTGGTGGGTCCAGCCTTTTGTCCTGCATCGCCTCGACCGCGATATCGTCAGCGGTCATCGGCCCCGTCGTATCCCGGAGGGCATCACGGCAGCGGCGGGATATTTCCCCATTGGCGGAATAGGTGGCCCGTGGGCGCATAGGCGCCTTGGCCCTGATGGTCTGCCCCGCCGTGGTGAGATCGCGCATGCGCAGGGTCGGCATCACATGGTGGTGACGCGAGGCGTCGTCACACCGACGTCAGCGTCCACCCCGCCGTCGTCGGCTCGCAGAACATCGGCACCGCATTGCGCGTGCGCAGATTGATCTCCAGCCCCATG
>DATHNE010000071.1:0-86603 GCA_035486355.1 Acetobacteraceae bacterium
CCTTCCACCGATGGTCTGGTTTAGTGGGCAATGGGTACCAGGCTCTTTGGTCTGTCGCACTTTTTTATTTCATTCTTATATTTTGAAGCAATGGCAATCGCCGCAGTGCAGCATGCCGGCCGCACCATGCCTTGTACCAAAACCCAGCGCCTTAACGGGCGCGACTGACCGCGACTTGACGCGCCAACGGACCCGGCTATGACCCGGACGGCGGCGGACCGGACAAAACGCAAGCGTCATGACCAATCGCAACAACGAGGCGGCCCCCGCGCCCGACGCCGATACCCCGGCGGCCATCGAGCTGACGGTCGTCGTGCCGTGCTTCAACGAACGGCCGAATGTCGCCCCGTTGGTCGCCAAGTTGAATGCCGCCCTGGTCGGGATCGCCTGGGAAGTGCTGTTTGTCGACGACAACAGCCCGGACGGCACCAGCGCCGAAGTCCGTCGCCTGGCCCGGCAGGACCCGAGGGTCCGCTGCATCCGCCGGTTTGGCCGCCGCGGTCTGTCCTCCGCCGTGGTCGAAGGCGCTCTGGCATCATCCGCGACCTTCATCGCCGTGATCGACGGCGACCTGCAGCATGACGAAACCCGGCTGCCCGTGATGCTGGAGGCGCTGCACGGTGGCGCCTACGACCTCGCGGTGGGCAGCCGTCACGTCGCGGGCGGCACGACATCGGGCCTGGCGAACCGGTGGCGGCATGCCCTGTCGGATGCGGGTACCAGCCTGGCGCAACGCGTCCTGCCGGTGCGGTTGGGCGATCCCATGAGCGGCTTTTTCATGCTACCGCGGGCGCTGTTCGAGCAGCTCGCCCCCCACCTCACCGCGCAGGGCTTCAAAATCCTGCTCGACCTGGTGCTGAGTGCCGAGGTGCCGCTACGGGTGATCGAAATTCCGGCGGAATTCCGCAAACGTCTGGCCGGCGAAAGCAAGCTGGACGTGCTCGTGCTGACCCAGTTCGCCGGTCTGCTGGTCGACAAGGCGTTGGGCGGGTTGTTGCCGCTGCGCTTCCTGTCCTTTGCCGCCGTCGGCGCGCTGGGCGTCGGCGTTCACCTGGCCACTCTCATCGCCGGCCGCGAAGGTCTCGGCTTCGGCTTCTCCACCGCCCAGATCGTCGCAACTATCATTGCAATGATTTTCAACTTCCAGTTGAATAACCAGATCACCTATCGGGATCAATGCCTGCGCGGCCCGCGACTCTGGCGCGGTCTGCTGCTGTTCATGCTGGTCTGTGGCATCGGCGCGATTGCCAATGTCGGCATCGCCCGCATCCTTTATGAGACCAATACCTATTGGACGGTGGCCGGCGCGATCGGCGCGGTGATTGGGGTGGTATGGAATTACGCCGTCTCGGCGACCCTGGTGTGGCGCGCCCGCTAAAATTCGCCCTCGCGGCATTGGCGGGGTTGACCGCGCTGCGCCTGCTGGTCGCGGCGATGGTGCCGTTGTCGCCGGACGAGGCGTATTATTTCATGTGGTCGCGCGCATTGGCGGCCGGCTATCTGGATCATCCGCCGATGGTGGCGCTTTGGATCCGGGCCGGCACTGCGGTGGCCGGATCCAGCGCGTTCGGCATCCGCCTTTTGGCACCGCTGGCTGCGGCGTTGGGCTCGGTGCTGTTGTGGCAGGCGGCGGAACGGCTGCTGCCGGCGCGTCAGGCGGGGTCGTGTGCGGCCGCCTTGCTGAATGCGACCCTGATACTGGGCGCGGGCGCCACCACGCTGACACCCGACACGCCGTTGCTGTTCTTCTGGGTCTGCGCGTTGTGGGCCCTGGCCCATGTGGTAACCGGGCGCCGGCCCGCGTGGTGGCTGGCGGTCGGCGTGTTTACCGGCCTCGCACTGGACAGCAAATACACCGCGGCCTTCCTGCCGATCGGCATCGCAGTGTGGCTATTGGCGGCAGGGCGGTCGTGGCTGGTGCAGCCCTGGCCGTGGCTGGGCGGACTGCTGTGCCTGGCCACCACGGCGCCGGTCGTGTGGTGGAATGCCGCGCATGGATGGGTGAGCTTCGCCAAGCAGGGCGGCCGGATCGACCACATCCAATGGCATCGCGCGGCGCAGTACTTGTTGGAACTGATCGGCGGTCAGCTCGGCCTGGTGACGCCGCTGGTGTTGGTGCTGTGCGGCGCCGGGATCGCTATCGCGGCGCGGCGCGGCTGGCATGGCCGCGATCCGGCCTGGACGCTGCTGGCCGCGCTCAGCCTGCCCCCGGTTCTGGTGTTCGTCGAACATGCAATGGGCGACCGCGTGCAAGGCAACTGGCCGGCGATTGTCTACCCCGCAGCAGCGATCGCCGCTGCCGGCTTGACCGCGCCGCGCTGGCAACGCCTGGTCCGACCCGCGGTGGCGCTGGGGTTCGCGATAACCGCAGTGGTGTACATACAGGCAGCCTTCGCCGCATTTCCATTGCCAATCCGATACGATGTGACAGCCCTGCAGCTCGATGGCTGGCCGGGCTTGGCGGCTCAGGTCGACGCGGTCCGTCAACGCGAGCACGCCGGGTTTGTTGCCGCCGATCAGTACGGTGTCGCGAGCGAGCTGGGCTATTGGCTGCCCGCACATGTAACGGCGGTCGCGGCCGGCGGGCGCTGGCGCCTGTTCGATCTGCCGCGGGCCTCCCTGGCCGGCCGGACCGGTATCCTGGTGCGCAGCACGCGCCGCGGGCCGATCAAGGACACGCAGACCTGGGAGAAAGCCGAACTGATCGGCACGATCGCACGCCAACGCGACGGGATGACGATCGAGCGTTATGACCTGTATCGTGTCGTGGGGATCGTCGACCCCCCAGAGTCCGCAGTGTTACCGCGGCCTTAAACGGGCCTGGGCGGTCTACGCCGGACGGCAACCTCGGTCAGAGTGCCGTACTGCCCTGGGCATCGGATGCCATGTCACGCTGCGACAGCGCGGCGAGCAACGACCAGACCCGTGACGGTTCGATCGGGACGTCCGGATCGTTCAACAGGCGATCCAGCTCGTCCAGCATCCGGGTGTACTCGACGTCCGTCATCCTTGTGTCTCCAGTCGCGCGTCCATCATTTTCTGCCGCAAGATGGCAGTTTTATGAAGCCGGTATATTGCGGCAATGTTACCGCGCACCATGCCACTGCGTGTCACCGAACTGCCTTCGTGGGCGGACGTGACTCGCCGGCCCAGGCTGGGCTAACACCGCCGAGCGTTACGCCCTCATTCGCAAAGCTCCGTCTGGGACATGTCGAACACATTTCACCCAGCTCTGGCCGGCGGCCGGCGCCTGCCGAGCGTCTGGGACCTGGTCGCCATCCTGTGCGTGTTTGGCGCGCTGGTGGGGGTCACGCATGTCGCCCGCGGCACCCTGCAACCATTGAACTCCCCCGAGGCCACCGCCATCAGCCTCGATCCATCGCACCTGCCAGCGTATGCGGTGCGCACCACGCTGCGGATGTTCGCCGCCCTGGCGGCGTCACTGCTGTTCACCTTCACCTACGCTGTGGCCGCGGCGAAAAGCCGCCGCGCTGGGCTGCTGCTGATCCCGATCCTCGACATCCTGCAATCGGTGCCAATCCTCGGGTTCCTGACCTTCACTGTCGTGTTCTTCATGAGCCTGTTCCCAGGCAATGTGATGGGCCTGGAGCTGGCGGCGATCTTCGCGATCTTCACCAGCCAGGCCTGGAACATGGCGTTCAGCATGTACCAGTCGCTGAAGACCGTGCCGGGAGATCTCGAGGAAGCGGCGATCAGTTTCCACCTGACCGGGTGGCAACGATTCTGGCGGCTGGAAGTGCCGTTCGCCACGCCGGGTTTGGTGTGGAACACGATGATGTCGATGTCGGGTGGCTGGTTTTTCGTCACCGCATCCGAAGCGATCTCGGTCGGCGACAACAACTGGAACCTGCCTGGCATCGGCTCCTACGTCGCGATGGCGCTGGCCAAGAGTGACATCCATGCGGTGATCTACGCGATCATCGCCATGTTGGTGGTGATCCTGGCCTATGACCAGTTGCTGTTCCGTCCCCTGGTTGCTTGGTCCCTGAAATTCCGTTTCGAGACCACCGCGGGCGCCACCGCGGCAGACCCTTGGATGCTGAAGCTGCTGCGCCGGGCGCGACTGCTGCAGTGGGTCGGGGACTCCATTGGCGGAGTCTTCGCTGTAATCAGCGGATTTCGCCTCTCGCTCGGGCCGCGCTGGCGGCCGATGGGGGGGCGCGCGCCTTCGCGCGCGCTGGACGCGCTGTGGCTGGCGGTCCTGCTGGCAATTCTGGCCTGGGCCGGCTGGCGCATTGTGACATACGTCGCCACCGAGCTGGCCTGGAAAGATGTCGGTCATGCCGTCTTCCTGGGCTCTCTGACGCTGATCCGGGTCTCGGTACTTATGGTGATCGCCAGCGCCATCTGGGTACCGATCGGTGTGTGGATTGGCCTGCGCCCACTCTGGGCGCGACGGGTGCAGCCGGTGGCTCAGTTCCTCGCGGCCTTCCCGGCCAATCTGCTGTTCCCGCCGTTCGTGCTGGCCATTGTCACCTTCCACTTGAATGCCGATATCTGGCTGACGCCGCTGATGGTGTTGGGCACCCAGTGGTACATCCTGTTCAATGTGATTGCCGGTGCGTCGGCCTTCCCGGGCGACCTGCTGGAAGCGGCGGAGAATTTCCGCGTGGGCGGCGTGCTGTGGTGGCGCAGGGTGATCCTCCCAGGGATCTTCCCTTATTTCGTCACCGGCGCAATCACCGCATCCGGCGGATCGTGGAACGCGTCGATCGTCGCCGAGGTGGCGTCGTGGGGCAACACCAAGCTGACAGCGCACGGCCTGGGCGCCTATATCGCGCAGGCAACGGATGCCGGCGACATGGCCCGCGTGGTCCTGGGGGTTGCCGTGATGTCGGCCTATGTCGTGCTGTTCAACCGGCTGCTGTGGCGGCCGATGTATGCCTATGCCAATCGCCGGCTCACGCTGGCCTGACGCGGACGAGGAGAGTCGCAGATGGACGCCGTGGTTGAGAAAACATCGCTGCTGGCGGTGCAGGGGTGCCGGCAGGCCTATCACAAAGACGCCAGCGCCGACCTTGTCGTGCTCGACGACGTCAACCTGACGCTGCACGAAGGCGAGATCGTTGCGCTTCTGGGCCGGTCCGGGTCCGGCAAGTCGACCCTGCTGCGTATCGTCGCGGGCCTGCTACGGCCGACCGCGGGCGACGTGCTGTGGCGCGGCACCAAATTGGAGGGACCGCCCGAGGGCGTGGCGATGGTGTTCCAGAGCTTCGCCCTGTTTCCCTGGCTGACGGTGCAGGAGAACGTCGAGATCGGCCTGGAGGCCCGCGGCGTGTCGCGCGCC
Organism: Acetobacteraceae bacterium; assembly: GCA_035486355.1. GTDB lineage: Bacteria > Pseudomonadota > Alphaproteobacteria > Acetobacterales > Acetobacteraceae > Palsa-883. The sequence goes on from DATHNE010000071.1 coordinate 5,309, forward strand.
GAACGCGAGAAGCGTGCCGAGGAGGCGATTGACCTGATCGGTCTCGGTGGCTTCGAGAGCGCCTATCCGAAGGAGCTGTCGGGCGGCATGCGTCAGCGTGTTGGCCTGGCGCGCGCGCTGGTGGTGCATCCGGACCTGTTGCTGATGGACGAGCCATTCAGCGCGCTGGACGTGCTGACCGCTGAGAACCTGCGCACCGACCTGATTGATTTGTGGTCGGAAGGAAAGCTGCCGCTGAAATCGGTGCTGATGGTGACGCATAATATCGAGGAAGCGGTGCTGATGGCCGACCGCATCCTGGTGTTTTCGGTGAATCCCGGGCGGGTGGCGAACGAACTGCGGGTGCCGTTCGCGCATCCGCGCAACCGCCATGACCCGGCCTTCCGTAAATTGGTGGACGACATCTACGGCCTGATGACGCGGCGTCCCGTGCCCAGCACACCCACGCCGGCGGCACCGCAAGCGGCCAGTATCGCCATGGCGCTGCATCGCGTCGGCACCAACCTGATGGCCGGTCTGATGGAGACGCTGGCCGGGCCGCCGTACAACGGACGCGCCGACCTGCCGGCGCTGGCGGAATCGTTGCAGTTGGAAGCGGATGAGCTGCTGCCGTTGGGCGAGTCGCTCCAGCTCTTGCAGTTTGCCGTGCTGGAGGAAGGCGACCTGCATCTGGCACCGGCCGGGCGCGCTTTCGTTGATGCCGACACCGAGGAACGTAAGACGATCTTCGCCGCGGCGCTGCGTGCGCATGTGCCGTTGGTGAATATGATCCGCCAGGTGCTGGACGAACGCTGGAACCACCGCGCGTCGGCAGTGCGCTTCCGCGACGAGCTGGAAGACCACATGTCACCGGACTACGCTGAGGACACGCTGCGCTCGGCGATTGCCTGGGGCCGATATGCGGAGCTGTACAGCTACGATGAGGAGGCTGAGCAGTTCAGCCTGGATGATATCGGCTAGAGCCGTCGCGGTTCGGCTCCCGTCATTTCGTCATACCTGCCTTCGCCGGCATGACGGTGAGGGATTGTGCGCGCTGCCGGCGTAGCCGGGCTATACGGGAACCGGCTTGCGGCGGCGCGCAGACGGCGATGCGCACGCTGATAGCGTGCCGCTTGCCCCGTTTTCCCATGGGCAGCCTAGCATCCTGGTCCGGTTCCGCACTAACGAGGGCAGGCTCGTCCACGACGGCGCGCACATCTGGCGCAGGCTCCTCCACCATCTCAGGGGCTTCCGCCACTGGTCGTGGCAGCTCCGGCTTAGGCGTGGAGGCCGCTTTCGCCTTGCGGTCCTTTCCGTTCCGGCTCCGCGGCGCCGGGGCTGACGTTGGCTCTTCCACCACCGGCATCGTTTCGGGCGATGCGGTCGCCTCAGGTGCTGCCACCGTCACGCTGACGGTTGCCGCGCCCTCGTCGGCTTCGGGTGTCGTCACTGCCTCGGCTTTGCGATCCCGCCCCGTTCGGCTGCGCGATGCAGACCTGGCCACTGGTTCTTCAACGACTGCCTCCACGACCGTCGCGGACGACGCCTCAACGTCCGACCCATCCGTTGTCATGACGCGGGTTTCAGCCCGATCGACCGCCACAACCTCGGTCGGTGTCAGCTGCTTCGCCGGCTTGGGCGTCGACCGCTTGCGTCCGCGAGGGGCCGGCTCGCTGGTCGGCGCGGCCGCAACGGGTTTGGGTGTCACGTCGGGTGTCGATGGCATCTCCGCCGCCGCGGGTTGCTCCTGCTGTGGCGCCACCGGCGCCGCATCCGCCGCCTGCTCCCGGCGGCGGCCACGGGGTGGCGCCTTGACGTGAAACTCCGCCGGAGGGGCTTCCGAAACCGGCGCGGCGAACGTCGGAACCATCGCCCGGCCGGTCATCAACAAGGTTCGGCAGGCCTGCCAAACCGAGGCGGGTTCGAACTGACGCAGGCAGGCCAGGTTACGCGGACAATCCTGGAGGCGCGCCAGATAACAGGGGCTGCAGGTCATATCCCGCCGCAGCGCCAGCGCGCGCTTGCCGATCGGTGCCCATTCGATCGCATCGATCACACCGGAATGCACACCAATGGTCGGCACGCCAATCGCCGCGGCGATGTGCTTGGGACCGCTGTTGTTGCCCACATACATGGCGCAGCTCGCCAGCAGCAGGCCCAGTTCCGGCAGCGATGTGCGTCCGGCCACAGAGGTCACCGAGGCATGGTGCCCGACCTGAGCGAGCACTTCATCCACCAGCGTCACCTCATCCGGCCCGCCAAGGATGACGATATTCACGTCCTCAGACTCAACCAGCAGATCGATCAGCGCAGCGAAATGTTCCGCCGGCCATTGCCGCATCACGGTGCCGACACCGGGATGCACCGCCACCACAGGCTTGGCGAACAGCGTGCGGACTTCCGCGGACAGGAAGTCGGGCAACGCTGGTGCCGGCCAGGTGGGGGTGGTCAGGCTGCAGCGCTCGTCCATCCCTGCGGTGGCAACCGCTTCGACCAGGTTAATGAGGTCGTCGGTCACATGCGCGCGCTTGCGATGCAGGTTCTTGTCGCCCTCCCACTCCAGCGCGATGTCGAGGAAGGTGAACTGGCCCATGTGATCGTAGCCGGCGAGGAAGCGCGCCGGCACATGGCGCAGCGCCTCGCGCGTGTCAGCGTGCTTGCGCAGGTCAATCGCCAGATCGAAGCCGTAGGGCAGCAGGCGCGCGTGCAAGGCCGCGTAGTCGTCCTCGGTCAGGTCCTTCTGGCCGAGACCGGACCGGGCATGGAAGAATTCGAATTCGATAAAGTCATCGATGCAGGCTTCCGCTTCCGCGAACACGCGCGCCCCGCGGGCCGCCAACACGTGGATGGTGGCCAGCGGGAAATGTTGCTTCAGCCGCCGCATCGCCGGCAGTGCAGTGATAAAGTCACCGATGTGATCGAGCTTCACCACCAGGATGTGTTTGATGTCGTCGGGCCGGAACAGCGGATGGCCGGCGAAGATCGGTTCGACCATCTCCTCGTCCGGACGATAGTCGTCGGCATGGCGTGACAGCAGCGGATTGAAATACGGATCGCCGGCGGTGAACAGTGATTTCCATCGTTTTTCGAAATGACTAGTGTCGAAGGTCTCCGCTACCTGGTCGCGGCTGGCCAGCTCGTGATGGATCAGCCGCGCGTAAGGCGTGTAGACCGTCAGCAATCCGGCCTGATGCACCCGCAGACAGAAGTCGAGATCGTTGTTGACAACGTCGTGCGCCTCATCGAACCGGCCGACGGAGTCGAACACGTCGCGTCGCACCAGCAGACAGGCACCGGTTACCGCGATGACGTTGCGCTGTGTCAATGCGAGGCCAAAATATCCAGGCTCGTCAGCCACGGCGAAGCGAAACGCATGGCGCGCCTTGCCCCCGGTCGCCAGGAACATACCGGCGTGCTGCACCTTGCCGCCCGGATAGAGCAGCTGCGCGCCAGTGATACCGACCTCCGGACGCTGCGCATGATCCAGCAGGGCATCCAGCCAGTCACGATCGATCACCTCGACATCGTCATTCAGAAACAGCAGGTAATCGCCCGTCGCAACCTCCGCCGCGCGGTTGTTGAAGCGCGACCAGTTGAAGGCGTCCGGGACGTCGACGACCTTGTCGGCGTTGTCGCGCAGCCAGCGTTTCCAGCCGAACTGGTGGCCGGGGATATTGTCGACACAGATGATCTCGAAATTACGGTACGCGGTCTGGTTGCGCAGCGTGCGGATGCAGGTCTCGATATGGCCGTGCGCCGCGCAGGTGGGGATGATGATCGACACCTTGCCGGTGGCGCGCTTGCGGCGCCGGAACCGGAACGTTCCCGGCACCGGTGTCTCCAACACCTCGGCCTGGATGCCACGGCGCGTCGCTGCCCGGCGCAGGGCGCCACGCGCCGCGCGATCACTGTCCAGCGCCTCAGCACCACGGCGGCAGAGCAGCTTGGCGACGTGATGAATTTTCGTAGCCTGCTCCGTGCAACGCAGCACGATGTCGTATTCCGCGTCGCGCAACAGCGCGCGCGGCGTCACCTCGGCCTTGGCGAGCAGCGCCGGTGTGGCGAACCAAGGACGGCCGATATAGTTCGTGGACAGCAACAGGTCCGGCGAGAAATCCGGCTTGCAGAAGGGTTCACGATCGCGGCTGACCGGGCTGATCCGGGTCTCATCGGCATACAGCAGATCCGCCGCCGGCGCGCGTCCACTCGCCAGGGCGAATTGCATCAGGGCATCGCAGCCAAGTTCGTCACCCGGGCACAGCAGGCCAAACAGCACGGTCTGGTCCGTCGCATCATCAGCGCCAAACGGCGTGTCGAGCAACGTCGCGTCTGCCCCCTGATCCGAACCGGCGTCGATGACCGTGACGCGGCCGGCGATCGCGGCTGGCTGCTCGGCCAGAGTGGTGCGAATCTGTGCGGCGCTGTCGGTGTCTTCCGCCAGCGCGATTAACCGCCAATCGCGATACACCTGCGATCCGAGCGAAGCGACGGTGCGCGCGAGCGGCACAGCCTCGATCGGACCATTCTGCCGCAACACCAGGCGAAAGCGCAGATGCGCATCCTGCTGGGCCAGGGCCTCGGTCAGCACGTCGGTCTCCACCAGCGTCATGCGCCGGCGGATCGTCATGGTCTCGTCGCTGCCCGCCGGCTTGCGCACGTCGATGCGGAAGCTGCGCCGCATCGCCTCGCCGTTCTGAGCCCGCACCGAAATGGTGACGGTGTGTGCGCCGTTGCGCAGGCTGCGCGGCGGGCAATGGAAGGCGTAGCCGCTGCGCAGCGCATTCGGCCAATCAGGGAAGGCGTTACCGACATCCTGGCGTGCCAGGCCACAATGCGCTTCGCCCAGTCGCTGATCGTCCAGCCACACCACCATCTCGGCCACGCCGGAGCGCGATAGCACCCAACCTTCGATCGTCAGTCGGCCAGTGACCGGATCGACCACCGCATCATTGACCACCGACGGGGAATCGAGCTCGAATCGGAATTCCGGTGGTGCCTCGATGATCGGAGGTGCCCGAGGATGCTCGACATAGTGCGACGAAAGAACCTCGGCGGTGTCGTCCAGACCGTTGCGCAGAACCACGCGCACGCGATGTTCGCCGTCCGGTAGTTGTGACACGCGCGCGGTAAAACGGAACCCCGAATGGCGGGCCATCTGAATGGTCGGATACTGCTCGCCGACGTCCTCACGCGGCACTCCCAGCTCCGCGTCTCCCACACGCTGCTCGTCGACCCAGACTTCGATGCCGGCGACGCCGATCGCGCAGACCGCCCACCCGTCGACCACGATCTCGCCGTCATTCGACAACGATACGGTATCGCAGAAATGATGAATGACGCGCCGTGAATCGGGCGCGTCCGCGGAGGGTGGCGGTTCTGGCTGTGGCCGCGGCTGGGCGGCGGTCATCGGTGTCGCCACCGGACCGCCGTAGGAGGATGCGATGTCGAATATATCCGGCGACAGGCTGAAGCCGGTGACCAACCGATAGACCGGATCCTGTCGCGGCAGCCCCCCGCCCGTCGGTGCGGCTTGTGGCGGTCCCAATGACGGCCGATGTGTCGGTGGAGGGGCTGGCGGCACAACATGCGCGATGCGTGCGACGCGCTCGAGCGGCACCACGACCTCGTGCGCGAAACCGTCCGCGCAGATCGCCTGGGCCCGGATCGTGGCCGCCGTTCGCATTTCCTCACGCAAGGGCGTTGACAGCAGGAAGCCCGAATGCAGTGCATTGGGATAGGACGGGAACACGTTGGCCACATCATCACGACGCGTTCCGAGCCGGGGCGAGCTCACCCGTTCCTCGCCAGCGAACACCTGGATGGCGACCATCGGTGACAGCGACACCGCCCAGCCGACCAGTTGCAGATAGCCACTATCGTCCAGCGCCGCTCGCTCCACGAACAGAACGACTGGCGTCAGCTCTCCACCGTAATCCGCGCTGGGCCGCGTAGGACCGGACTGCACGCGCACTTGCGTCGGCAGCAGTGGATCGATCGCCAGCGCAAAGGCTTGGCGATGTGTGCCGCCGCTGGCGGTGCGCACCACCAGGGCGATGTCGCAGGTGCCGCGGGCCGAGGTGCGTGACCGCGGCAGCGATAGGGTAAAGACATGGCGTGTGACGATGACACCATCACCGAGCACGATCCGCTGCGATGGCCGCGGCGGGCCGTACTGCACCCGGCTGGCGACCGCGTCCGCATGCAGCAGCGCCACTTCCTCGACCGGAGAGCTGGCGACAACCGAGCCACGTACCTCCAGGTCATAGCGATTGTTGATGAAACCGGCGGAGACCGAGGGATCGATCTCGATCAGGACCTGCTCGGCGGGTATCGGTGCAACGGTGGCTGGCGCCGCGTCCGCCTCAACGCGCTCCGCGAGCGCGGTGTCCGCCGAGCCGATCCGGTCCGGCGCGGCGGCCGGCCACTCGGCATCCGGCACCACGCCGGCAACATCCCCCGCTACCGCGGGGTCCACATCATCGATGGAAGTTGCGCGCGCCGTCTTGCGCGAGGATCGAACCGGAGCGGATGCGGCTGACGGCTTGGCCTTCCCCCGCGTCGTCTGCGGTTGGGCCGCAGGCCGTTTCACGCGCGCCCGCGCGCGGTATCGGCGCACACCCCCAACATGCCATCGTGCCCCGGAAAGCCACTCATGCGTGTGCCTTGCTTGTCACCGCGCGCGAACAGGCTTTCCGCTCGTTAGCCGAGATCGAACGGCAGCCGACCTTCGCGATAGCCATCTTCGTCGAAATGCACTTGCGGCGATTCCACGACGCCGTTGCGAAGGCTTTCAGCCACATCCGGATACGCACGTTGATACCAATCGTCATCGACCTCGATGGCAAAGGGCAGGCGCCCCTCGAAATAGCCGTCGCCGAGGAAATGCTGCTTGGCGGAGGCGACAGCGCCCTCGCGTATCGCCTTGGCGATATCCTCGTATTGTTGGCGGTACCAGGCCTCATCGACGTCGACACTGCTGATCATCAAGCGGATCAGTTTGATGAAATCATCGTATGACAGGCTGACTCGAAGCTCGCCCCGCACGGTGGAGATTTCGATCGAACGCCGCAGCAGGTCAAATGGCGGTAGGTATTTCACAAGGCCTCCTCTGTGCCCATCTACAAACGCGTTCCACCGCTCAGGGTCGTCCACGCAAACGTACATACAGGTACTCGGCCCAGGGCGGAACCATGATCTTGCACGATCGTACACATCTTGGCACCCCTCGTCCGCCAGCCAGCGGCCTGCGACAGCGATCCCACGCTATGCTATACCCCGCTCACACGATAATCCGTTTTTGGATCGATGACCCGGAAGTTATCCGTGACTTCACCGTAATAAATGCGCTAATAGCTGGGCACGTCGTCGCGCAGGAAGTTGAGCATGGTGTTGCTGAAGTCCTTGAAGGAGTTGTCGCACTTGTTGTAAGTGGTGTGCCTGTGCATCACCCCCCTCGCCGCTCGATCGGGTTGAGGTGCGGGCAGTAGGCCGGAATGAAGTGCAGTTTGATCCGCCGGCCCGGCTGCGCCAGCCACGCCTGCACCAGTTTCGCGTGATGGCATCTGGCAATATCGAGGCAGACGTGGATCAACCGCATGGTGGGATACATCGCCTCGATCGCCATCAACAGCAGGATCGTGCTTGAGGCATCCACCGTCAGCACATCTTTCATGACGGTCTCGCCGGTCTCCAGGTCGATCGCACCATGGATGTTGAGGCGGTCCCGCCCGCTGCTCCGTTCCACTGCGACCGGCACTACTTTCGGCGCCCAGCAACCAACCGGCCGCACCGCGTGGGTTGGATGCACCGCATCCGCGAAGATCACTGCTTCATCGGTGGCAAGCTGGTTTAGCTGGTCATCATACTTCTTGATGAATGCTGCCTGTTTCGCCGGGTCCAGCTTGCGCAAGACCGCTTTCGGCTGGCGGTGTTCCATGCCCAGGCGGTGCAGCAGAGCGATCAGCCCGGACCGGGTCTGGTGTTCAATGCCGTACTCACGCGCGATTCACGCGCCAACCGCGCGGGTCGAGCGCGGCAGAGTTTCACCGATCCAGGTTTTCAGCTTGTCTTGCTGCTCCACCGCCAGCCGGCAGGCGCCGCCTTCATGACCGAAGCTCGCCAGCCCGTCGATCCCGTCTTCCTGATAGAGTTGGTACCAGGTTCGGATCGTGTCGTTGTCCAGCAACGCACCTCGGACTGACAGCTCATGCCGTTGTCCAGCAGCACAAGCGCGTTGGCGCGGCGCGTCAGGCGGTGCGCGGCAGAACCGTCGCGCGCCAGCTCAATCAGGTCGCGGCGCGATTCGCTGTCCAGCAAGCCACGGCGGATCATCGATCAAGCAGAATCGCCTTAACCGCCGGCGGCAAGCGATTTCTCCGGATTTCCGCAGGTTCGGGGTATAACGTGCCCACGCGCTCACGATACGACCGGGCGGCAGGGCTTGCGATGGATCAGGAGCAAATGACGGACAACGCCCGCGTGCACCACGGCATCGCGGACCAGCACCGGCTGCCGGACGACACCGAACTGGCGGTGATTGTGCGCGGCTTCAGGGACGCGCGGGTCCTGGTGGTGGGTGATCTGATCCTGGACCGGTACGTGGTCGGCAGCGTTCATCGGCTGTCCCCGGAGGCACCCATTCCGGTGCTGCGCCCCACCCGACAGCAGGCGACGCTGGGCGGTGCCGCGAATGTCGCGGTGAATATCGCCACGCTCGGGGGACAGGCCTGGTTGGCGGGCGTGATTGGCGATGACGCGGCCGGCGCCGAGCTCGCGCAACTTCTGGCTGCATCGGAGCGTATCCACGCTTGCCTGACCGTATCGCCCGGGCGTCCCACCACGGCGAAGACGCGGTTCATGGCGGGGGCACACCAATTGCTGCGGCTGGATGAGGAGACGACGGCCTCCATCGACGCCACCGCCACGGCCTCGCTGCTCGCGCGTGTCACGGCCTTGCTGGATACGATCGATGTCGTCGTGCTGTCGGATTACGCCAAGGGCGTGCTGACCGATGAGGTGCTGGCGCACGTGTTGGCTTTGGCGGCAGCGCGGCAGAAAATTGTGATCGCCGACCCCAAGCGGGCGGATTTCGCCGCCTATCGCGGCGCCACGCTGCTCACGCCGAACGAGGCCGAGATCGGCCTGGCGACCCGCATCGACGTGCATGACGACGCCAGCGCCGAGCGGGCTGGGCGGGCGGCCCTGGCGGCAAGCGAAGCCGACGCGGTGCTGGTCACCCGTTCGGAGAAAGGAATGACGCTGGTGCGGCTGGACGCGGCCACCGTGCACCTGCCGACACGCGCCCGCGAGGTGGCAGATGTATCGGGCGCCGGGGATACCCTGGTGGCCGCGCTCGCCGTGGCGCTGGCTGCGAGCGCCGCGCTGCCGCCGGCGGCAGCGCTGGCGAATGTCACGGCGGGAATCTCAGTCGGCAAGCCAGGGACCGCGACGGTCAGCGGCGAGGAACTGCTCGGGGTGCTGCACCTGGAGGAGCTGGTCGCGAGCGATCGGAAGGTTGCCAACAGTTGGGACGAAGCGGCCGCGCGCACCGCAGCGTGGCGCGCGAGTGGGCTGCGGGTGGGGTTCGCCAACGGGTGTTTCGACCTGATCCATCCCGGGCACGTGCACCTGCTGACCGAGGCCCGGGCGGCCTGCGACAGGCTGGTGGTGGCGTTGAACACAGATGCCTCGGTGCGCAAGCTGAAGGGGCCGACACGGCCGGTGCAGAGCGAGACCGCGCGGGCAACGGTGATGGCATCATTGGCACCGGTCGATCTGGTGGTGCTGTTCGATCAGGACACGCCGCTGGAGCTGGTAAAGGCGCTGCGGCCGGATGTGCTGGTGAAGGGGTCGGATTACCGCGTCGAGGACGTGGTGGGTGGCGCCGAGGTGCAGAGCTGGGGCGGCAAAGTGGTGCTGGTGGATCTGCGGCAGGGGCACAGCACGACGGGCACGATCAAGCGGATGCGGCGGCCCGAGGCGGCGGAGTAGGGAGGACGTCGAAAGACGCCACACATTGCATTGCGAGAAGCGTAGCGGCAAAGCAATTTCATGGAAGGTGCACACCCGGCGCGAGATTGCTTCGCCGCTACGCTCCACGCGATGAGAGTTAATGTCCTGTCTGCGGCGCATCGAAATCCGGCGCCGCCAAGCCGGAGGCTTCCAATTGATGCACCAGCGCCGCCTTCAGGCGTTCCAGCCCCGCAGGGCTGGATGCCTCCGCGCGCGCCACCAGCACCGCCTGGGTGTTCGACGCGCGCAGCAGCCACCAGCCATCGTCGGTCAGTACACGCACGCCGTCGATTTCCGATACCTGCGCGCCATCGGCGCGCAGCCGCGCCGCGACTTCCTCGATCACCGTGAACTTCCGCCGATCGTCGCAGTCGAAGCGCAGCTCCGGCGTGTTGACCACGTGCGGCAGCGCGTCGCGGATTGCTGACAATTTCTCGTTCGAACGCGAAACGATTCCCAGCGTGCGAACCGCAGCGTACAGCGCGTCGTCAAAGCCATACCAGTGATCGGCGAAGAAGATGTGACCAGACATCTCGCCGGCGAGCGGCGATCCGGTCTCGGCCATCTTCGCCTTGATCAGACTGTGGCCGGTCTTCCACATCAGCGGCGTGCCGCCGGCGCGGGCGATCTCGTCGAACAGCACCTGGCTGGCTTTCACATCCGCAATGATCGTGGCGCCCTGCCGCGTGCGCAGCACGTCGCGCGCCAGCAGCACCATAAGCTGATCGCCGAACAGGATCTGACCCTTGTCGTCGATGACACCGATGCGATCCGCGTCACCGTCAAAGGCAACGCCGAGGTCGGCGCCGCGCGTGCGCACGGTTTCGATCAGCTGCACCAAATTCGCGGGCACCGTCGGATCGGGATGGTGATTGGGGAACCGGCCATCGATCTCGGCAAATAGCACGGTGTGCGTACCGGGCAGTTTGGCGACGAGCTTATCCAGCACCTCGCCGGCCGCGCCATTGCCGTTGTCCCACACCACCTTCAAGGATCGCGTGCCATCGTAGTCGCGTAGCAGGCGAGCGACGTAATGCTCGGCGACAGAAAGCGTCTCGACCTGCCCCTCAGCCTCAGGCACCACATCACCCGAGGCTGCCATCTCACCCAATGCACGGATCTGCGCACCGAAGAACGGCTTGCCGCCCAGCACCATCTTGAAGCCGTTATAATCAGGCGGGTTGTGGCTGCCGGTGAGCATGACCGCGCCGCCGGTCTGCCGCGTGGCGCCGGTGTAGTACAGCATCGGTGTCGGCCCGCGGCCGATGCGCAGCACCGTCATGCCGCTTTCCATCAGCCCGTCCACTAATGATTTTTCCAGGGTGGGGCTGGACAGCCGCCCGTCATAGCCCACAGCGACCGTCTTGCCGCCGCTGCGCGCGACGAAGGTGCCGAAGCAGCGGCCAATTGCGAACGCGTCTGCTTCGTGCAGCGTCTTGCCGACGATGCCGCGGATATCATACTCGCGCAGCATCGTCGGATCGAAGTCGTGACGGAATCTCATCAGCGGTACCGCGTGAGGAATTCGCGCACCGCCGGTCCCAGATCGTCACGCTTCAACGCGAAGGCGATCTGCGCTTCAAGGAAGCCAACCTTGTCACCGCAATCGAAACGACGACCCTCGTAGCGCACGCCGTGGAACGGTTGCACGCCGATCAGCTTCGCCATTGCGTCGGTCAACTGTACTTCGCCGCCGGCGCCGCGTTCCATGCGGGCCAGGTGCCCGATCACCTCGGGCATCAACACGTAGCGGCCGATGATCGACAGATTCGATGGCGCATCCTTCGGCGCTGGCTTTTCGACCAGGCCAGTGACCTCGACGAGCCGTCCGCTGTCGCGGCCGACCTTCAAGATGCCGTAGCGGTTGGTGTGTTCGCGCGGCACCTCGGTCACCGCGACAACGTTCCCGCCGGTCTCCTGGTAGGCCCGCGCAAGCTGCGTGACGCAGGGCGTGTCTGCCAGAATCAGGTCATCGGGCAGCAGAATGGCAAAGGGATCGTCGCCAACGAAAGCGCGGGCGCACCAGATGGCGTGACCCAGTCCCAGCGGTATCTGCTGGCGCACCGTCACCATCGAGCCTGGCTCGACCTGCGTGGCCTTCAGCAGCTCCAGCGCATCGCGCTTGTCACGCTCGCGCAGCGTCGCCTCGAGCTCGAATGCGATATCGAAATGTTCGACGATGGCGGTCTTGCCGCGGCCGGTCACCAGACAGAACTGCTCGATGCCGGCGGCGCGCGCTTCCTCGATCGCATATTGGATCAAGGGCTTGTCGACCACCGGCAGCATTTCCTTGGCCATCGCCTTGGTGGCGGGCAGGAACCGGGTGCCGAGGCCGGCGACGGGCAGAACGGCCTTGCGAAGTGGCTTGTTCAAGAGTGTGTGTCCTCGCTCACTGCGTCTCCGACGACCCGACCATGGGGCACGGGCAGAATTGTGGCACCGGCCATCCTACTCCCGCGAACGTTAACCGCCCAATAACACATCGCGCGCCTGATTGACGCGCGCCGCCACCCAATCCGACCCACCGGCGTCAGGGTGCGCCGCGCGCATCAGCCGGTGATGCGCGGCGCGGATCTCTGCCTCGGTGGCGCCGGGCTGCAGGCCAAGGACCTGATGGGCTTCCTCACGCGTCATTGTGCCTGAACGGCGCGCCGGCCCGCCAGCCTGGCCGCCGGTCCCGGATTGGGTGCGGCCATGTCGTCCGCCAAGTTGGGATGCACGCCAATAGTTCCAGATCAACGGGCCGAACAGGGTCAGGGCGCCGAGCGCAACGCCGATGCGTCCGGACAGGATCAGCAGCAGGGCTAGGCTCAGCCCTCCCAACGCGGCGATCCAGGCCAACAGGGATTTGATCGTGGTGACCGAGGCCTTTTCGAACGCACGCAGTCCGCCCAGAAAGACGAACAGCATCAGCCCGCCCAGGACCAGCCACAGCATCACCTAGTCCGCCGGCGCGTCGAGTTCCTGCGCCTCCAGCACCGCGAGTGCGCTCAGGTTGACGATGCCGCGGGCGGTGACGCTGGGCACCACCACGTGGATCGGCTTCGACATGCCCAGCAGGAGCGGCCCGACCGGCAATCCGTCCGATGCCGCTTTCAATAGCGTAAAGGAGATATTGGCAGCGTCGAGCGACGGCATGACCAGCAAATTGGCGGTGCCGGTCAGCCGGCTGTCGGCCACCGCGCGGTCGCGGATCACCGCCACTAGCGCGGCGTCGCCATGCATTTCGCCGTCGACTTCCAGGTCCGGCGCGCGCTCGCGGATCATCGCCAGCGCGCGGCGCATCTTGCGCGCCGAATCGGTATCACTGGCGCCGAAGTTCGAATGCGAGAGCAGCGCGACTTTTGGGACGATGCCGAAACCACTCACCGCCGCGGCGGCCAGCAGCGTCATCTCGGTGATCTGTTCCGCTGTAGGATCGACCACCATGTGGGTGTCGCAGATGAACAGCGATCCCCCGGGCAGGATCAGGCAGGACAACGCGTAGTTGCGCGCGACGTTCGGACGGCGCGGAATGATCGGCAATACCAGGCGCAACTGGCGCCACCAGTCGCCGGTACCGCCGCAGATCGCGGCGTCGGCCTGGCCGTCGTGCAGCAGCATCGATGCAATGACGGTGCGACGGGTGGTAAGCCAGTGCGCCGCATCGCCGGGCGGGACGCCACGCCGGCCGGCCAGACGGCGGAATTCCGGCAGCAGCGGTGCGAGCACGGCCTCGTTGTCCTCGATCGGATCCACCACACGGACGGCGCCGCCAAGATCGAGGCGCAGCCCCATCTCCTTCACCTTGCGGGCGATGACCTGGCGGCGGCCGACCAGGATTGGGATCGCGATACCATCGTCGACCAAAGTCTGCGCCGCCCGCAGCACTCGCTCGTCCGCGCCATCACTGTAGACGACGCGTTTGGCGGATTTGCGCGCCGCCTCGAACACCGGCTGCATGAGCTGGCCGGAACGGAAGACGAATCGTTCGAGATCGTGACGATAGGTGGCGAAATCGATGATCGCATGGCGCGCGACGCCGCTGTCCATCGCAGCGCGCGCAACGGCGGGGGCGATCTCCAGGATCAGGCGTGGATCGAACGGTTTCGGAATGATGTAGTCGGGGCCGAACACCGGCGCATCACCGCCATAGGCCGCGGCCACGACCTCGGAAGCCTCGACGCGCGACAGGCTGGCGATGGCCTCGACCGCGGCGATCTTCATTTCCTCATTGATCGTGGTGGCGGAGACGTCGAGCGCACCGCGGAAGATGAACGGAAAGCAGAGGACGTTGTTGACCTGGTTCGGATAGTCGGAGCGGCCGGTCGCGATGATAGCGTCCGGACGCAGGGCGCGGGCCTGTTCAGGCAGGATCTCGGGTTCCGGATTGGCCAATGCCAGGATCAGCGGCTTGTCACCGAGCAGCGACAACATCTCAGGCTTCAACACGCGCGGGGCGGACAGGCCCAGGAAGATGTCGGTGCCGGGCAGCGCATCGGCCAGCGTTTCGGCGTTCGTGTCGCGGGCGTAGCGGGCCATGTTGGGCAGCATACCAGTGCGGTCCTTGCGCACCACGCCCTTGATGTCGGTCAGCGTGACGTTTTCCGGCCGCAAGCCCATCGAGACCAGCAGGTCGACGCAGGCGAGCGCCGCCGCGCCGGCGCCGGAGGTCACCAGGCGCACGTCCGAGAGATGCTTGCCCTGCAGCAGCAGGCCATTGCGGACGGCGGCGGCGACCGTGATGGCGGTACCGTGCTGGTCGTCGTGAAACACCGGGATGCGCATGCGCTTGCGCAGCTCCGCCTCGATGGCGAAGCACTCGGGTGCCTTGATGTCTTCCAGGTTGATGGCGCCGAAGGTGGGTTCCAGCGCGGCGACCACGTCGCAGAAGCGGTCGGGGTCCTGGGCGTCCACTTCGATATCGAACACATCGATGCCGGCGAATTTCTTGAACAGAACAGCCTTGCCCTCCATCACCGGCTTGCCGGCCAGCGCGCCGATATTGCCCAGGCCAAGCACGGCGGTGCCGTTGGAGATCACGGCGACCAGGTTG
This sequence comes from Acetobacteraceae bacterium, assembly GCA_035486355.1. GTDB lineage: Bacteria > Pseudomonadota > Alphaproteobacteria > Acetobacterales > Acetobacteraceae > Palsa-883. The sequence goes on from DATHNE010000071.1 coordinate 20,334, forward strand.
CCGCGGGCGGTGTAGATCCGCGCGTTGTCGGGATCGTCGACGATCGCTTCACAGGCGGCGGCGACACCCGGGGAGTAGGCGAGCGCGAGGTCGCGCTGGGTGGCCATGCGCTTGGTCGGCTCGATCGCCAGTTTCCCCGGCCGCGGCAGGCGATGATAGTCCAGCGCCGCCCGGCGGAAGTCGTCGTCCATTCAAAAGCCTCCCCAGCAAAACCTGTCCGTCATACAGGCAGGGGGCGGCAGCGCGCCAGATCGGGAGACGCCACTCGAACGACCCGCAAGGGTCAGGGTGGGTCCGACAGGGTCATGGCGCGCCGCCGGACGGGTAGACGATGCCGATCGTCCCGATGCCGTACCCGTAAGTCTGGGTGATGAAGTGGGCGGATTTATCGCTGAAGCCCGTCCGTATGGTTTTGACGCCATACCCGGCTAGACGATCGATCTCCGCATCCTGCTGTGGCTGGGTGATCGCGCCCTCGTCATAGACGTTCACGCCGACGACAGCGTCCTTGGCGGCCGCCGCGCCGGCGAAGGCCGGAAGAGCCAGCGCGAAGGTCGCCAACAAGATTGAACTTTGGCGCATGCTTGCGGCTCCTATCCGATCTCTCCCCGGTGAATTCGTACCTTCTGCGCCATGGCCACGCCTAGCGGGCCGCGCCGGCGACCGCCGCAGCGACGCCGGGCAGCAGATCGCCGGTGGACGGATCGATCATGCCGTCGATGCAGAAGCCCGCAGGAAGGCTCGTCGGCCAACTGTATTTGACCTGAGCGCATTTCGGCGACGGCCCACCGGAATCGTAGGAATAATAGAAGACGTGGCTGATATTCACCGGCGCGGTCGCCGATGAGCGGAGCGTCTCGACCACATCGTGGTTGAAGGCGCGAATGGCGCCGGCCTGGTCCGTCGCCTTGTAGACGCCGCGGACATCTGCCTTGTTCAGATACCCGCCAGGCTGACCGCGCGCATCATATTGAAAATACCAGGGCTGGCCGTTCCACCAGCTCGATCCCGCCGGGTTCCATTCGGTGATCCAGATGGATTTCTGGCTCGCATGCGGATAGTGCGCCGCCTCGTAGCGCAGCGAATTGGTCGCGTCCTGGACCAGGTTCAAGGTGGTGGTCGAGGTCGGATAGAGGTGCGATCCGTAGCCGTCGACCAGCCGGGTGTAGTCGGTGACCTTGCCGTCCGCGCCCCGCACGCTCGCCAGAGCCTCGATCAGCGGCGCGGAAACGGGCATGGAATTGCCGTAGGTGATGATCTGGGCCTGCGGGAAATACTTGCGGATCGAAACCACCGAAGCCGCCAGGAACGGCGCATAGCCGCGCACCCATGTCTGAACCTGGGCGTCGCTCAGGAACCACTTCCATTGGTGCTTGGCCCATTCCGCGCCGGTGGGATTGTCGGCGTCGTTGCAATAGAGATCGAGTTCATTGCCGATCTCAAAGGCCTCGACCATCTCGCCCGCCGCGCGCACGGCCGCGAGCTCCGCCTCGATGCGCTTCTGGTAGGCGGCGATGTTGATCTTGCTCAGGGGGTAGGTCCCCCACTGGCAACCGCTCTCAGCCTTGCTGAGTTGCGCGCCTGGCGGATAGTCGGAGGCCGCGTGCCCGACGATCGCCAGCATCTTCATGCCGCGGGCATGCACCAGTTTCAGCAAATCGATCGCCTGATCGGAGCCGCCGAAGCCGTCGCGAAACCACCCCGCATGAACCCGCGCGATCCCGTCCATCACGGCGACCCGTCGCGCCTCGAAATTGCCCGGCTTGTTGTAGTCGGCGGCCAGGAAGGGCGAGACCTTGGGCTCCTGAGGCCAGGACAGCGTCCATTGCGTCCCCATGTTCGACCGATCGACGCCGAACGCCAGCGGGGCCGGCGAGACCGGCCGCGCGTCTGGCGCGGCGGCCGCGACCGCACCGTCCGTCGCCAAGATGGCCAGCGTACCCAACGCGGCCAAAGCCATGATCCGCCGCGCTCGTGGTTTCTTGGGGGCCACGCTTTGGATCGGATCAATCCTTGGACACTCGAAGTCGGCCCCTGCGGGCTGGGAGGGTTTCATCGGATCTTCCTTCGATGAAGCAGATGAAGCACGAGGGGCCACTCGGTCCGCTCGGGCCGTCATTGTTTCGCAAAGACACGCAGAGTTCTGACGGCCATCTGGTGGCCGGCGGGGTTGTCGGGGATCTTGCCGGCGACATCGCCCAAAGCGGTCGCGAAACGGATGTCGGCGGCCTGGTTGATGCCAGCGACGCCGGTGATGGCGGCGACCGGCTCCCCGTCGATCTCGAAGATCAAGTCGGTCGGGGTCCAAAGGACGCCGTAGTCGTGGAATCCGGCGGCCAGGTTGCAGGCGCACTTGCTGTCGCACCCAACTGCGCCACCTCCAGGATGCCAGTCGTGCAAGGTCATGTGTACGTCGTTGGGATAGTGCGCCTCGACAATGTCGATCTCGTAGCCAGCATCACTGACGAGCCAGAATGCGTTGTTGAGTCCGGTGATGTCGGCTGTCTGGATGCTGGCCTCGAACAGGCCGTAGAGCTGCTTGGTCGTGCTGATCATTGAGCCGGTCGCCCATCTGGCATGACAGGCCGATGTGGCGGTGGTCCTGAGCTGCAGGCCGCCTGGAGCCGCGACCACATTGGCGGGCAGCCGGCAGGACTTGAGATCTGATCTATCGTCGGTCTGCAGCGTCCATTGCGACCGAAGCACGCCCGCATTGGCGAAATCGGTTGCGAAAATCGGGCGATGCGACCGATACTGGGCGACCAGAGCGCGGTCGGCCGCAGCGACGGGCCTGCGTGTTCCCCAGGACTGGTTGGGATTGCCCCAAGTCGCAGGTCCCATCGGCGCCGCCATGGGCCTGGGCGACCACAGGGCGAAGGCAAGTCCAACCGCAGCGAATCCAAGCAAACGCGACAGGCGCATATTCACAACTCCGAGGGTCGGGGTTTTCAAGCCAGACACAGCGTCACATCGGCGCCACCGCCAGACGGCCGCTTTCGGTCAAAGCGCCGCAGAGGAAGGCGCTGTCGTGGTCCTCTTTGGACGCGTGAATCTGGCCCTGCCACGTATAGTACAGCGACCCGCCCAACCTATGCTGCGCGGCCAGACCCTGCAGCACGCTGCGCATCTCGCGAACCATGGCGATCCGGGCGGCATCATTGATCGGGCAGGCGTTCAGGCCGTTGAGGCCGTTGAAGTTCCATTCGGTCACCCAGCACGGCTTTCCCTGCGCCGCGCCCGGCGGCCCGCATTCCGTCAGGCCGTTGAGGTCGAGATGCGCGCGAAGGGCGGCTTGGCCCGCAGTTGTGCCCGGACTGACCACCAGGGGATAGAAGTGCAGGCCATAGCCGTCGACCAGCCGGTCCAGGCCGTGGGCCTGCAGGAAATGGAGCGTCGCATCGACGCTGACCGCGTCGGCCTTGACGCTACGAAGCCATTTGCCGGAGTCGTCGAGGTCGGCGAGCCCGGCGGAGACGATCGGCGTGCGCCGATTGAGCGTCGAGTGGTCGCGGATGTCCTTCAGCGCGGCCAGGGTCTGCAGGTAGCGGAGATAGCCCTGGGCGATCGTCTGCCCCTCGGGGTCGCTGGCTAGGTCCGCCTCGGTCAGCACCCGCCCTTGCGCCGGCAGGGGAAAGTCGGCGTTGAAGCCGGTCCAGTTGATCTCGTTGCCCAGCTCGAAGCCGGCGAGCACGATGCCTTTGCTTTCGAGTTTGGCCAGCTCCGGGCCGATGTTGGCCTTGAAGGTATCGGCGTTGGCCGTCGAAAGCGGCCAACCGCTCCAGAGGCCCTTGCCCTTATAGGCGGCGGGCAATTGCTTCCACAGGGTGCCGGGGTCGGGGTAGACGCCGACGAGCCATTCGATCTTGATGCCATGCGCATAGGCGCGCTGTGCGAACGCCAGGCCCTGGTCGTTGCCGGGGATCCCCGCCCGGATGACGTGGACGCGGGCCGCCTGCTGGGCTGCAAACGTCGCTTCCTGTTCCGGGACAGTCTGCTTGTACGGCTCATTGACGAGGTTGGCGCCCACGACGGGCGGCGGCGGACCCGCCTGGGCCGGCGCCGCGACGGCGGCCATCAGCACGCAGAAGGCAGAGGCGATCGACGTCAAACGCTTCATCTGAGAATCTCCAGTCCATCGGGCATTGGATTGGCGGTCGTGCTGGACGTCGTAAGGGCCGGTAGTCGAAAGTGACGACGGCGCGGTGAACTTCGCCGGAACAGCGCCCGGACTCGTCGGCTTGTGGCCTCACCAGGCCCGCCTGCGGTCGAATGGATGGCGGCGCTTCTGGGCAGTTTATGGCGCCCGGGGATAAACTGGCTAAGTCTTCCCGAAGATATCGAGGATCAGATCAATGCCGGTCGCTTACGGATTGGGCGGGCCGAATTCCCGAACCACTTCGTACATGCCGGGGTCAAACCGGGCGATGGACAGCGCCGCTTCGAGAAATGGGCGCTGAGCCGGGTCCTGGCGCATGGCCTCGTAATCGGTGAGGCTGCTCCAGCGGGCGTACATCGTGACCTTGGCGCCGTCTGTGCTGCGGTGAAGCGTGGATGAGACGAAGCCCGGCGCCTTGCTGACGATCTCGTCCGTGACTTGGGTCAGGATATCGACCAGCCGCTGCTGATTGGTGGGATCGACATGGAAGACGTTGATGAAGACAATCATTGTCACCTGATGATTTTGAAACCAGGGCGTCAGGCAGGTACGGCCTGCCTGGACGGCGGCGGCGCTGACGTTCGGTCATGGACCTCGACCAAAACCTCCACGTCCTGGCCCAGCCGATCGAGCACGTTCATCAGCCGGTCGACGGTGAAGCGCTCCAGCTTCACTTGCCGGATGCGCGAGAAATCCGCCGCGGCGATCCCGGTCAGTTCCTGCGCCTTACGGATGGTGAGGCTGCGATCGTCGAGCACGCCGATGATCTTCGCCGCCAGGATGGCGCGTAGCTGTTCGAGGTTCGGATTGGGGAGGCCGAGGTCGCGGAAGACGTTACCGCTGCCGTGAACCAGCTCCTTGTCGTCGTCGGGTCTCACTTCAGCGCCTCCTTCAGTCTTTTGAGCCGCTCCCGCATCAGGTCGATCTCGTGCTTGGGCGTCGCAATGCCGCTCGTCGATTTCTTCTGGAAGGCATGCACCACCCAGATCGCCTCGCCGATCTGACGCGCGTAGACGACCCGGAAGGCGTCGCGCGACGCTTCGGCGCCAGTTCCATCACACCGGACCCGAGCCCGGGCAGCGGCTTGGCAATGTCCGGCATGCGGCCCTCGGCCACGACCGTGAGAGCGCGTGCGAACTTCAGGCGGGCGTCCTCCGGGAAGTCCGCGCAGTCGCTTTGCGCGCCCCTGATCCAACTGATCGATCGAGTGTCTCAGACGGTGTTCATGGTGGCAAATTTGACATCAAAGGACAAGTGAATTGAGGTGCTCACCCCCTCAAGAGCGCCCTCGGGCGCGCGGGAGCAAGGCGATCCGTCGCGCCGGCGCATCGAACTCGATGCGTGGAGCCGGCGCTCGGGCTCACGTCAGGCGGCCCGCTTGAGCTTGGTCCGCTCGGCCTTCGGCTTGGCCGCCGGCGGGGTCTCGGCCGCATCTCCGTTCGCGGAGCCGCCCTTTGCCTCGTCCTGGGCCGCGGCTTTCAACGGCCAGTTCTGGTTCGCCCAGCTGAACGGGTCGGCCGCGGTCGTGCTTTTCTTCGGGCTGTCCGGTTACGTGCTGACTCACCGAGCACTGGCGACCGGTGATATCGCAGCCTGCTGTGCGGCATGATCAAGCGGTGGCCGCGCCGGGCAGGGCCGGTTCTGCTGACGGTGGTTGGCGCGTGACTGTTGATCGCGCTGGGTTGGACAACTTACGCGCCGGTGGTGACCGTCACGGGATCGCCTTGGCTGGCGACGTTCGGTGGCGCGGTCGCCCCGGGCACCACACTGGTGCCGAGCCTGCTTGACGCCGTGCGGGAGGGATCAATCCGCACGTTCCTGTCCTGCGATCGCGCCTATGACAGTTTCATCTGGACGACGCAGCTGGAGTTCTATGGCAGCTTCCTGGCATTCGCGCTCGCGATCGCCATGACATGCTGCGCAACGCGCCGCGCGGTCTGATCATGGCCGCACTGCTCGCCAGTGCTGCCCTGTCGGTATGGGTGGCGCCCACCATGATCGGTTTCCCAATCGGGGTTTGGCTGGCAAGGCACACGCCGGAGCAGCCGCCCCGCCTGTCACGGCGGGCAGCGCTGATCTGCTGTGCCACTGGCCTGTGGCTGGCAGGGTGGTCGCTCGGCTGTGGGCGAAGTGCGTGGATCGCGCGGCATGCGGGCGTCGCGATCCCGCCGGAACTGGCGCAGGCGATCGGGGCGCTGCTGATCATTGTCGCGGCGCAGGGATGTCCGGCGCTCATGACGCGGCTGTCGGGCCCCTCCGCCGCCTGGCTCGGGCGGCTGTCGTTTCCGATCTATCTGGTGCATGTGCCAGTCCTGTGTTCGGCGGGGTGCGCTGGCTACCTGGCGGTACAGGGTGTCCTGCCAGCGCCCGGACCGGCCACAATCGCCATCCTGGTCACGGCAACGCTGACGCTGGCCGTATCCATGCCGTTGGCACAATTTGACGCGTGGTGGACGGGGCGGCTGTCGGGCTGGTTTGTCGTACCGGCCCGGCTCACCGCCGCAGCCGTGGTGGCAACATCGTCCCGCTGACGAATTCTGGTGCGGTCGAGAAGACTCGAACTTCCACGGGGTTTCCCCCACAAGCACCTCAAGCTTGCGCGTCTACCATTCCGCCACGACCGCATCACATGGGGACGGCGCTTCTCGCGCCGGCAGGCGGCGCGGTATAGCGGATGGATGACGGGGCTTCAATGACCGGTGATGTTCTGCGCGATAGGTCGGATTGGGCGGGGTTGGATGCCACCGGTGGGTCGCAAGTCGTGGATACCCGCCGGCGCCTGGCCTCAGGTCGGCCTTTGGCCGAGCCCGGGGCCGGGCCATGACGGGTGTGATCGACTGGTGCATCAGTGATGGATTGACCGCCTACCCGGACGCGCTTGCGACCATGCAGGCGCGGGTGGCAGCCATTCAGGCGAGCACGGCGACAGAGCTGGTGTGGCTGGTGGAACACCCGCCGCTTTACACCGCCGGCACCTCGGCGCGGGCAGATGAACTCACCGACCCTGCGCGCTTTCCCACCTTCGCGGCCGGGCGGGGCGGGCAGTGGACGTATCACGGGCCGGGACAGCGCGTGGGTTACGTGATGCTGGACCTGTCGCGACCCCACGCCGGCGTGCCGGCGCACGACGTGCGCTGCTTCGTGCATGGGCTGGAGGAGTGGCTGATCAGGGCGCTGGCGCAGTTCGATGTGCGAGGCGAGCGTCGGGAGGGGCGCGTGGGCATCTGGGTCGCCGATGCCGCAACCGCGCGGGAGGCGAAGATCGGTGCGATCGGCGTACGGGTCAGCCGGTGGGTGAGTTGGCACGGGGTGGCGCTGAATGTCGCGCCAGAGCTGAGCCATTTTGGTGGGATCGTGCCGTGCGGGATCCGGGAACACGGGGTGACGAGTTTGGCGGCGCTGGGGCGGCAGGTGCGGATGGCTGAGGTGGATGGGGCGCTGCGGAAGGCTTGGGACGAGGTATTTGGCGGCGATGGTGGCATCGCGGCCTGCGCGATGTCCGAGCAGGCAACGCCCGCTTGACCGCCTCCCTCTCCCCCAGCCTTCAGCCTTGGTCCGCTTTGCGACCCAAGCCCGCGAGAGCAGGCGGAACCAAGATCATCATAGCGTTGGGCGCTGGTGGAAGGCGGGATTGTCGGGCGGGTCGTCGAATTCTTCTTCGATGCTGACGACAACCGCCATGCGCGGGCCGCGGCGGCAGCGGCGGACCAGGTCCTCGACCGCGTCGGCCTCGCCGGCGATCAGTGCTTCGACCGTGCCGTCCACCCGATTGCGAACCCAGCCGGCCAAGCCGGCGGCCTTGGCCTCAATCACCAGCCACTGGCGGTAGCCGACGCCCTGCACCTGCCCGGCGATGATGATGCGCTTGGCCAGCATCAGGCCCGCGTGAGTTCAATCATGCGGGCAGCCAGGGCGATGTCGCCGGCGACGGCGCGGCGACGGGCGGCGGCTTCTTCGTCCTCGCCCCATTGCTCGACCTGGAACAGCTCGTCCAACGCACCCAGCGCGTGCGCGGTCGCGGCGTCGAGCGCGCGGTCGGCCAGGGCCAGACCCAGCACCAGGCTGCCCAATGACGGCACCGCGATGCCCAACGCGGCCAGAGCCCAGACGTCGCAGGACGCCACCGCATCGCGCAGCGCCGCGATACTGTCGCGGTGCTGGCGGATCGCGACGATGCCAGAGGTCACGCGCAACTTTGCGCCGTGGCGTTGCGCAATCCAGTCCAGCCAAGGCTGCCAAGCCTCATCCTGGCGACGCACCAGCGCCTCCGGCGTTTCGGCGCGGTAGCACAGCAGGTCGGCCTCGCCGTAGCGGGCGATGGCATCGACCGTCAGCCAGCGTTCGGCGGCGACGCGCCCTTGCGCGGTGCCAGCCAGGCGGGTCAGCGGCGTGTCGGCGAAGGACATCTCGCCGCCACTGGCGCCGCCGGCGCGCTGCCATTCGTCGGCAACCGCCTCGGCCAGCTTCGTGTGCGCCAGGCGCAACACGCCGCCACCCGGCAGATGGACCGGTTTGCCATCGAGCCGGATGGTAAACGAACCAGCCTCGCGTTCGGCGGTCGCCGTGTTCCAGAAGCGCTTCACGTGCGGACGGTTGCCTCCACACTCATGGGAATAGCTTCTTCAGCGTACTCGCCGCACCACTCAACGGCGACTTCGGCTTCGCCTGGCTGGGTGCCGCGGTCGTACCGCTCGATGAACTGGCGGCCGGGGCCTGGCTGAACCGCGCCAAGGCCAGTGGTTCGGCGCACGCGTCGCCGCCCAATTTCTGCTCAACCGCAGAGCCGATGATCAAGCCCAACCCGCCGGTGCTCGCCCCCAAGGCCAGCTTGGCCGCGGTACCGACATTGCCGGTGACCAGACCCGCGGCATCAGGTTTGGTCGACGGGTCGGCAAAGGTGCCATCGACAATCACCGGCGCGGCGATGGTCGTGCCGGCCACACCCACCGTCGGCTTCAGATGCAGGGCCAGCGTTTCGCTGCCGAAATTCATTCCGCCGGTGCCTGTCATTCCCAACGTACTGGTATCCAGCATCAGCGCGCGTACCGTCCCCTCCCCACTACTCGCATCCAGCCGCAGCGCGAAGCAGGTCAGCGCGCTCATGCCGGCTTTGTTGGCCAGGTTGGCAATCTGGGTCTGCTGCAAGATTCCCGCCATCAGCCCGCCCAGCACCTGGCTGTCGATCTGGCCCTTGACCACGGCGACACCGATCGCGCCATCCAGTGTCGCGGCGATCGCATGCGGGCTGTCGCCGGCGCCTTTCAGGTCGGCGCGAATCTCCATATTGCCGCTCGCGAAGCCAGGCTTGTGCAGGGCTTTGAGCAAAGTTTGCAGTGCCAGGCTGGGCGCACGCAGGTTCAGGGTGACGGAAGGTGGCGTCGCGTTGGCATCAACCGTCACCTTGGCGTCGATATGCCCGCCGGGCGCATCAACCCCGAACGGATCAACCGTGAGCTGCCCCTTCTGGTCCACTGCGTGCAGGGTCAATCCCTTGTAGTCCGTGTCACCGGTCTTGAGATCAGCGATCGAAACCGTGGCATCCGCGGTCAAAGGACGCAGTGCCTCGAACGGCAACTTGGTTTCCGGAATGACATAGCGGCTTCTGGCGGCCGGTGCCGGCGCAGCGCCCGAGGACCCGGCCGGCTTGCTGCCGGCCATCGCGGCATTCAGTGCATCAAGGTCGATCCGTTGCGATGACAGATTGGCCTTCATGGTCGGGCTTGCCCCCTCCCCCTGCGTGAACGACACGGTGCCCGCGAGATCGAGCTGCGGCAAGGTCAGCTTCAAGTCCGATACGGTGAAGGTCTGGCGGTCGTCGCTGTCGGCGAGCTTGAGCTGGGCCGCGATGGTCTTCAGCGGCGGCAGCGTCGTGCCGGCCAGCGCACCGAGCGCAGCGAGGTCCGGCACGTCCGCGGTGATAGCTAATGCCAGACCGCGTCCCTGTGTCGGCTGCGCAATGGTCCCATCAACACCCAGCGTGGCGCCAGCAGCGGTTGCCGCCAGCTTCAGCGGCCAGGGTCCGGTACCCGTGGGGTCCTCTAGCCGGCTCAGCGGGCCGGTGTCGGCGGTCAAGGTGACCGGCGCGCCGTTATAAGTGGCGTCCACCGTCAGGTGCAGCGGCGCGTCGCGGGAGGAAGCCTCGGCGTCGAGGCTCTTCAACGCCAGCGTGGTCGTGGTGCCGTCGGCTGCGCGCATCGACAGCGTGCCGTCCTCAATCCGCAGGCTCGACAGCGACAGTTGCGGCGGCGCGGTGTTGGCGGCGGGTTGCGCCCCCGCCGGCATCGGCGGCGCCGGCGTTGGTGCGGCCGCCGCACCGAATTGCCAATTCATCTGCCGCTGCGCATTGGTCTCCAACAGGATATCCGGCTTCACCAGCACCAGCCGGTCGATCTGCACCCGCCTCGAGATCAGCGGCAGCAGCGCGAGCCGCACATCGAGCCTCTGCAATGTCACCATCTGCGGGCGAGAGAAGCCAGGCGGGTTGCTGAACGCGACGTCGCTCACCTTGAGCGTCGGCTCCAGGCCCAAGGTCAGGCCGATCGACCCGTTGAGCGCCAGCTGCCGGCCGGTCGCCGCTTGCACGGCGGCGATGATCTGCGGCTTGTAGCTGTTAGGGTTGAAGGTCGCGACGAAGGCCGCGATGCCGGCGACGCCCAGGACGAGAATGGCACAGACAACAAGTACGATGATGCGCAACACGCGGCGGGGGCGGCGGCGAGGGGGTCTGCTGGCCATCGAGCGTCTCCCTGATTATGTGTCGCCACGGGTGCGCCGCGGCGCCTGCGCTGGGTGGGCCTGGAAGCCGAGCGTAGCAAAAGTCGCACGCATATGGGGTGGCAGCTCGGCTTCGACCCGGAGTGTTCCTCCCGCGGGATGAGGTAAAACAAGCGCCCTCGCGTGCAAGTGAAGTCTGTCGGACAGGCCGGAGACAAGGGCACTGCCGGCATCGTTCTGATCGGGCTCGGCGTATTTCACGTCGCCCAGGATGGGCGCGCCGATGGCGACGCAGTGCACGCGGAGCTGATGGGTGCGGCCGGTGAGCGGCTGGAGTTCGAGCCAGGCGAGTTTCTGCGCGGCGTTATCGAGCGTACGGTAGTCAGTGATGGCGTGGGCAGCTTCCTTGTCGTTGCGCTCGGCGGGCACAGTGCGCTCGCCGCGCGGGCCGGCGGTACGGCGGAGTGGCAGGTCGATACGGCCTTCGAGCGGGACGGGACGTCCGGCGACGACGGCCCAGTAGGTCTTTTCGACGGAGCGGCCGCGGAAGGCGGCGGCGAGCTTGGCGGCAACGCCGGGGGTGCGGGCGAGGATCAGCACGCCGGAGGTGTCACGGTCGAGACGATGCACCAGGCGGGGGCGGTCGCCGCCGAAGCGGAGGGCGTCGAGCAGGGCGTCGAGGTGGTGCGTGATGCCGGGGCCGCCCTGCACCGGCAGGCCGTGCGGTTTGTTCAGCACGATGAGCTGATCGTCGCGGTAGATCACCGCGTGGCGCAGGTCCTGGGCGACGGCAGGGTCGATCGGGGCGGGCGGCTTCGGTGTGGCAGGGGCCGCAGGCAGAGGTGGGACGCGGACGGCCTGGCCGGGGGCGAGACGGGTGGCGGCATCGGCGCGATGTCCATCCACGCGCACCTGGCCCGTGCGGCACAGCTTCTGGATTGCCCCCTGGGTCAGGCCAGGGAAGTGCCGACGGAACCAGCGGTCGAGGCGGATGTCGGCCTCGTCGTCGGAGACGGTGCGTGTTGCGACCGTCATGCGGCTGCCGACGCGGTGGGGCGCATGATGTATTCGACCACGTCGTGCCGGGCGAAGGCGCGGCAGCCACAACTTGCGCCGCTGATGCACAGAAAGGCCTGGATGCCGGGGCCAAGCCCCGGCATGTCGTGGCAACGGTCCTGCCGTGTGGTTTTGCTAACCATTGCGGTCCTCTCGCAGCTTCGCCCAGTAGGCCAGGCGCTTGGCGATCTCTCGCTCGAAGCCGCGATCGCGGGGGGTATAGAGCTGGATCCGATCCATACCGTCCGGGAAATAGTTCTGGCCGGAGAAAGCCTCCTCCGCCTCGTGGTCATAGGCGTAGCCGGCGCCGTAGCCCAGCTCCTGCATCAGCTTCGTCGGCGCGTTGAGAATATGCGCCGGGGGCATCAGCGATCCGGTGTCCTTCGCGGCGCGGCGGGCTGCGCCAAACGCCGTGTACACCGCGTTCGATTTCGGTGCAGTCGCCAAATAGACCACCACCTGCGCGATCGCCAGCTCTCCTTCCGGCGAGCCAAGGCGCTCATAGGTCTCCCACCCCGCCAGCGCCTGCGGCAGCGCATGCGGGTCAGCCATGCCGATATCCTCGGCTGCAAAACGAACCAGACGGCGGGCGATATAGCGTGGGTCCTCGCCGCCGGTCAGCATGCGCGCGAACCAATACAGTGCCGCGTCGGCATCCGAGCCGCGCATCGACTTATGCAAAGCCGAAATGAGATTGTAGTGCTCCTCGCGGTCTTTGTCGTACAGCGCGGCACGCTTGGCCAACAGCGCGGCCAGCTCGGTAGCATCCATCGCCGGCGTGTCGGCGGGCAGCGCGAAGATCTGTTCCGCCATGTTCAGCAGATAGCGGCCATCGCCGTCGGCCATCGCGCGCAACGCAGCGCGGCCTTCCGCGTCGAGCGGCAAGGCGCGCTCCGTGTCAGCCTCAGCGCGGGTGAGCAGCAGGTCGAGCGCCGCATCATCCAATCGGCGCAACACAAGCACCTGGCAACGCGACAGCAAGGCGCCGTTCAGCGCAAACGAGGGGTTCTCCGTGGTGGCGCCGATCAGCGTGACAACGCCGGTCTCCACCACCGGCAGGAACCCGTCCTGCTGCGCGCGGTTGAAGCGGTGGATCTCGTCGACGAACAGCAACGTCCCCTGCCCTGTCCGGCGGCGCTTCGTGGCGTCATCGAACGCGCGCTTGAGATCGGCGACGCCGGAGAACACAGCCGAGAGCTGAACAAATGCGAGGCCAGAGCGGGCGGCCAGCAGGCGGGCGATGGTGGTCTTGCCCACGCCCGGCGGGCCCCAAAGGATCAGCGAAGCCAGCGACCCGCGCGCCAGCATGCGCGTCAGGGTGCCATCGGGTCCCAGCAGATGGTCCTGGCCGACCACCTCCTCGAGCGCGCGCGGGCGCAACCGGTCGGCCAGCGGGCGCGGACCCGCCGGGACGTCCGGCTGTGACGCGGGGCCGAACAGGTCGTCCGGCGAAGGGGCAGGCTGTGCTGTCATGGTGTGATGATGGTTCAAGAGTCGTCGAACGCGCCGTGCATATAGTGTCGCCGTGTGCGTCCTGTGGTGCAAACATGCACTTCGGGCCTAGGCTGCCGGCTGGGCGGGAGGGACATTCGATGATCAACCTGCACGACATCCGCTACGCGCGGCTCGGCACGCCGGACCTGGAGATGGCGATCAAGTTCGCCACTGATTTCGTCGGCCTGCAGCTCGTCGCGCGCGAAGGCCAGACCGCCTATTTCCGCAGCGATAAGGCCGCCATGCGAGGCGACACGCGCGATCACACCCTGGTGTATTTCGAAGGTGATCCGACCGACCACACCACCGGGCTGGAGCTGGACGACCCAGACGACCTGGACGCGGTGGGCGCGGCACTGGAATACGCCGAGCGACCGATCCATTGGGGCACACAAGACGAATGCGAGGCCCGCCGTGTGCGCGCCTTCATCGCCACCTCCGATCCGTCCGGCAACAAGATCGAGATCCTGGCCCGGCCGCACAATTCCGGCGTGCGGTTCTTTCCCGGCCGCGATGTCGACATCACCGGGTTCAGCCATCTCGCGCTGTTCAGCACGGATCCGAAACGTGATACCGCGTTCTGGACCGACCTGTGCAACGCACGTGTGTCGGACTGGCTGGGCGACGCTACCTTCCTGCGCATCGGCACGGTGCATCACTCGGTCGTGCTGATGCCGTCGAGCCGGCCCGGCATCCAACACCTCAACCATCAGGTCGAGGATGTCGACGACGTGATGCGATCCTACTACTGGCTGAAGCAGCAGGGCGTGAAGATCGTTTACGGACCGGGACGACATCCGATCTCGACGGCGATCATGGTGTATTTCGAGGGCCCGGACGGCATGGTCTACGAATACTCCACCGGCGTGAAGCACATCCTGCCCGAGCAGGAAGCGAATTATCGGCCGCGCCAGTTCTCGCTGGAAGGCTATAACGGCGACATGTGGGGCTCGTTCACCGAGACGGACGGATTGCCGCGCGAACCGGCCGCCGGACGGCGCATGAGGCTGGTGGTCTGACATGGCGGAAGGCCAGCTCCACGCGATCGCGCCGCTATTCTTTGTTGCCGACGTGGCCGACGGCGCGGATATCGTGGACCCGGTCGTCGATCGGGATTACTATGGCAATCACGAGTTCGCAGTGCGCGACTTGGACGGCTAGATCATTACGTTTTCGCACGGGATCGCCGCCAAGGCTGCGCGCGACGCTGGCACGTGATGCGGCCGAGAATCGACCTGACCGCGTCCCGCGGCGAGGTGGCGTGCTTCGCTGTTTCCACAGGGTAGGGCGCGGGTGCGGTCGCTGATCACCCGCCGGGGCTCGACGCCCCGGCGACGGACGACGAAACTGCGGGCCTTATCGTGGAGGATCGGTCATGCATGCGCTATCGCCACGGCTCGCTAACGTATTTCCCATTGGAGCTGCCCTGGCTGTCTTGAGTTGGTCGCTCGCCACGCCGGCGCAAGCGGACCTGCTGGTACGTCATGACCTTCCGTATGCGATGGCGTTGACCATCGCGCAGACCGCCGTCGAGAGCTGTGCGGCGAAGGGGTATGCGGAATCGGCCGTGGTCGTGGATCGCGACGGCGAGACCATCGTGGCGATCCGCGGCGACAATGCGCAGCCGTATACGCTGGAGAACGCGCGACGCAAGGCATACACCGCGGTGAACTTTCGGATTCCGACGGCGGAGTACGCCAAGCGCTTTGCCGACAACAATCCGGTCGTGCGCCAGCAAGTGACGCTGCCGAACATCATCGCCATCCCTGGCGGGCTACCCATCAAGGTTGGCACGGAAGTCATCGGCGGTGCCGGCGCCTCGGGCTCGCCTGGGGTGGACGAGCCGTGCGTGCAGGCCGGCCTGGACAAGATCGTCGACCAGCTCAAGTAAATTGACGCGGGCAGTGGAGTGCACCGTCCACTCGACGGTGGGTCGCGTGCTGACCGGATGGACCACACGTACCACGTCTGGCATCGCGCGCCTTGGCCTCGTGCCGGCGATCTGCGCGCAGCCGTTGAAACGCGGATGGCCGGCACAAGGCCAGCCATAACGGTTAACGTAGCAGGGTTATTGGATCGGAGGTCGTCGAAAGGACTTACGCCGCCTCGGCTTGCTCCGGCGCAGCCTGCTTCGGGCCACTGTCGATGCCCTTCGCCGCTGGATCGCGATCCATCAACTCGATCACCGCCATGTCGGCCGCATCGCCATAGCGGATGCCCGCCTTCAGCACGCGGCAATAGCCGCCGGCGCGGCCCTTGTACCGCTCCGCCAGCGCACCGAACAGCTTGGCGACGATGGTGTCGTCACGCAGTTGCGCATAGGCCTGCCGCTTCGCGTGCATGCCGCCACGCTTGCCCAGCGTGATCAGCTTCTCCGCCACTGGGCGCAGTTCCTTTGCCTTCGGCAGCGTGGTGGTGATCTGCTCGTGCTTCAGCAGCGCCACAGCCATGTTGCGGAACATCGCCTCGCGATGGGTGGATGTGACGCTCAGCTTGCGCCCGGCTACCCCGTGTCGCATCGTTCAGTCCCCTATCAGAACGGCTCTTCGAGCCGCTTGGCCATATCCTCGATATTCTCCGGCGGCCAACCCGACACACTCATGCCGAGCGACAACCCCATCGAGGTCAGCACTTCCTTGATCTCGTTCAGCGACTTGCGGCCGAAGTTCGGCGTGCGCAACATTTCCTGCTCGGACTTTTGCACCAGGTCGCCGATGTAGACAATATTGTCATTCTTCAGGCAGTTCGCCGACCGCACCGACAGCTCCAGCTCGTCGACCTTGCGCAGCAGGTTGCGGTTGAACGGCAGGTTGTCTTCCGGCTCCTCGGCACGGATCTGCTGCGGTTCCTCGAAGTTGATGAAGAGCTGGAGCTGATCCTGCAGGATGCGCGCGGCGAGGGCGACCGAGTCTTCCGGTGTCACCGCGCCGTTGGTTTCGACCGTCAGCAGCAGCTTGTCGTAGTCGGTCACCTGACCCACGCGGGTCGGTTCCACCTTGTACGACACGCGGCGCACCGGGCTGTAGATGCTGTCGACCGGGATCAGGCCAATCGGCGCATCTTCCGGCCGGTTGGCCGCCGCGGCGACGTAGCCCTTGCCCAGGTTGACCGTGAACTCCATGCCCAGCTTCACGCCATCGTCCAACGTGCACAGCACCAGCTCGGGGTTCATGATCTCGATGTCGTGGCCGGCCTGGATCTGACCGGCACGCACCTCGCCTGGACCCGTGGCGGTCAGCACCATCCGCTTCGGGCCTTCGCCATGCATCCGCAGCGCGAGCTGCTTGATGTTCAGCACGATATCGGTGACGTCCTCGCGCACGCCGGGGATGCTGCTGAACTCATGCAGCACGCCGTCGATCTGCACCGCGGTGACCGCGGCACCCTGCAGGGACGACAGCAAGATGCGCCGGATTGCGTTGCCCAGCGTCATGCCGAAGCCGCGCTCCAGCGGTTCAGCGACAACGGTGGCAATGCGCGCCGGATCGGCGCCGGGCTCGAACTCGAGCTTTTCCGGCTTAATCAGCGACTGCCAGTTCCGTTGGATGACCAGAGTCTGTCTCATGCACCCATACCTTGTTGCGCCGGTGGCGGCCCGAAGGCCGCGCGACCGACTGGAAAAACCAACCGCCCGATCAGACCCGCCGGCGCTTGCGCGGCCGGCAGCCGTTGTGCGGGATCGGCGTCATGTCGCGGATGGCGGTGATGGCGAAACCGACCGCCTGCAGCGCCCGCAAGGCGCTTTCGCGGCCAGATCCGGGGCCGCTCACCTCGATCTCGAGCGTCTCCATCCCGTGCTCGCGGGCCTTCTTGCCGGCATCCTCGGCCGCGACCTGCGCAGCATAGGGGGTCGACTTGCGGCTGCCCTTGAAGCCCTGGCTGCCCGAGGACGACCAGGCGATCGCGTTGCCCTGCGCGTCGGTGATGGTGATCACCGTATTGTTGAACGTCGCCGCCACGTGGGCGACGCCGGAAGTGATATTCTTGCGTTCCTTGCGGCGGGGACGCGCGGCGGTGGCGGGTTTCGCCATGTGGTTTGGTATCCTGTTCCGTGTCTCTGATCGCGGCGTGATATCGGGCTAAACGGGGAGGGCGGCGGCCGTCCTACTTGGTCACCTTCTTCTTGCCGGCAATGGCGACCGCCTTGCCCTTACGGGTGCGGGCGTTGGTGTGGGTGCGCTGGCCGCGCACCGGCAGCCCCTTGCGGTGACGCAGGCCGCGGTAGCAGCCCAGGTCCATTAGGCGCTTGATATTCATGGCGACTTCACGCCGCAGGTCGCCTTCGACCTGATATTCCCGGTCGATCAGCTCGCGGATGCGCAGCACCTCGTCGTCCGAGAGCTGGTTCACGCGGCGGTCGTCCGGAATGGACAGCTTGGTGCAGATGTCGGACGCCTTGGTCGGGCCGATGCCATAGATATAGCGCAGCCCAATGATGACGCGTTTGTTGGTGGGGATGTTCACGCCGGCAATGCGAGCCACGGGCTAACTCCTGTCGGCCCGGGGCTGTGGGGCCACCGGGCGGTCGATACCCCGAAGGGTGAGGTTATGCGCAAGCGCCGCCGGGCCCGCTGGGGGCCGCGTCGGAGGCGCGGAATATACTTCCGGCAGTTGGGGAGTCAACGCGGCACAGTCAATTCTTCGCGAGTCGCCGTTCGCGGTGCCGGAATAACCAAGTTCCGGGGTTTTCCGGCCCAGGTCAAGCGAAACCGGACGTGCTCCCGCTCCCTGCGCCCTGACGCGACCCGCTTTGGCACCGGGCGCGACGCGGACCAGCGAGAGCCTCTCGGGCCGCCACCCAAACCTTTCAGGCCGCCAAGCGCCATCTGACCGTCGGGTCTGTCGCGGCGTTCAGACGCCGCGGATACGCCATCGTGTCGGCAATCGATTTCAAGCGTTGCCATGCCGCAGTGGGGCGAGTGAGCCCGGGCGCGGCCATTGCTCCAGTGCCAGACTGACCGGGCGTCGCGCGCGACCGCCCACCAACCGTCGCGCAACGCCGGATGATCCGCCGGGATGCCCAGCGCCTCGGTGCCCGATCGCAGCGTGGTCCGCAGCGACCATCACGCCGGGCTGACGACCATTCTCCAGCCAGGGCCGCGTCTCATTCGGTCATCAACGTGCATCTGTGGGACAGCCATGCCTTGGCCGGCGCGGCGCGATTTCGCACGGCCGTCTCTGCTCCGCGGCTTCTGCCGCGACAGGAGGGGACCCGGGTCGGTTACGGCTTGCCGGGCTTGGCCTCGCGGAAGGCGGTACCGGTCTCGGCCAGGTGGCGTAGCAGGGCGCTCGGCGCCCAGCGCTCGCCATACTGCTGATGCCATGCCGCGATCTGGTTGTAGACGTCCCGCACGCCGATCCCGTCGGCCCAGAACATCAGCCCGCCACGGTACCGCGGGAAGCCGAAACCGTGCAGCCACATCACGTCGATGTCGCTGGCACGGTAGGCGATGCCCTCCTCCAGGATCTTGCAGGCCTCGTTCACCGAGGAGAACAGCAGCCGACGCAGGATCTCCTGGTCGGTGAAACTGCGCTGGGGCACGCCGAGTTCAGACGCGACCTGCTGGATGATCGCCGCGACTTCGGGAGCGGGGTGCGGGGTGCGGTCGCCCTGGTCGTAGCGGTACCAGCCGGCGCCGGTCTTCTGGCCGAAGCGACCCATTTCGACGAGTTTGTCCGCGATCGGCAGCTTCCGGTAAGCCGGGTTGGCGGCGGCGCGGCGCTTGCGGCCCTCGGCGCTGATGTCGAGGCCAGCGAGGTCGCCGACCGCGAACGGGCCCATCGGATAGCCGAAATCAATCATCACCTTGTCGACCTGCTCGGGCAGGCAGCCTTCCTCCAGCAGGATGACCATTTCGCTGTTGAACGGCGCGCGCGAGCGGTTGGCGAGGAAGCCGTCACAGTTGCCCGCCATCGCCGAGATCTTGCCGATCTTGCGGCCCAGCGCCATCGCGGTGGCGAGCGTTTCGGGGGACGCGGCGTTGGTGCGCACGACTTCCAGCAGCTTCATCACGTTGGCGGGTGAGAAGAAATGCGTGCCGGCGACCTTGTCGGGGCGCGACGTGGCCGTGGCGAGATCGTCGAGGTCGAGGGCGGAGCTGTTGGAGAACAGGAAGGCGTCCTTGTTCACAACACGGTCGAGGTCCGCGAAGACCGGCTTCTTCACGTCCATGCGCTCGAACACGGCCTCG
Source organism: Acetobacteraceae bacterium (assembly GCA_035486355.1). Classification (GTDB taxonomy): domain Bacteria; phylum Pseudomonadota; class Alphaproteobacteria; order Acetobacterales; family Acetobacteraceae; genus Palsa-883. The sequence continues at coordinate 39,945 of DATHNE010000071.1, forward strand.
ATGACGACGTCGCTGTCCGCGATGTCGTCGTAGCCGGCAACGGGATGGATGCGTGCGAGGCGGTGTTCCATCTCGTCTTGCGCCAGGCTGCCGCGCTTCACGGACGTCGCATAGTTGGACCGGATGCGGTCCATTCCACGATTCAGGGCCGCTTCCGTTGAGTCCATGATCTTCACGTCGTAGCCGAAATCGGCGAAGGCCATGGCGATGCCGCCACCCATGGTACCCGCGCCGATCACCGCCGGTGCGTGGACATCGCGCGGCTTCACGTTGGCCGGCACATCGGGCAGCTTCGCCACTTCACGTTCCGCGAAGAACGCATAGCGCAACGCACGCGCTTCATCCGAATTTTCCAGCTCCTGGAACAATTCAGATTCGCGACGAATCCCTTCGTCGAACGACAGCGTGGTCGCGGCTTCGACCGCGGCGATGCAATTGTATGGCGCCCTTTGATTGCGGGCGCGACGAGCGATCGACTTGCGCATCGCATCGAACACCGACGGGTCGGCAGACACGGTCTTGTCGCGGATGCGCGGCAGCGGACGAGTATCGGCAATCTTGCGCGCGTAGGCGACGGCTCCACTGCGCAGGTCGGCGCCCTCCGCCAGCACCGCGTCGACAATGCCGAGCTTCAGCGCCTCCGGCGCGGGCACATGACGGCCCGAGACGATCATGTCGAGCGCAGCCTGCGCGCCGATCAGCCGCGGCAGGCGTTGCGTGCCGCCACCACCGGGCAGGATGCCGATCTGCACCTCCGGCAATCCAACCTTCGCGCTGGGGACCGCAATGCGATAGTGGCAGGCGAGTGCGTTCTCCAGCCCGCCCCCCAGCGCATAGCCGTGAATCGCCGCAACGACGGGCTTCGCACTGGCGTCGAGCTTGTCATAGGTACGCTCGCCGATCGCCAGGCGCTTGCGGCCAGTGCCGAAGCCGCGGATGTCGGCGCCGGCGATGAAGCTGCGGCCATCGCCCATCAACACCATCACCTTGATCGCGGGATCTGCATTGCCCTGCGCAAGGCACGCGATGATGCCTTCCGACACACCCGGCCCCAGCGCGTTCACGGGCGGATAATTGACAATGATAATGCCGATATCACCGTCCGTCTCCAGGCGAACGACTTGGGACTCTGACATGGCACGGTTTCCTCGTGTGTTTGTGATGAAAGCTAGGCGCGGATCGCGGCCGCCGTCTACCCGCGGCGCTGGACATCAGCGCAACGCGACCGCATCCTCAGTCCATGCTAAATCAAGATGCCACGCGCGCATGGAATGACCTGAGCCTGCTGCTGCCGTTGATCGTTACCAATGCCCTGCATCTGCTGGCGGCGGTCGGCATTCTGATCATCGGCTACTGGATCGCCGGCCGCACGCAGCGACTGGTGGTGAACTCTCTCGGCCGCACGCGTCACATGGACGAGATGTTGCCGGCCTTCTTCGGCCACATCATCCGCTATTTCATCCTCACCATCACCGTGCTCGCCGTGCTCTCCCAGTTCGGCATCCAGACCACGAGCCTGGTCGCCGTGCTTGGCGCCGCCGGCCTGGCTGTCGGCCTGGCATTGCAAGGCACGCTGTCACACCTCGCGGCCGGCGTGATGCTGCTGATCTTCCGACCCTTCCGGATCGGACATCATGTGCTGGTCGGTGGTGTGGATGGCACCGTGCGAGAACTGTCGCTGTTCTGGACCGAGGTGGTGACGGCGGACAACGTGCAGGTGATCATCCCGAATGGCAGCGTGTGGGGCCAGCCGATCCGCAATTTCAGCATCTATCCGCAGCCGGTTCCGACGACATCGGTGCGCTTCCGGTTGCCCGATGGCGATCTGCGTGCCACGCGAGACAAAATCCTGACCATGCTGCAGGGAATGCCGAACGTGTTGGAAGATCCAGCGCCCAGCGTGTACTTCGACCGCAATGGGACGGACAATGCGCTGGAGGTGGTGGTGACATTCGCGCCCGAAGGCGGGGCGGGAGCCAGTGCCGTCGTGAAGAGTGACGTCGTGCAGGCCATGCATGATGCGTTTGAGACCACGGCGACGGCGCAATCCAGCTAGAAAACCCCGCTCGCCAGCCCCGCTGAGAGCGTCGCGCCGACTTCCGCGCAACGGACGCGATCGGCCGCGCCGATTTGTTTCGGGGCCAGGATCGTCTCCGGCGTCTGCGCGTGCGTGCATGCGATCACCGGCTCGGCCACCTGCCGCAGTCGCCAGCCAGTGGCAATGCGCGTGACCTGGCGCACCGCGTTGGTACCATCGCTGCCGGCCGAGATCAGCAGCGCGTAGGGCCGGCCATTGATCCGGTCCAGCACCGGATAATAGGTGCGGTCGAAGAATTCCTTCATCGCGCCCGCCAGGGCCGCGAGATTCTCCGGCGCGGCAAAGATATAGCCGTCGGCGTCCAATACATCCTGCGCAGTGGCGTCGGTTGCGGACAGCAGGCGTGCCTGCACATCGGGTTCAGCGCGTGCGGCCTGGGCCGCAGCCTCGGCCATCTGTCGCGCGCCACCAGTGCGGGAATGCACGACGATCAGCAGCGTCTTCATCGTCGGCGGCTACAGCACCGCCTCGGCCACGACGCGCATCGCCTCGATGCTGGCGCCCTTCAGGATCATCGTGCCGACAAAGTGATCCTTTGCCGCGTCTTGCCACACGGCCAGGCGTTCCTTGATCCGCTCGGCTGGACCCACCAGTGAGATCTCATCGATCAGCTTGTCCGGCACCGCGGCGGCGGCCTCGGCTTTCTTGCCGTCAAGAAACAGGTCCTGGATCGCGATCGCCGCGCCCTCGTAGCCGAGCTTGATCGCCACGTCGTTGTAGTAGTTCTTCGACCGCGCCCCCATCCCGCCGATATACAGCGCGAGCTCCGGCCGGATCGCATCGCGGCACGCGGCGACGTCGGCACCGAGCTTCACGCGCACATACGGGGCGACGTCGAAGTTGGCCAAGGTCGCCGGACGGCCGGCTTTCTTCATGCCAGACAGGATCGGATCCGAGACGATGTGCGGCTGCTCCGGTGAATAGAAGATCGGAAGTACGCCGTCGGCGCATTCGCCCGCGGTGCGCAGACCTGCCGGCGTGATGGAGGCGAGGTAGAACGGGATGGCGGGATTGCCGTGCGTGATGCTGCGCAAGGCACGACCGAGGCCGGTGGCGTCCGGGCCGTTGAAGGGGATCTCGTATTCCGCGCCGTGGAATTCCAGCGGCGCCTTGCGGTCCAGGATCTGGCGGATGATCGCAATGTATTCCTTCGTGCGCGTCATCGGTTTGCCGAAGCGCACGCCATGCCAGCCTTCCACCACCTGGGGGCCGGACACGCCGAGGCCGCACAGGAAGCGATTGTTCGACATCAGTTGCAGCGTCATCACCGTCATCGCGGCGCAGGCGGGCGTGCGCGCGGGGATCTGCATGATGCCGGTGCCGACTTTGAGTTTCGTGGTGCGCGCCAGCATCCAGGTGGCGGGAGTTACCGCGTCCGTGCCGTACGCCTCACCTGTCCAGGCCTGCGCGAAGCCGAGGTGTTCCGCTTCAAGCACGCGGTCCATGTCGAGTTTCGGTGAGGGTCCCGACATGTCGACGGTGATGCCGAGCTGCATGGTGGTCCTGTTCAGTTGTCATCCCGAGGAGCAAAGCGACGAAACAATCTCGGGCCGGGTAGCGTTGTCGCGCGGTGCGCCGGTGGATCGAGATTGCTCTTCGTCGCTCCGCTCCTTACGATGACCGTTCGGGTTAGCGGACTTTCGCGATCACGTTGTCACGGAAGCGTTTCATGTTGTCCAGCGTGGCCGCAAGCGACGGGCCAAACAGGCCGAAGTCGAAGGCGGTGACGCCGGCATCCGACAGTGCCTTGATGTCGCCGGCGAAATCCGCCGTGCTGCCGGTGAACAGTTTGCGCTCGCCGTCCACCGTGCCTTTCGGCTGTGCCTCGGGGTTCGAGGAGACCCGATAGGCCAGGCCGACCGCAGATGGGTTGCGCCCGGCCTTCTCGGTCATGCCACGCAGTTTTGCGACGCCGGCCTTGTAGCGGGTCAGTGTGTCCATCGGGAACTGGGGGTTGGTGCCGATCGGATACCAGGCATCGCCATATTTCGCCGTGCGCCGCATTGCCGGACCACTCTCGCCGCCGATCCAGATCGGAATTGGTTGCTGTACCGGCTTCGGCGGAAACAGCACATCGGAAAACTTCACGTATTTCCCTTCAAATTTCGGTGCATCGCTGGTCCACAGCTCCTTGCAGACCATCATCCATTCATCGGTGACGTGGCCACGGTCATCGAAGGGCGGCGCGCCAATCGCTTCGAACTCCTCCTTGCACCAGCCGGCGCCGATACCCAGCGTCAGCCGCCCCTTTGACAGATAATCGATCGTCGCCAGGATCTTCGCAGTCAGCACCGCGGGGCGATGCGGCACCACCATCACCGAGGTGACGATGCGCAACGTCGAGGTCGACGCGGCGATGAAGGTCGCGGCCGTCAGTTGTTCCAACCGCTCCGCGGCGGCGCCCGAGGGAAACTCGCCGGAATCGGAATAGGGATAGCGCGAGGCGATCGAGGTTGGGATCATCACATGGTCGCTGACCGTGACGTAGTCGAAGCCGAGCTGCTCGGCCTCGGTGGCGATGCGCACCAGGCTGTCCGGTGCGATCAAGGGGCCGCTGGTTGGCGCGCTGCACCCGATCTGCATTTGTTCCCTCCGCTTGAATTGCGCTCGCGTGACCGATAGCACACGATATGGGGGCAGGCGATGCAGGCATCCGCGACGTGGGCGCGCTGCGTAGTAGGGGGAACGCGATGGACTTCGGCATCCACTTCGGCACGCGCGGCTGCCTGGCCTCGCGCGAGACGATCATGACCCTGGGCGCGCGCGCCGAGGCGCTGGGTTATGCGTATCTGGGCGTCGCGGACCATCTGGTGGTGCCGGTGCAGAGTGGCGTGCGCTATCCGTATACGGCAGATGGCATCTGGCCAGGCACGCCAAGCGGCGAATGTTTCGATGCGATCGCGACGCTGGCGTTCCTCGCGGCCTGCACGCAGCGCATCAAGCTGTTGACCTCGGTCGCGGTGGTCCCATATCGACCGGCAGTGCTGGCGGCGAAACTGTTCCTGACGGCCGATGTGCTGTCGGGCGGACGGGTGATCGCCGGGGTGGGGTCAGGCTGGATGCGTGAGGAGTTCGAGGCGCTTGGCACGCCGCCCTATGCGGAACGCGGCGCCGTGACGGATGAGTATCTGCGCGCGTGGAAGACGCTGTGGACTGAGACACGTCCGTCGTTTGACGGGAAATATACCAAGTTCGAGAACATGGTGTTCATGCCGCGGCCGGCGTCACAGCCGCATCCGCCGATCTGGGTGGGCGGCGAAAGCCCGCCGGCGCTGCGCCGTGTGGCGCAATTTGGTGATGGCTGGTATCCGGTGTCGAACAACCAGCAGATCCGGCTGAACACGCCGGAACGGCTACGCAATGGCATTGCGGGGATGCGGCGCGTGGTGGAGAAGGCGGGGCGCGATCCGGATACGATCGATATCGGGTATCTGTGGTTCTTGCCGCCGGACACCACGGCACAGACCGGTCCGGATGGGGAACGGCAGTTGTTCACCGGGTCTGTTGCGGATTGGCAGGAAGATGCGGCGGCGCTGAGCGAGGCAGGGGCGAAGCACGTGATCCTGTATCTGCAACGGCCGACGATCAACGAGACCTTGGATCTGATGCAGCAGTTCAGCGAGACGGTGGTAAGTATTTCATGACGCATGAGATGGATAATCTGGACTGGATTGGGTGCGCCTCGCTGCCAGAGCTGATGGCAGCGGCGGCGGCAAAACGGGATGCGGCGCATGGGCGGCTGATCTCGTATTCGCGCAAAGTATTCATTCCGCTGACGAAGCTGTGTCGCGATGTGTGCCATTACTGCACCTTTGCCGAGCGGCCGCGCGCCGGGCGGCCGGCATTTCTGTCGCCGGAGGATGTACTGACCATCGCACGCGCGGGCGCGGCGGCGGGGTGCACCGAGGCGTTGTTCACCCTGGGAGACAAGCCGGAGCTGCGGTACAGCGCGGCGCGTGAGGCACTGGCGGCGCGCGGGCACAGCACCACGATCGGCTATCTGCGCGAGATGTGCGCACTGGTGCTGGAAGAGACCGGGCTGCTGCCGCATGTGAACCCGGGCGTGATGACGCGCGAGGAGATCGCGTCGGTGCGTGAGGTGTCTGCCAGCATGGGGATCATGCTGGAGTCATCCAGCGCGCGGCTATGCAAGCCGGGCGGGGTGCATTACGGCTCACCAGATAAGCTGCCCGCGGTGCGGCTGGCGATGATGCGCGAGGCGGGCGAGCTGGCAGTGCCGTTCACCACCGGCATCCTGATTGGCATTGGCGAAACGCGGGCGGAACGGTTGGAGTCGCTGCTGGCGATCCGCGCGCTGCATGCGGCGCACGGACACATCCAGGAAGTGATCGTGCAGAACTTCCGGGCCAAGCCGAAGACCAAGCGTGCGCAGGCGCCGGAGCCGGATCTGGAAGACCTGCTGTGGAGCATTGCCGCGGCGCGATTGATCCTGCCGACGGATGTGCATGTGCAGGCGCCGCCCAATCTGTCGCCGGGCGTGTATCAGCAGTTGATCGGTGCGGGCATTGACGATTGGGGTGGCGTGTCGCCAGTGACGCCGGACCATGTGAACCCCGAGGCGCCGTGGCCAGCGATCGCCGCGCTGGCAGAACGGACGGCAAGCGTTGGCAAGGTGCTGGTGCAGCGGCTGCCGGTGTATCCGAGCTTTGCGCAGGCGCCGGAACGTTGGTTGGCACCGGACATCGCGACACGGGTACGGCGCGCGATCGATGCCGAGGGCTGGGCGCGGGATGATGACTGGGCGCCGGGGCTGACGACACTGCCGCAGCAGCAGACGCCGTTGCTCAGCGAGGTTGATCCGGCGGTGGAAGCGGCGATTGCGAAAGCGATGGCGGGGCGACGCCTGGATGAGCCGGAGATCGTGCGGCTGTTTGGAGCGCGCGACCTTGACTATCAGCGCCTGCTGACCGCGGCGGACGAGCTGCGCCAGGCGGTGAGTGGCGATGTGATTCGTTATGTTGTCAACCGGAACATCAACTACACCAACATCTGCTACTACCGTTGCAAGTTCTGCGCCTTCTCCAAGGGCAAGACGCACGACGCGCTGCGCGGCACGCCGTATGATCTGGCGCTGGAGGAGATCGTGCGGCGCGCGGAGGAAGCCTGGGCGCGCGGCGCGACCGAGGTGTGCCTGCAAGGCGGCATCCATCCAGATTATACCGGCGAGACCTATATCGGCATCTGCCGCGCCATCAAGCAGGCGGTGCCGGGGATGCATGTGCACGCGTTCTCGCCGCTGGAAGTGACACAGGGCGCGGCGACGCTGGGCAAGAGCGTGCCGGCGTTCCTGGCGGAGCTGAAGGAGGCAGGGTTGGGCACGCTGCCGGGCACGGCGGCGGAGATCCTGGATGATGAGGTGCGGGCAGTGATCTGCCCGGACAAGGTGAACACCGAGGAATGGCTGCACGTGCTGCGGTCCGCGCACCTGCTGGGCCTGAAGACGACGTCCACGATCATGTATGGACATGTGGAGCGGCCAATCTCCTGGGCGCGACATCTGCTGGTGCTGCGGGATCTGCAGGAGGAGACCGGCGGGATCACCGAATTCGTTCCGTTGCCGTTCGTGCATATGGAAGCGCCGATGTACTTGCGTGGGATGGCGCGGAAAGGGCCGACATTGCGCGAAGCGGTGTTGATGCATGCGGTGGCGCGGCTGGTGCTGCATCCGCTGATCACCGACATCCAGACCTCGTGGGTGAAGATGGGGCCGGAGGGCGCCGCGCTGTGCCTGAACGCGGGGGCGAATGATCTCGGCGGCACGCTGATGAATGAGAGCATCTCGCGTGCGGCGGGCACGCAGCACGGGCAGGAGTTTCCACCCGAGGCGATGGAGGCGTTGATCAGCGGGATCGGCCGCACGCCGCGGCAGCGGTCAACGGCGTACGGGTCAGTGTCGAATGAACGGCGCGTGGCATCGTTCGACGCGGCGGAGCTGGCGCCGGTGGTGCAGACGCCGCCGCGGAAGGTGATGGCGGAGTAGGCCGGGCGGTAGCATCCCGTATGCAAATTTCCGTATTTTTTACCTTTTGAGTCCACAATCGCCTTCACCCCACCGCGGCAAAGGTGGCCACGGGAACGCCATGGTTCGCGGGGCGTGGACATTGTGCGACAGGACCTGACCAGCAGGACTTCGGCTCAAGCGCGCACACAGGCGATGGATGTCCACGCGGCAGCGCAGATCTTCAATATTTTGTTAGCAATCGGTGGCCTGATTGTGCTGTGGACGGCTCTGGTCACGCTGCAGGCGCGGGCGAAGGGAGTTCGAGATGTCATATGCGATGATCGGCGCCGCCGGCCAGGAGGATGCGGCACAGACCGTATCTGGTGATATGCGCACGCTCTCGGCAGGTCAGCTGCGGATGCTGGGGATGGCCCGGGTCGCTTATCTGACCGGATTGCGCGCCGGGGATGGAACGATCGAGTATGCGATCCATGGCGCAGATGGCGGCACGGTGGCGATCCTGGAGGATCTCGCGGCGGCGCTGGAGCTGGTGGATCGGCTCGGCGTGACGCTGGTGCCGGTGCACTGAGGCGGGAGCATTTCTCTTCGTCGAGCGGAATGCGGTAGCCTGTTCCGCCACCGGCACGGAGTGGCGGACTGCGCAGTGCATTGCGCCCTACGCTAGGCCAAAACTTCGTAGCAGTGCGATTGTTCGGGTTGGCATCTCAGGCTTGGCGCGGAGGACGGCGTGCAGGTCTTCGGGGTGATCGATGTCGAGGGCGATGCCCGGTTGCGGAATGATGGTTGGCGTCAGGCCGCGGCCTCGGGCCGCGTTGAGGTGCGGGAAGTAGCTGTTATCGCCGAAGCGCAATTGCATCACCTCCGGTGGGCAGCAGAGTACGGCGTTGGAGCCCTGTTCGTCGTGCGCGGGCGCGATCGTGAAGCTGGGAGCCGGAGCGCGGACGGCGATCACGGCATCGATCTCGGCCGCGGTCACGCGCGGGATGTCGCCGGGGATGGCCAGCATGCCGGCGCGACCCTCGCGCGCGAGCAGGCGGGCCACGGCGGCGACGGCACCGGTGTGGCCGCTGCGCGCGTCGTCGGTGATGACCATCGCGCCGTAGCGTTGCGCCAGCGCGGTCGCACGCGGATCCAGCGTGTTGACGATGATGCCGGCGAGCGAAGCGCCGGCCAGGGCGGACAGCACGTCTTCCAGCATGGTCTCAGCCAGCGTTTCACGCTGTGACGGGGTGAGCAGCGACGACAGGCGCTGTTTCGCGCCGGTGAATTCCTTCACCGGCAGCGCGGCCCAGATATCGCTCATCGCAGCGCGGCCGCGGCGTCCAGCACGACGCGTGCCAGGGCGTCGCGGTCCTCCAGCGTTTGCATCAGCGTGGCCGTGGCGGTGATCCGTGGATGCAGACCTTCCATGTCGGCGGCATCGGCGTGGTCGACCACGTAGCCGTCCAGCAGGTCGCCATACCATGCCGCGACCGCACGGGCGGAGGCGTCCAGGCCGAGCTCGCGCATCATCTTCGCCGTCGGCCCCTTCACTGCGCGACCGCCGATGATCGGCGAGACGGCAACGACCGGTGCGCGGCAGGTGTGCAGCGCCTCGCGCACGCCGCGCAGCGACAGAATCGGCTCGACGCTGATGAATGGGTTCGATGGGCAGATCACCACCGCCGTCAGCGAAGGATGGCGCAGCAATCGAAGAAACTCCGGCTGCGCCTGGCCGGCGCCGATGAACGACAGCTCCCGCACCACCGGCTCGCAGCGCTGGTGGACGAAGTATTCCTGGAAATCCAGCCAACCTGCGTCGCTGCGCAGCCGCGTGCGCAGGCGGCCGTCGCTCATCGGAAGGATGCGCGGGCCGACCCCCAGCCGACGGCAGACGTCGGCGGTGATCGCAGTCAACGATTCGCCCGCGCGCAGGCGGCGCGTGCGCTCGACATGCAGCGCCAGATCGCGATCGCCCAGGCGGAACCAGGTCTCGCCGCCCAGCGCGCCGAGCGTCTCCATGAAGCTCCAGGTTTCGTCCCGCCGGCCCCAGCCCAGCTCGGGGTTCGCCAGGCCGGACAGCGTATAGATCAGCGTGTCGACATCGGGTGAGATCGACAGGCCCAGATGCTCGAAGTCGTCACCAGTATTGGCGACGATCACCAGCTCATCGGCCGGCAGCACGCGGCTGAGGCCCAGCACCAACTTCGCTCCACCCACGCCACCCGACAGCGTCAACACCGTCATTGGAACAGGTCCTCCGCCGGTGGGCGCACCAGTTCGGCGGCGGGACTGTCGGGCGCGGTCCAGGCGAGGCCGCGCACCAGCACCACGGGGCGCGCCTCAGCTGCCTGACCTTGCAGCAGCGACGCCGCGGCGGCGATTTCGTCGGCGAAACCGATGATGCTGACCTCCAGGGTGCGGCCGAATAGGTCGGGCTGGCCGCGCAGGTCGATCAGGCTGGGGAGGCCGGCGGCACCGATGGCGATGCCGGCGGTGCCACGGCGCCAGGCGCGACCGAAGCTGTCGCTGATGATCACGCCGATGCGAGCGTCGTAGTGCGACGACAGGGCAACGCGCAGGCGCTCGGCGCTGGCATCCGGCGCCTCCGGCAGCAGCAGCACGCGCTGCACGCCGTCGGAGGGGGCGACATTGGACTGGTCGACGCCACCATTGGCCATCACATAGCCCAGGCGGTGCTGCACGATGATCAGGTTGGGGCGGCTGCGCACCACGCGGGTGGATTCGGACAGGATGACCTCGACGATGCGAGGGTCTTTGCCGACCTCTTGCGCCAGGGCGACGGCGCGGGCGGAGGGCGTGACGGTGGCGAGGTCGACCGTGCGGCCCTCGGCCTTGGAGACGATCTTCTGTGCCACCACCAGAACATCGCGGTCGGTGAGCGCGCGGCCGGCGCGGTCGAGCGCGGCGATGATCAGCGCGGACAGATCGTCGCCGACCCGCACCATGGGGAGGTCGGGTGGGGCGAACAGTTCCAGGGGACCCGAGGTCGGCATGAGGGTGGGACAAATCCTGGTCCGGGGGCGGGGTCAAGTCCTGGGTGTGTACGCCTCGCCCGCTCGCGTGAGAGGCCGCGGAGCGGAGCGACGCAGGTGAGGTGGCGCACGCGGCACGACCCTCGCCCGACTTCGCTTCGCTCGTCGACCTCTCCCGCACGCGGGCGAGGCGCACGATGGGATGCCGTTTCGCTTGCCCGCGCCCAGTTCGGCCCCGTAGGCTTCGCGCATGCTGCGATTTCTGTTGCGCCGTCTGGCGCTTGCCATCCTGGTGTGCCTGACGGTGCTGGTGGTGAGCTTTACCCTCACGCGCCTGTCGGGCGATCTGGCGGTGGCGATCGCCGGGCCCAACGCCACGGCCGAGGACGTGGCGATCATTCGCAAGAATTATGGCCTCGACCGCCCGCTGACCGTGCAGTTCGTCGACTGGGCGGTGCATGCGGCCGAGGGCGACCTGGGGCGGTCGTACCAATACCGCGCGCCGGTGGCGGACCTGATCCGCGACCGGCTGCCCGTCACCCTGATCTTGGGGCTGACCGGGCTGGTGATCGCCTTGTTAACCGCGATCCCACTGGGCGTGCTGGCGGCGACGCGCGAGGGCACGCTGCTGGATCGCGGGATCATGCTGGTGGCGCTGCTGGGTCAGGCGATGCCCAGCTTCTGGCTGGGGCTGGTGCTGATCATCTGGTTCGGACTGAAGCTGCAATGGCTGCCGATCTCGGGCGTCGACACCTGGCAGGGCTACATCCTGCCCGGCATCGTGCTGGCGTTCTCGGCAATCCCGGCGCTGATGCGGCTGACGCGGGCTGGCATGGTCGATGCATTAGCCTCGGACTATATTCGTACCGCGCGGGCAAAGGGGCTGAGCCTGGCATCGATCGTGCTGAAACATGCGTTGCGCAACGCGGCGATGCCGGTGGTATCGATTGCGGCAGTGCAGCTCGGCTTCATGCTGGGCGGATCGATCGTGATCGAGACGATCTTCGCACTGCATGGCATCGGCTATCTCGCCTGGGAATCAATCCTGAAGAGTGACTTCCCGGTGGTGCAGTCCGTCGTGCTGCTGCTGGCGCTGATCTATATCGCGCTGACGCTGCTGGCCGATGCGATGAATGCGGTGCTGGACCCACGGCTGCGCGCGGTATGAATTTGTCGGTCCGGAGTCTGGCCACCACGCTGGGCGGCGTGATCGTGGGGGGCGTGCTGCTGGTGGCGATCTTCGCGCCGCTGCTGGCGCCGCACGATCCGTATGCGCAGGATCTGATGCGTCGGCTGGTGCCACCGGAATGGATGGGCGGCACGCCGCTGAACCCGTTGGGCACCGATCAGTTAGGGCGGGATTACCTGTCGCGGCTGCTGTACGGCGCGCGCATCTCCATGCTGATCGGCACGATGGCGGTGGTGACGTCGGGGGCGATCGGCATCACGCTGGGCGTACTGGGCGGATATTTCGGCGGGCGGGTGGACGATATGGTGATGTTCGTGATCACCACGCGGCTGTCGATCCCACTGATCCTGGTGGCGCTGACGGTGGTGGCGCTGGTGGGGTCGTCGCTGACCGTGGTGGTGCTGACGCTGGGACTGCTGCTGTGGGATCGTTTCGCGGTTGTGGCGCGGACGACGACGATGCAAGTACGGAACCTGGATTATATCGCGGCGGCGCAGGCGGCGGGGGCGTCGCGCGTGCATATCCTGCTGCGCGAGGTGCTCCCGAATATCGTTTCGCATCTGGTGGTGGTGGCGACGCTGGAGATGGCATTGGCGATATTGCTGGAGGCGGCGCTGTCGTTCCTGGGCCTGGGCGTGCCGCCGCCTCTGCCGAGCTGGGGGCTGATGATTGCCGAAGGCAAGGACTACATGTTTTTCAGCCCGTGGGTGATCATGATCCCGGGCATCACGCTGTTCGTGCTGGTGCTGGGAATCAATCTGCTGGGCGACGGACTGCGCGATCTGCTGGGCGCGGGGCGACGAGTGTGAGCCCGGTTCTGGAAGTTTCCAACCTGCGTGTGCGCTTCGGGCAGACCGCGGCGGTGCGTGGGGTTTCGTTGCGGATCCAGCGTGGGGAGTCGCATTGCCTGGTGGGCGAGTCCGGCTGCGGCAAGTCGGTGACCGCGCTGGCGGTGATGGGGCTGCTGGCGCGCGGCGCGGAGCGGCAGGCGGATGTGCTGCGGTTTCATGATCACGACCTGTCGCAGCTGAATGAACGCGGCATGTCGCGGCTGCGCGGCGACAAGCTGGCGATGATCTTTCAGGAGCCGATGACCAGCCTGAACCCGGCGTACACGATCGGGTCACAGATGACCGAGGTGCTGGCGCGTCATCGGCGGATCGACCGGCGGGCAGCGCGCGAGCGGGCGGCGGAGCTGCTGGGGCGCGTGGGGATCACAGCGCCCGGCCTGCGCCTGGGCCAGTATCCGCATCAGCTCTCGGGCGGGCTGCGGCAGCGGGTGATGATCGCGACGGCGCTGCTATGCGATCCGGAGCTGCTGATCGCCGATGAACCGACGACGGCGCTGGATGTGACGGTGCAGGCGCAGATCCTGCGGCTGCTGCAACGGTTGCAGCGCGAACTGGGGCTGGCCCTGCTGCTGATCACACATGATCTGGGGATCGTGGCGCGGATGGCGCAGCGTGTCTCGGTGATGTACGCGGGTCAGGTGGTCGAGAGCGCGCCGGTGAAAGCGCTGTTCGCCGCGCCGACACATCCATATACGCGCGGGCTACTGGAGTGCATTCCGGTGCCGGGCACCAGCCGGCGCGACCTGCCGCTGGGTAGCATTCCAGGTACGGTGCCACGGATCGCGCCGGGGTTCGTGGGGTGCGGGTTTCGCGACCGCTGCGCGCAGGCCGCCGAGGTTTGTGCCGGTACCGTTCCGACGCAGCGCATGGCGGACGATCATGCCTATCTGTGCCGCCTGGCGCCCGGTTGGAGCGCGGCGGCATGACGGCGGCGATAGCGCTGCACGATGTGCGGCGCAGCTTCATCAGCCGCGGCGGGATGTTCGCGCCGGATCGGGTGGTACGCGCAGTGGATGGCGTGTCGGCGTCGCTGGACCCGGGCGGGGTGCTGGGCATCGTCGGCGAATCGGGCTGCGGCAAATCGACGCTGGCACGCATCATCCTGGGGCTGCTGCCGGCGAGCGCGGGTGAGGTGCTGGTGGAGGGTCGACCGCTCGACGCGCTGGACCGGCGGAAGCGAGCGCGGCTGATCCAGCCGGTGTTCCAGGATCCCTTCTCGTCGTTGAATCCGCGGCAACGGGTGCGCGACATCGTGGCGCTGCCGCTGGCGGCGCAGGGGGGTGTTCCGGCCGAGGAACGGGGCCGGCGCGTGGCGGCGATGCTGGAACGCGTCGGGCTGTCGGCGGCAATGGCAGAGCGACTGCCGGCCGAGCTGTCGGGCGGGCAGCGGCAGCGGGTGGCGATCGCGCGCGCGCTGGTGCTGCGGCCGCGCATTGTGGTGTGTGACGAGCCGACCAGCGCGTTGGATGTTTCGGTACAGGCACAAATTCTCAATCTGCTGGCGGAGCTGCGGCGCGATCTGGGGCTGACGCTGGTGTTCATCAGCCACAATCTGGCCGTAGTGGAGCACATCGCGACCGAGGTGGCGGTGATGTATCTGGGGCGGTTCGTGGAACAGGCGCCGGTGGAGGCGTTGTTCCGCGATCCGCGGCATCCGTATACGCGGGCGCTGCTGGCCTCGGTGCTGACGCCGGAGCCGGGGAAAGGGATTCCAGAGGTGGGGCTGGGGGAGAGTTATCCGGACCCGGCGAATATTCCAGCTGGGTGTCGATTTCATCCTCGGTGCCCGGTAGCAGAGGGGCGGTGCGCGGAGATGGCGCCGGTGGGTGTCACGCAGGCGGGGCGGATGGTGGAGTGTGTGTTGGAGGGTGAGGGGGGTTGATCAGTGCGGGATGGGATTGTTATGGGGGGGTCCTGTTGCACTGGTGCTTGCGGGCGCAACAGGACGAATAAACGCAAAAAGACGCAAAAAAGGCGCGAATGGTGGTTGCGCGGCCTCGGGGTTGGTTCCGGCGGAACGACCGTGCGGCGAGCGCTTGCGGTCATCCCTTCTGAGTTGCGTACCTTCGCGTTATCTCTTGCTTGCCTGCGGGCTGGGTTCGGTGCTCACCCGGATTGAATGTCTGCAATGAGCGGACGGCGCTGCCCAGGAAAGCAAGCGCCGACCTGACGCCACCGAGGTTTTGCCTGGACAGCACATTCCTGCCCGGACAGGGGGCCAATCGCGACGAGAACCGAAACGCGGGCCAGGCGACGCTGGTCGCAGATTTGCCGCTGCTCCCGAAGCGCGGGATAATTTCGGCTCGGCCGCATGGGGGATTTGCGATGGCTGGTCTGCGTGGCTTGACGCTTGGCGTTGGCGTCATTGGCCTCTGCCTCTGGTCTCTCGTGTCCCGCGCCGCCGCGCCACCGCCCTACATACCGGACGGGCCGGACGTACCGGCTGTCGTGCTGAACGAGGGGCAGAGCGGGGAAGCGGGTCTGCCGCCGTTGCCAGTGCCACCGCCGAACGGGTGGGACCAACAATCAATCTGGAACATGCAGGTCGTCGGGTTCCAGGACAATCAGGGCCGCGCAAGCTCCGATGATGGCTGGATAGAAAATCAGAACGGCCGCTATATCGCCTATGTGGCCAACAGCCCGGGCAAGGCACCGAATCCGCTGAGCGGCAAGATCGAAGACAACGGCACGTCGCTGATCGACGTGACCGACGTAGCACACCCGCGGTTCCTCTCGCATATCCCGGCCCCGAGCGGCGGCGGCGCCACGCATCTTGCCGTGTGCGGTGGCAACACTCTGCCACATGCCGAGAAAAACCACTGGTACTTGCTGCGCCACGATGGGCAGACGAATCAGGAAGTCTGGGACGTAACGGACCCGATGGCACCCAAGCGGCTTGCCGTCGTCATCAGCGGATTAAGCGGGACGCACCACGACTGGTGGGAATGCGACATCGGCATCGCCTACACGATCTCGCAGACGCCGACGGATGGCTGGCATGAAAGCGGGTCGCACCAGCATTTGTACGTCTATGACCTCAGCGATCCGGCGAAACCCGTGTTCATCCGCCAGTTCGGGCTGGTCGGACAGCAGCCCGATGCGCCGGTCGCGACCGCGCAGAGCTGCACCAACGCGCCAGGCCCCAGTTGCTACGAGGGCGTGACGAACCCACCTGGCGGCGTGCACCAGATCTATTCGGCGGGGGTGAACAAGAACCGCGTCTATCTCGCCTACGGTGTCGATTTCGATGGCGTCTTCCAGATCCTGGATCGGAAGAAGTTGCTCGAGGGTTGCAAGGTTCCGGACGCCTCCCCGCAATGCGCGACGCGACCGACGCAGGCGGACCTGCTCTATCCGCAGATCAGCTACATCACGACCAATCCGAAGCAGGGCGGCCATACCGCGATCCCAATCTTTGGCGTGCCAATACCGGAGGAGCAGCAGAACTATCTCGACGGCAAGCCGCAGCGCTGGGACATCATGGCGGTCACGTCCGAAGAGACCACCAACGATTGTTTGGATCAGGCGTGGAAAAACCCGACCCTGCTCGACATCACCGACGACCGCGCGCCATGGCCGATCGCGACGCTCGCTGTCGGACAGTTTCCAGGAGATTTCTGCGCCAAGGGGTCGCGCTTCGGCGTGCACGAACTCAACCGGCAGATTTATGCGCCCTATTATGGCAGGCTGGTGATCGCCGCGATGTTCAACGCCGGGCTGCAGGTATGGGACATCCGCGACCCGTACCGTCCGCGTCGCATTGCCTATTTTATCCAAGCGCCGAATAAGAACACGCACGAGAGCTGCGGCCCCTATCGCGGCAACGCACATTACTGCCGTAAAGCACCGTTTTCCGATCTTGGTGAGGTGGATGATCGCGGCTACATCTATAACTTCGACCGGGCTGGTTCCGGCCTGACGATCCTGAAGTTGACGGGCGCCGCGTTGCAGGCAGTTGCGGGAGAAAAACCCAATCAGCGGTAGCTCCAAGTCGCGTGCGGACTTATCCCCAGCCGATTGCCGCCACCATGTCCGCATCCACACCCCCCACCTTCCCGGTCTGCCGCCTACCCGGCGGCGTCTTGCTGATCGCGGGCGTTGCTGGCGTCGGTGCTGAGGCCAGTGCCGGGCAAGGGGATTCAGCAGGTTGGGTTGGGGAGAGTTGTCCGGATCCGGCAAATATTCTGTCTGGGCCTCGATATCATCCGCGGTGGCGCAGGCGCGGTGTGCGAAGGCGGCACCGCCGGTTGTGCTGGGGCGGGCATGCGATCCCGTCTTGCGCTCATGCGGAGAGTAATATCCCAGGAAACGTGAGAGCCATGGGGAAAGCGGCCGGCGCCAGCACGCGGCATTCACGTTCTTTGCGTTTTTCGCGGTTCCCCATTTCTCGGCTCGGGCACACGGAACGCAGGGATAACCCCTGCAACGTAAGAGCGGCCTTCCCGCCATCGGGTCATTCGCACGAGATCGCCACGGTGCTACGCGTCTCGCGATGACAATGGCGTCGTCTGCTTCGCGATGACTGCGGGAGCTGTGTGCCTCGCGACGACAGCAGGAAGGGAACACCCCATGCAACGTGAGCGCCAGAGCACGAACGTCGTCGATGGCCCGCATGCGCGGGCCATCGACGAGCGGGATGACCTCGCCTATCCGAAGTCATCCCGCTCACGCAAGGACGATTACGGATGCGTGGTGATGACCACCGAGCCCGACGGCGGGGGCGGCGGCGGTGCCGGATAGGTGGTTGACTTCGTCCGAGTCGTCGTTCCGCCCATGCCGTTATTATAAGTCGTGCTCTGCGAGTAGCCGACCGAACCGTCCGGCCCCACAGACTCCTTCGTGGTCTCGGTGCTCAGCGTTCCCGGCGGGGGCGGAACGACCGCGCCGGGCGTTGTTGTCGTGATGGTTTCGGACGTCTGGGCGGCCGCAATACCGGTCATCAATCCAAGGGCCGCGACACCAGCCAACAACAATCGCGTCATGATACATTCTCCCTATAAGAGATGGCCGCGACATGCATCGCGACACTGGCGGGGTAAACGCGAAATGCGGCGGGGAGATGCAGGGATGGCAACACATGGCAGTGAGTTTCGGAGACGTGAGCGTGCGTCCCAAACCGATACGGACGATGGCGTTGATGTGGCGAGGATGGGGCGATTTGACGCTCCGCGGCGGCCCGGGCATCGTGATTGTTACCGCCTTGGAGGGTCGACCGCATGGCGCTGAGCCGCACCACCCGCGTCAATCTGCTGATCAGCAACGGCCATTTCCTCTCCCACTTCTATGTGCTGACGCTGCCGCCGCTGTTCCTGGCGTGGCAGCACAACTTCGATGTCAGCTTCGCCCAGCTCGGCCTGACGGTGATGCTGATGTCGGGGATGACCGCGCTGCTGCAGACGCCAGTGGGGTTCCTGGTGGACCGGCACGGCGCGCGGCCGTTCCTGATCGGCGGCGCACTGCTGATGTGCCTATCGATGGCGGCGATGGGGCTGGCCACGCAGTTCTGGCAGATCCTAGCACTCGCCGCGCTATCGGGCATCGGCAACTCGGTGATCCACCCGGCGGACTACGCGATCCTGTCCGGGTCGGTCGACAAGGACCGCATGGGGCGTGCCTTCGCCTTGCACACATTCAGCGGCAATCTGGGATTTTCTGCCGCACCGCCGGTCACCGCGGTGTTGATGGCGCTGATCGGCTGGCGCGCGGCGCTGATGGTGGTGGGGCTGCTGGGCGTGCCGGTGGTGATCTCGATCGTGCTGCAAAGTGGCATCCTGAAGGACCAGGCGCGGCACGAGGCGCACCATTCCGGCGGCGTTCTCAGCGGGCGGCAGTTGCTGACCAGCCGCACCATGCTGCTGTTCTTTGCGTTCTTCGCGCTGGGGGCAATGGCGAGCGGCGGTATCCAGGCCTGGCTGGTGACCGTGCTGCATACCGTGAAAGGGCTGGATCTGGAGATCGCGTCGGCCGCGCTGACCGCCTACATGGCCGGGTCGACCATCGGGGTGCTGATCGGTGGCTGGTTCACCGATACGTTCAAACAGCATGTGCTGGTGTTCGCTGTCGCGTTGACGATTGTCACTGCTGTGCTGCTGGTGGTGGTGAATGCGCTGTCCCTGCCGGCGCTGCTGACCGCGCTGCTGATGTTCGCCGCTGGGTTAGCGTTTGGCTCCAGCCGCACGCCGCGCGATGTGATGCTGAAGGATGCCGCACCGCCCGGGCAGATCGGCAAGGTGTTCGGGTTCGTCAGCTCCGGCCTGCCGTTGGGCAGCGCGATCACGCCGGTGCCGTTCGGGTTCCTGATCGATCGCGGCCATCCGGAGCTGGTGCTGGTGATGGTGGCGGTGATCCTGCTGTTGAGCCTGTTCTGCGTGGGCGGCGCGAAGGCCTCGCATCGTGTGGCGCCGCTGGTCGTGTCGGCAGCGGAGTGATCAGGGCAGGCCGCGGAAGCCAATCCCGCGTAGCACGGTGACGGGCTGCAGCACGCGGCCGTTCAGGGTAATGGCGCTGGAGGGCAGGACGTCGAGCTGGTGGAACAACGGGGCCAGCGCGGCGCGGGCGCGGTCGGGGTGGTCGAGGACCAGCAACAGCATGTCGCGGCCGGTGTAGCTGGCGATGTTGGTTACCATGCCGAACTGACGGGAGTCGCGGTTGAGGCAGAGCGTGGTGATGTCGGGGCCGAACGCGTAGGCGATCTTGCCGGCGTCGCGCCAGTTGTCGACGGCGACGATCGTGTTGGGCTGGTTGAGCAGGCCGCGCGCGAGCAGGTCCTGGCGGAGTGAGGTCCAGTCGGTACCCTCGATGTCGGGGTCGCGGTGCAGCGTCGCCATAAGGGGCGCGAGCCAGTCGAGTCGGACCTGGGTCGATGTGATCGTTAGCGTGACCAGCGCGAAGGCGGCGGTAGCGGTCAGTGTGCGACGGCCGAGCCAGGTTTGGCAGCGCGCGACGGCCTGGCCGAGCAAGGGGAACAGCATCAGGTAGCCGGGCGCGGCCCAGTGAAACAGGATGCGTTGGGTGGACCAGGCGGCGATCAGGGCGAAGCCGAGGATGGGCGGCGCGGCAAGGCAGCAGAGCAGCCAGGGGCGTTCGTCGGAGGGGCCGCGGCAGACGGCGGCGAGCGCGGTCTGCATCATGGGCAACCAGATCCAAGGCAGGATGAACAGCGCCTCGCCGGCCAGGACGATGAATGGGCCGAAGGGGTGGAAACGCAGGCCGGCGGCGCGGTCGCCCTGGAAGGCGAAGGAGGCCCAGCCGTGCGTGGCATTCCAGATCGGAACCGGAAGGAAGATCAGCGCGGCGAGGGCGGCGGCGAGCCACGGCGCGGGGTGGGTGAGCCAGCTTCGGTGCGCGCGGCTGGTCAGCAGATAGAGAAAGGCGCCGCCCAACCACAGCACGGCGGTGTATTTGGAGAACAGAGCCAGGCCCGCGCACAGGCCGGTGAGAAGCCACCAGCCAAATGCGGCGTGACCGCGCGCCGGCAGGGCGTGGGTCAGCGCCAGTGCGGCGGCGAGCAGTGCGGCATCGAGGGGGCCGTCGGGCAGCACCCAAGTGCCCGTGGTGATGCCGAACACCGGCGACAGGTTCAGCAGCAGCGCGGCAAACAGGCCGGTGCGGGCCTCGAAGAGACGCGTGCCCAGGCGAGCCATCAGCCAGGTGGAGAGCGCGAACAGCAGGATGAAGGGCAGCCGGACGATAATCGGTGTTTCGCTGCCGAACAGATGGGCAGCACCCCAGGACAGCCACCAGGAGGCGGGTGGGTGGTCGAAGTAACCGAGGCTGAATGTGCGGCCGGCGGCGACCATGTAGCTTTCGTCGACGCCAAGGCCGAGGGACCAACCGAACGCGAGGCGGATCGCGGTGGTGGTGAGGATGAGGAGGATGAGCTGACGGCTCGCCGTCATGGCCGGACTTGTCCCAGCCATCTATCGCGGCAGAGTGCTGGCATAGACGGCCGGGACCAGCCCGGCCATGACGGCTGTGAAGTCGCTGCTGCCGGGTCGGGCATTCTAAAAACGGGCAAGGCGAAACGGCGCAAGATCGATGCCGGTGACGCGGCCAGCGATCAAGTCGGCGATGAGCTGACCGGTCATTGGCGACAGGCTGAGTCCGTAATGACCGTGGCCAAAGGCGGCATAAAGGTTCGCGGGCCCAGGCAGGCGATCGATGATCGGCAGGCTGTCGGGGATCGAGGGGCGGAAGCCCATCCAAGTTTCCACCGGCTCGGGACGCAGGGCGGGAAACATGCGTTTGGCGTGGTCGAGCAGGACGGTGGCACGGCGATAGTTGGGGGGTGCGTTGAGGCCGCCGAACTCGACGGTGCCGGCGAAACGAAGGCCGTGCTCCATCGGTGTGGTAGTGAAATGATGATCACGGCTGGAGACCGGCACGCGCAAAGTGATGCCGGGGTTGGTCAGCATGGCATGGTAGCCGCGTTCGGTTTCCAGTGGCGGTGCGATGCCGAGACGCTGGACGAGAGGCTTGGACCAAGCGCCGGCAGCGATGACGACGGCCTCGGCTGGTAGGCGATCGGTGCTACTCACCACCGTATTGTCGGTCGCGATCTCGGTCACACACACCTTGCGCAGCGTGGCACCGCGGTCGACGCAGCGCTGCACCAGCGTGCGCACCAGACGCTGCGGGTTCACAGTGTGGCCGTTATCGGGGAAATACAGGCCGCGTGGATAGATTGGCGCGAGGGCTGGCTCGATCTCCTGGATCGCGCCTGCATCGAGGTGGATCGGGCGGATGCCCTTCGCGGCGACCATCTCGTCGGCGAGACGATCGGCGGCGGAGGGTTCGACGGTTTCCCATACGTGCAGATGGCCCACGGTGCGGATCAGCGACGTGAAGCCCTCGTTGCCCAGCATCATGCGATAAAGCTGCAGGGACGCGGCGCTGAGGGCTTTGAGCTGCAGCGAGGCGGCATCGGCGTTGGCGCGTCGACCCGCTTGTACCCAGCGCAGCAACCAGGGCACGGCGCGCGGCAGGTAACGCCACCGTACCGCGACGGGACCGAGTGGATCGATGATCCACCGCGGTACCGACTTCAGCATGCCGGGGAGCGCGATCGGCAGAGTGGAGCCGATGTTGATCTGCCCGGCGTTGCCGAAGGAGCACCCCTCACCGGGCTCGCGTTCATCGACAATCGTCACCGCATGGCCGTCCTGCACCAGGGCGTGCGCACAGCACGCCCCGGCGATGCCGGCACCGATCACGACGATCTTCACGCGGCCCTCGGCGGGGCTGCGAGAGAGCTGCTCAGGCTTCCACCACCTTCTGCTGCTGCACGCCCAGGCCTTCGCAGGACAGGCGCATCACGTCGCCGGCCTTGAGGAACACCGGGTTCGGCTTCACGCCCTGGCCGACGCCAGGTGGCGTGCCGGTGGCGATGACGTCGCCGGGATGCAGCGTGATGAAGTGGCTGACATAGGACACCAGCTTCACGACACCGAAGACCATCGTCTTGGTGGTGCCGTTCTGCATGCGCTTGCCGTTCACCTCGGTCCACAGTGAGACGTTCTGCGGGTCGGGAATCTCGTCCTTCGTCACCATCCATGGGCCGGTCGGGCCGAACGTGTCGCAGCCCTTGCCTTTATCCCAGGTGCCGGAGCGCTCGAGCTGGTATTCGCGTTCGGAGACATCGTTGCAGACACAGTAGCCGGCGACGTAGTCCAGCGACTGACTCTCCGGCACGTAGCTGGCCTTCTTGCCGATGACGATGCCGAACTCCACTTCCCAGTCCAGCTTCTTCGATCCGCGCGGCAACTTCACGTCATCGCTCGGACCGCATAGGGCGCCGAGCGATTTCAGGAAGATGATGGGTTCCTTCGGCAGCGGCATGCCGGCCTCGGCGGCGTGGTCGGCGTAGTTCAGGCCGATGCAGACATAGTTCACCGGGCGCGCGACGCACGAGCCGAGGCGCACACCGGCGTCCACCTTCGGCAACGTCTTCGGATCGACGCCGCCGATCATCTTCAGCGCTTCGGGCGACAGCGCGTAGCCATCAATGTCGCGCACCACGCTGGAGAGGCAACGAATATCGCCGGCGGCGTCCAGCATTCCGGGCCGTTCGGCGCCAACGGGGCCATAGCGCAGCAGTTTCATGGAGCGTCTCCTGTTGGGTTAGAGGGTGAGACCGCCATCGATGACGATGGCCTGGCCGGTGATGAACTGGGCGGCGTCGGAGGCGAGGTAGACCGCGAGTTCGGCAATCTCCTCTGGCGTGCCGAGACGGCCCATCGGCTGGCGCGCGATGAACGCGGCGCGCGCGGCCTCCACCGAGCCGGCAACGGCAGCATTGGCCTCGATGCGCTCATCCAGGCTGGGCGTGTGAACCGTGCCGGGACAGAGACAATTGCAGCGGATGCCCTGCGTCACGTAGTCGGTGGCGACGGAGCGCGTCATGCCGACCACCGCCGCCTTACTGGCGCTGTAGACGAAACGATTCGGCACACCCTTGAGGCTGGAGGCAACCGATGCCATGTTCAGGATGACACCGTGGCCGCGCGCCAGCATGCCCGGCAGGAACACCTGCATTGACCGGAACATGGCCCGTGCATTCAGCTCGAACGCGAACTCCCAGTCGGCCTCGGTGGCGTCCAGCAGCGTGCCCTGGTGCACATATCCTGCGCAGTTGAACAGGATATCGACCGGGCCGGCATCGGCGGCGGCGACGGCAATATCACTGGCGTGCAGCATGTCGAGCTTGGCGGGACGGATGCGGTCGGAGGCGATCTGATGCACCTTGGCTTCGTCCACATCTGTGGCAATGACCGTCGCACCCTCGGCGGCGAAGGCCAGCGCCGTGGCGCGGCCGATCCCCTGGCCAGCGGCGGTGATGAAGGCAGTCTTATCGGCGAGGCGTCCGGCCATCGTGCGCTCCCTCCTTGGTCCAGAGGTAGCGTGGTACGCGGTTTCCGTCGTCAGCGGAAGGCCCGGCGAATGCGGCCCCAGTCCTCGATCATCGGTTCCTGCCCAGGTGGGACGGAGATCACGACCTGATGGAAGCCGGCATCTTCCAATGCACCGACTTTGGCTTTGATCTCGCGTTCGGTGCCGGTGAAGCTGGTGCCCTCGATCATTTCGGCAGTGATGAAAGGGCGTTCGTCCGGGCGGACGAACATCAGATGGCCGCGATGGTTGGCGAGGTAGTAGGCATTGCCTTCGGCGAATGTGCGGGCGTGCGCAACATAGGCTTCGACCTGGTGGGCGAATTCGGGGCGCATGGCCAGCGGCGTGGGATGGCCGGCGAGCGCGGTGTCAGCGGCGCGATGCAGCAGCATCGCCGCGCGCGGGCCACCAACCGCCATGCCGCGCGCGGAGTCGGCGGGTTCGCCTTCGTCCAGCACGGCCCCACCGATCCAGGCGATGGCGGTGAGATCCTCGCGCCCACGGCCGGCCTTGGCCCAGGCGCCGCGCATCTGGTCCAGCGTGGCGGCGCCACGCACGGGATCGGCGACGTTGTCGATCCAGCCGGCGCCGAGTTTGGCGGTCAACGCACGCGCCTTCGGGCCGGACGCCGCGATGAACAGGGGCATAGGATCGTTGATGTTGATGAGACCAAGATCCGGATTCAGGTAGCGGATCGGGCGCGTCTTGCCTTCAATGGTGAGGTCCACCGTCTCGCCACGCCACAGGGCCTGGACGACGCGGATATACTCTTCCATCTCGGCGAGCTTGACCGCGCCGAGGCCCATGGTGCGGCGGCCGGTGAAGCCAGTGCTGATACCGAACACGATACGGCCGGGCGCGAGCCTGTTCAACGAGGCGAAGGCCGTGGCGGCGACCGGGGCGATGCGGTTGGAGGGAATCAGCACGCCGGTACCGAGCTTGATGCGCGTGGTCTGCATCGCGGCAGCAGCCATGGCGACGAACGGGTCAGCGCTGAGCATCTGGGTGTCGAAGAACCAGGCATGGGAAAAGCCAAGTTCTTCCGCTCGGCGAACGAGTCGCCAAGAGTCGGCGGCGGTTGGGATGGCAATACCGAATTGCATCAAGGGTCTCCCACCTGGAAGTCGCCGGGTTGTGGCGGCGCCTGCGGCGTGAACGCGCGACGTTCGGGCTTCAGGTCCAGCAACGGCGTACTGTCCAGGCAGTCGAGGCCACGCACGAACACGTTCGGCCCCTCGATCCGCACCAGGATCACGATCGAGCTGCCGATCGGATTGGGCCGAACCGGTGAGCGGAGCGAAAATGTACCGCGTGCCGTGCCGTCGTTCTTCGGGCTTTGCATCACGAGGTCTCGACGCGACTGGTGCAGCCAGTACAGAACTTCGATCCGTTCGGATTGCGCGAGGCTGTCCAGCGCCTGCACCCAGGGTTCGAACACCTCAATGCGGCACAGCGGCCCATCCAGGCGGCCCTGACGCGGCGTCTCCTGCCGCGACGTCCAAGGCGTGTGGATACGGCCGACATAGACCAGGCCCGCATCGGTGGGCCGCGGGGCATCGACCGCCACCTCACCAGCGCGGATGTCGCTCATCGGCGCCATGCTAGTGATTGTTGCGGGACTCGCCGCGCGTTTCGATCACGTTCAGATACAGCGTCGCCGGCTCGAGGCAGGCCCCCGCGCCGAGCTGACCAACCATGGAACGATAGATCTCTTCCCACGGCGTCATGCTGAGCAGCTTCGGCGGCTGCCACCCCGCACGGCGCGTCTCCAGTTCGCCTGGCGGCAGCAGCACATCGACCTTGCGGGTGGTCAGATCGATCCGGATCCGATCTCCTGTTTTTAGGAGAGCCAGGCCACCACCCACCGCGGCCTCCGGCGACACGTTCAAGATCGATGGCGAACCAGATGTCCCGGATTGCCGTCCATCGCCGATGGTCGGCAATGTCATCACGCCCTGCTTCAACAACGACGCCGGCGGCTGCATGTTCACCACCTCGGCACTACCCGGATAGCCGACCGGGCCGCAGTTGCGGATGATGAGCACCGATTGCTCCTCGACGCCGAGATCGGGGTCGTCGATGCGGTGGTGGTAGTCCTCCGGCCCTTCGAACACGATCGCCTTGCCCTCGAACACGTTCGGCCGGTCGGGGTTGGACAGGAAACGCTTGCGGAAGTCTTGATCGATCACGCTGATCTTCATCACCGCGCTGTCGAACAGATTGCCGGACATCACCACGTAGCCTGCCGCGGCCAACATCGGTGCGCTAAAGGACCGGATCACCTCGCGATCGCCGTCGGGCACGTCCCGCAGGTTCTCGGCCAGGGTCTTGCCAGTGACCGTCATCGCATCGCCGTGCAGCTTGCCCGCGGCCAACAGCTCCTTCAGTACGGCTGGCACGCCACCGGCACGATGGAATCTCTCGCCGAGGAAGCGCCCCGCCGGCTGCACGTCGCAGAGCAGCGGAATCTCCGGCCCCAGGCGCTGCCAGTCGTCGAGTGAATGCTCCACACCCATATGTCGCGCGATCGCCACCATGTGGATCGGGCAGTTCGACGACGCCCCCAACGCAGCGGCGGCGACCACCGCGTTCTCGAACGCCTGCCTGGTCATAATGTCGGAGGGTCGCAGGTTCTCCTTCACCATGCCGACGATGCGCTTGCCGGTCTCGAACGCCATCCAACCGCGCTCGCGATACGGTGCCGGAATGGCGGCGCAGCCAGGCAGCGACATGCCCAACGTCTCGGCCAGCGAGTTCATCGACGTCGCGGTCCCCATCGTGTTGCAATGCCCCACCGACGGGGCAGACGACGACACCATCTGCATGAACTCGTCGTAGTTGATCTTGCCCTCGGCAAAGAGCTTGCGGCCTTCCCACACGATCGTGCCGGACCCGGACAGACGCCCCCGCCACCAGCCGTCCAGCATCGGCCCGCCAGACAGCACGATCGCGGGGATGTTCACCGTCGCCGCGCCCATCAGGCAGGCCGGCGTGGTCTTGTCGCAGCCAGTGGTCAGCACGACGCCGTCGATCGGATAGCCGTGCAGCACCTCGACCAGCGACAGATAGGCTAGGTTGCGGTCCAGCGCCGCGGTCGGCCGTTTGCCGGTCTCCTGGATCGGGTGGATCGGGAATTCCAGCGGCACGCCACCGGCATCGCGGATACCGTCACGCACGCGGGAGGCCAACTCGATATGATGGCGGTTGCAGGGCGAAAGGTCGGAGCCGGTCTGCGCGATGCCGATGATGGGCTTGCCCCCACGCAGTTCGTCCGGCGTGATGCCGTAGTTCATATAGCGCTCGAGATACAGCGCGGTCATCGCCGGATCGGCCGGATCGTCGAACCAGCGCCGGCTACGCAGACGCTTCGGATCGCTGCCGTGAGATGCGGCCATGATGCAGTCCTCCCGTGGGCTGGTTCCGGCGCAACAGTGCGTGGCGATCTCGCCCTGTCAATGCCGCGTGCGGTCAGTCCGTCGGCGTTGGCCAGGCGTCGGGCAGCAAGTAGCCGGTAGGGAACGGATCAGTTGGATCGAGCACGTATTGATGGAAGGCAGTGATCCAGGCAGAACCCGTGATGGCGGAACGGATGGCTGGCGCGCCCGCGACGTCGGCAGTGTCCAGGATCGTGCCGGTGAAGGTCGAGCCGATGATCGAGTCATGGATCAGTTTGCCACCCACACCCAGCACGCCGCGCGCATGCAGCACCGCAAGCCGCGCGCAGGTACCGGTGCCACAGGGAGAGCGATCGAGGCGCCCGGGGGACACCACCACGGTGTTGCGCGAGCGTTTGCCTCCGGGCGTGTCGATGATCGGGCCATAGAACAGTGTCTGGTTGATGGTGTGAATTTCAGGGTTCTCGGGATGCACCACCGGGCATTGCCGAGCCGCGGCACGTTTGATGCGTTCGCCCAGTTCCACCAGAGCACGTGCCTCATTCGGGGTGATCTCGAAGCCCAGCTTCGTCGCGTCCACCAGCGCGTAGATCATGCCGCCATAGGCGACATCGACGGTGATTTGACCCAGCCCGGGGACGTCGATCGTCTGATCCAGCGCGAAGACGAAGGCGGGCACGTTGGCGAAGGTCACGCTGCGGCACTTGCCGTCGGCGCAGTCGGCGGTGATGGCGACCAGGCCGGCAGGGGCTTCCAGGTTGAAGCGGGTGACCGGCTCCTGCATCGGGATCATGCCGGTCTCCAGCAGCGCGGTCACTGTACAGATCGTGTTGGAGCCAGACATGGGGACGTAATATTCCGACTCCATGATGACAAAGCCGGCCGCCGCGTCAGGGTGCGACGATGGCAGGACCAGGTTGACGCATTGCGAGACGCGGCCGCGCGGTTCATTCAGCAGGAACCGGCGCAGGTCGTCACCTTGCGTGCGCAGGTGGTTCATCTTGTCGAACATGGTCGCGCCGGGAACGTCCAGAACGCCGCCGGTGATGACTTCGTTCAGCTCGCCACCAGTGTGGACACCGATCACGTTGACCATACGGGAGAAGCGCATATGCGACCTCATGTCATTGCGAGACGCGTAGCGACGAGCAATCTCGATCCGAGAGCACATCGGCGAGCGTGCCACAGTGGCCCGAGATTGCTCGCTCGCTACGCTGCTCGCAATGACCGTGGGCGACGCTTACGCCGCCTGAGCCGGCGGCGGCAGACCTTTGACGACGCCAGGCTGCAACACCGCCGGATCGTACGCCTTGCGGGCGAACACCTCGCGTACCATCGGCTCGAAGGTTTCCAGCGGTTCGGTTGCGTAGCCGTCGTCGAAGGCGGACTGATCCCAACGTGCGCAGAAATCGGCGCATGACCCGAAATACGGGTGGCCGAGATACTTGTCTCGCTCGTTCGGGTCCCAGCCGTAATGGTGCGCGTAATAGACCATTTGGAAGGCTCCATGGTGTTCCACCACCCAGGTGCATTCCTCACGCAGGAAGGGGCGCATGACCTCGGCGGCCATGCGGTCGTGGTTTTGCGGCGCCAGGCCATCGCCGATGTCGTGCAGCAGCGCCGCAACGATCCAGTCGATGTCAGCGCCTTCCCGCAGCGCACGGGTGGCGCTTTGCAGGCCGTGCTGCAGCCGGGTGATGCGATAGCCGGCGATGGTTTCCTCATCCGCGTTGCGCAGCTCACGCAGCACCCGGTCCGCGGTCATAGTGTGATGCTGCTTCTCGTACTCGTGCAGCAGAAGGTATTCCTGCTGCGTGCCATCCTTCATCTGGGTGAAATCCACCGTCCGCATCGTCTACCCCTGCCCGGCTGCCACTGGTCAATTTGACATGTCCGCGTCTATGTCTTCAACGGAAACCACACCGCGACAGGATCCAGCAGCATGGTTACGCCGACACCGTTCCCCCTGATCGACCTTGCCGGCCCACCACGGGAGCGTGGCCGCCAATACGGTGCCGTCGCGGCGCCGCGGATCCATCGTTCGGCTGAGATCTACCTGACAGCGTTCGAGAAACAGAAGCTGGGCGCAGCGCGGGTGCGGGAGCTGGTCGAGACGCTGATGCCGATCATCGAACGGTTCGAGCCGGCATTTCTGGAGGAGATGCGGGGCATCGCGGAGGGTGCGAAGTGCCCGATGGAGCATGTCGTGGTGGTGAATGCGCGGACCGAGCTGTTGGCACAGGCGAGGCGCACCGCGGAGCAGGACGGGTGCACCGGGGCGATCGTGCTGGCGGAGGCGTCCGCCGATGGAAAGCTGCTGCACGGACAGAACTGGGATTGGCGGGCGGAATGCGCCGAGACGGGGGTGGTACTGCGGATTGCGCGTGAGGACGGGCCGGACGTGCTGACGTTCACGGAAGCAGGTGGCCTGGCGCGGTGCGGTATGAACAGCGCCGGCGTGGCGCTGACGGCGAACTTCCTTGGCTCTGATCGCGATGGGCGCGCACCCGGCGTGCCGTTGGTCCTGCTGCGCCGGCGCGCACTGGAAAGTCCGCATTTCGCCCTGGGCATCCAGACCATCTATGCGACGCCTAAATGGGTCTCCAACAACATCATGCTGAGCCATGCCGGCGGCGCGGCGGTGGATATCGAAAGTGCGCCGGACGAAAGCTTCGTGCTGCAGCCTGATAACGGCCTGCTGGTACACGCCAACCATTTCGAAAGCCCGGCGGCGCTGGCGAAGCTGAAGGACACCGGCCTGCCAACGACGCCGGATTCCGCCTATCGCGCACAGCGGGTGCGGGGGCATCTGGGACCGAAGCGCGGCACGATCGGCATGGACGACCTGAAGGCGGCATTCTTCGATGATTTCGCCACGCCGTTCGCGGTTTGCCGTCCGCCGCGACCCGCCGCGACCGGTGACAATCTATCCGCAACCGTGATGATGATCGTGATGAAGCCGGCCGAAGGCTGGATGGAGATCTGCCCGCTGCCGGCATTGAACCGCACGTTCACCAGGTACAACCTGCAGCCGTCGCCGACGGTCGCAGCCCTGGCGGCGGAATAGCCGTGGCCGAACGTCGCCGCGTCGCGCTGGTGACGGGCGCGGCAAGTGGGATCGGCGCGGCGGTGTGTCGCGCGCTGGCGGGACCGGACAGCGCGATCCTGGTACACACACGGCAAAACCGGCAAGGCGCCGCGACCGTGGTGGAAGCGGTACGCGCCACCGGTGGAGACGCAGCGCTGGCGCTGGGTGATCTGTCTGAATCCGACACGGCCGGCGCGATTGTCGCTCAGGCGGTCGAGCAGTTCGGTGGGCTGGACGTCCTGGTCAGCAATGCCGGATTCGCTGACCGCACCAAGTTCGCTGAGCAAACTGATGGCGGTATGATGCGCTCGATTGCGGCGATCCAGGGCGCCTTCTTTCGTCTGGCGCGGGCGGCGATGCCGCATCTGCAACAGGGGCGCAATCCGCGCATCGTCGCGATCTCCAGTTTCGTCGCGCATGCCTTCCGGACAGACATCGCAGTGTTCCCGGCATCCGCCGCGGCGAAGGCGGCGACCGAGGCGCTGGTGCGCGCGCTGGCAATCGAGCTGGCGCCGGCGGGCGTGACGGTGAACACGGTGGTGCCTGGCTTCATTCGCAAGGATGCCGGTACGCACGCCGCGTTCACGCCGGAACAGGCGGCGGCGCAGGCGGTGCGGATTCCGCTAGGGCGGCTTGGGTTGCCTGATGACGTGGCGGCGGCGGTCGCGTTTCTGGTCTCGCCGGCGGCGGCGTATATCACTGGACAGGCGTTGCATGTCGACGGCGGGTTGGTGATGCGGGCGTAAGATGGTGGCGGCGCATACAGTTGTCTGAAGGCGTGGGGATATGAAGGAGTAGGCCAGCCCACGCACGGATTGGCCCGCCTCTCATCGGCGATTGAAGTGATCTTGACCCTGAGGAGCAAGATCACCACAATGTGCCACTAGGGACTGCGATAGTCGCTCATCGTTTTCTGCTTTGAAACGTCGGCCAGGCTATTCCCGGTCGGCGCTTTTCATTTTCGGCGTATGATTGCGAAGAAAGTGTAAGCAGCGGAGGGGGGCGGCGCGACTATTTGCGCACCGGCGCAGACAATCGCATGATCTGCACACGGCAAATCAGCTTCGCCAGGAGGAAACGTCGATGAACGACGCAACACCATCCAACCCGCGGCAGGCGTTCTATGATGCGATCGGGAAACATAACCTCGCACCGTTATGGGAAAGGCTTCATTCTCTTGTTACCCGCGCACCGACCACGCCGGCTGCGCCCGTGCTGTGGGACTACGACAATGTGGTGCGTCCCCACTTGATGCAGGCAGGCGATTTGATCACCGCGAGAGAAGCCGAGCGCCGCGTGCTGATCCTGGAAAATCCAGGACTGCATGGGCACACGTCGGTGACGCATGCGCTGTTCGCAGGGATGCAGCTGATCATGCCAGGCGAAGTGGCGCCAGCACATCGGCACGCGCAGTCGGCGTTGCGTTTCGTCATCGAGGGAAGCGGCGCGTACACCGCGGTGGAAGGTGAGCGCGCATTGATGGAGCCGGGGGACTTCATCATCACACCGAGCTGGACCTGGCACGATCATGGCAACGAAACGAACAATCCTGTGGTATGGCTCGATGGATTGGATATCCCGATCATCCGCCTGCTGGATGTGAGTTTCGCCGAGCCGGCAAATGCCGAGAGCCAGACAGAGGCGCGCCCTGTCGGCGACAGCCTGGCGCGGTTCGGCGCCAACATGCTGCCGGTGGACTGGAAGCCAACGATGAAGAGTTCTCCGGTGTTCGCGTATCCCTATGCACGCACACGCGAGGCCCTCGCGACGATGGCCCACAACAGCGATCCCGATCCCTGCCATGGACACAAGCTGCGCTACGTCAATCCAGCGACCGGCGATCATGCGATGCCGACGATCGGGGCTTTCATGCAAGTGCTGCCAAAGGATTTTGCCACCGCGCCGTACCGCAGCACGGACGGCACGGTGTTTGTCGCCGTGGAAGGCACGGGCGAGACCATCGTGGGCGACACGGTGTTTCGCTGGAAGCCACGCGATGTCTTCGTAGTGCCGAGCTGGCACACACACCGTCACCGGCCGGATGGTGAGGCCGTGCTGTTCAGTTTCTCGGACCGCCCGGTGCAGGAGAAACTGGAACTGTGGCGCGAGGAACGTGGGCACGGCTGAGACTGCTTGCCGTCAGAGATCCTTCACCAATCGCAGCGCATCATAGATCGCGGCGTGAATGTTGCGGCTGCTGACCGCATCGCCAATGCGGAACAGTTGGAACCGGCCGGAGCGATTGCGCACCAGCTCTTGCCGTTGTCCGGTCAGCAGCGCGGTATAGTCGATCTCGCCGAGATTGCGCGACGTGGGACGCAGTGCCTCATAGAGCTCCGTCGGCGGCAGCGTGCCGTGTTCGACGACCACCTGATCGACCATGCGCTCGTAGCGTTCTGGCCCATGATCGGAGCCGATCGTCGCCCGCAAGGCATTGCCCTCGCGCCGCACTGACAACAGACGCGCATTGATCGTGATGCGCACGCCGAGCTTATGGAAGGCGGCGGCATAGAGTGTGTGATTCATGCCGCCCATCTCGGGTGCGAAATAGCGTTCCGGCGAGACAATCTCCACGGCGCGCCCAGACTCCGCCAGCAGCTCGGCGGTCTGCATGGCCTGATGGCCGCCGTTGTCGTCGAACACCAGCACGCGCGACGCCGGCGCGACGGCGCCGGAAAGTATGTCCCAGGTCGAGACGACGAGGTCATTGCCCTCAGTCAACACGGCGGTATTCGGCACGCCGCCGGTTGCCAGGATCACCAGGTCCGGCGATTGGGCCAACACGTCATCGGCATCGGCATATGTGGAGAATCGTGGTGTCACCCCCATCGCCGTCAATCGCTCCATCCGCCAATCGACGATCCCGATCAGCTCCTTCCGCCGCGCCAACCGGCAGGCCAGCAAAATCTGCCCGCCGGGCTTATCCGCCGCCTCGAACAGCGCCACCGTATGGCCACGTGCCGCTGCGACGCGGGCGGCCTCCAGCCCCGCCGGTCCAGCGCCGACCACCACCACCTTGCGTGCCGGTGCCGCATCGCGCGCGATGACGTGGGGCATCGTCGCTTCACGTCCGGTGGCGGGGTTGTGCACGCAGACGGCGTCATTGCCTTCATAGATACGGTCGAGGCAGTAGGTCGCACCGACGCAGGGACGGATCTCCGTTTCACGCCCCTCGATGAGCAGCTTGACGATGTGCGGCTCGGCGATGTGGGCCCGGGTCATGCCGACCATGTCGAGCTTGCCCGACACGATGGCGTGCCGCGCGGTGGCGATATCTTGGATGCGCGCGGCGTGGAACACCGGGATGCGCGTGGCGGCGCGAACCTCGCCGGCAAAGTCCAGATGCGGCGCGGCACGCATGCCCATGATCGGAATCACACGGGTCAGGGCCGCGTCGGTGTCCATGTGGCCACGGATAACGTTGAGGAAATCCACTCGTCCGTCGGCCACCAGACGGCGCGCGATCTCCACACCCTCCTCGCGCGACAGGCCGATCTGCCAGTCCTCGTCGGCGACCAGGCGCACGCCGACGATGAAGCGCGGGTCCGTGGCGGTACGGATCGCGGTCAGCACCTGGCGAATGAAGCGCAGCCGGTTGTCGAGACTGCCGTTGTACTCGTCGTCGCGTTGGTTGGTCGCGGGCGACCAGAACTGATCGGGCAGATGGCCGTAGGCGTCGAGCTCGATGCCATCCAGGCCGGCGGCCTCCATGCGTTGCGCCGCTGCGGCGTAGTCGGCGACGATGCGAGCGATGTCCCAATCTTCCAGTGCCTTCGGGAAGGCGCGGTGGGCAGCCTCGCGCACCGGCGAGGGCGCCAGCACAGGCAGCCAGTCGGCCTTGTTCCACACCGTGCGGCGGCCGAGATGGGTGATCTGGATCATCACCGCAGTACCAAGGGCATGGCAGTCGTCCGCCAGGCGCCGCATCCAGGGAACGATCTCGTCCTTGTAGGCCAACAGGTTGCCGAAGACAGGCGGCGAGTCAGGCGACACCACCGCGGATCCCGCCGTCATGGTCAGAGCGATGCCGCCCTTGGCCTTCTCCAGGTGATACAGGCGATAGCGGTCCTTCGGCATGCCATCCTCGCCGAAATTCGGCTCGTGCGAGGTGCTCATCAGCCGGTTGCGCAGCGTCAGATGGCGCAGTTGGAAGGGCGTCAGCAGCGGGTCGGTGGAAGATGTCGCGCTCATCCGTGCTGGCCCTTCCGGTTCGGCATGGTCCATGATGACCCCACAGACGCATCCGGTTCCAGACGCCGGGAGGCCTTCATGCTGAACACCGTCGAGATCGACCGCTACGCCACCGACGGCTACCTGCCCGGCCGGCCGCTGCTGACGGGGGCCGAGACCGCCTATTACCGCGCCGGCTGCGAGCGGTGCTGCGGGCCGCTCGTCAAGGACGGCGGCCGCAAGCAATCCACCAACCGGGTGAAACCTTACCTGCTGTTCCCCTGGGCCGCCGAACTCGTGCGCCACACGCGCATCCTGGATTGCGTGCAGGATCTGATCGGCCCCGACATCATGGTGTTCCACACCACGGTCTGGCTGAAGGAACCGCACAGCGAGAGCTTCGTGCCCTGGCATCAGGACGCCACCTATTTCGGACTGACGCCGTTCGAGCACGTCACTGCCTGGGTGGCGCTGACCGACTCCACACCGGAAAACGGCTGCGTGCAGATCATCCCCCGCTCCCACGCCACCGGGCAGCGGCCGCATTTCGACCAGCCGGACCCGCGGGCGATGCTGTCGCGCGGCCAGACTCTGGCCGACTCGATCGAGGAGGATCGCGCGATCGATCTGGTGCTGCGCGCAGGAGAGGTTTCATTCCACCACACGCTGTCGTTCCACCGCTCCGGCATCAACCACACTGACACACGGCGCATCGGCATCGGCGTCAGCTACATCCCCACGCATGTGCGGCATGTGGGCGCCACGCGGTTGTCGGCATCGCTGGTGCGCGGGATCGACCGCTACGGGCATTTCGATCATGAGCCTGCGCCACAGGCTGAGGATGCGGCCGCACGACTCGCTCATGCGGACTCGGTAGGGCGATTCTGGAAGGCGTCGGAGAGCATCCCGGCAATGGCGATGGCTCATTGAGTGAGCACGTTGCCCAGCAATGTGGCGCGGATCGCAGGAGCTGGCCCGGAATCAGGTCGTGATGGCGGTACACCGATTGCATCCGCAACCACCAAGGAGCCGACAAGCGCCTCCAACACCATCTAACTGACAGGAGCAGGGGCCATGGCCGCGAAACCGTTCCACCTGGGCTGGTTCCTTCAGGGCTCCAGCGTGCAGGCTTGGGGCGAGCCCTGGACCGGGCATATCGGCCAGAGCTGGATGGTGCCGGCGCTGTTCCTGGACATGGCGCGCTGCCTGGAACGCGCCTGCTTCGATTACATCCTGATCGAGGACTCCTCCTACGTCGGGGAAAGCTTCGGCGGGTCGACCGAGATCTACCTGAAGAACGCCATCGCGGTGCCGCGGCAGGACCCATCAGTGGTCGCGTCGCTGATGACCACCGTCACATCGCGCATCGGCATCGTGCCCACCTTCGGCACCTATGCCTACCATCCCTACCTATTGGCCCGTCTGGTCGCGTCGCTCGACCAGGTATCCCAAGGTCGTATCGGCTGGAACGCAGTCACTGGCAGCTCCGATTTCGCGGCGATGAATTTCGGCCTGCCCGGCATGCCGGAACACGATCTGCGTTACGACATGGCCGACGAATACATGCGGGCGGTGAAGGGCCTGTGGGCGTCATGGGAGCCGGGTGCCATCATCGCCGACCGTCACAACAGCGTGCTGGTCGACCCCACCAAGGTGCACGCGGTCAATCATGAAGGCCGCTTCTTCAAGACCCGCGGCCCACTAAACTCCGGCCCGGCGCCGCAGGGTCAGCCGGTGATCGCGCAGGCCGGCGGCTCGCCGCGCGGGCGCCAGTTTGCAGCCCAACATGCCGACACCATCGTCGCCCATACCAAGGGGACTGCCGCGATGCAGGCGTATCGTGACGACGTGCGCAAACGCATGATCGCGTGCGGGCGCGATCCCGACTCGTGCAAGGTGTTGTTCCTGGTCGCGCCGATCATCGGCGAAACCGACGAGGAGGCGCAGCAGCGGAAGCGGGCCCGTGCCGCGCGCGCCGAGGCAACGCTGGCGCAACGCCTCGCACATTTCGGTAAGGTGACAAATATCGACTTCGGCAAGTTCGACCTGGACAAGCCGTTGCCGGCCGACGTCACCACCAACGGCCATCAGCAGAACCTGGATGAGTTTCGCGCCAGGGCTGCCGGCCGCTCCATCCGCGCGACGATGACCGATGACAGTGTCACCAGCCTTTCGGTCGAGCTGGTCGGCACGCCGGACTCCATCGCCGCCCGCATGGGAGAAGTGATGGAGGAAACTGGCGGCGACGGGTTTCTGTTCTCAATGCCGAACGTGCATCGCCGTACGCTGGCCGAGATCGAGGATGGGTTGATCCCGGCCCTGCAGGATCGCGGCTTGGTACGCGCCGCGTACAGCCACACGCAGTTCCGCGACAATCTGTTGGAATTCTGAGGAGGATTGCCATGCCCCCGATGCTGACCGAGCTCGACCGTCGTGCGTTCCTGGCCCTTGGGGCCGCAGCCGGCTTCGCCGGAATGCGTGGCGCACGCGCCGAAGAGGCGGTGAAACTGGCTGAGTACACCGCGATTCCCGAGCAGCTGAAGGGCAGCGGGGAGCTGCGCATCGCAGGCTATGGCGGCAGCGCGCAGGATGCGCAGCGTAAGGCGTATTACGAGCCGTTCGGTCGGCTGGCCGGCGTGAAGATGATGGATTTCGACGGCGCCAACATCAACAAGGTGAAGGCGATGGTCGAGACCAAGAACGTCGAGTGGGACGTGGTCCAGCTCAGCCGCGGCACCGTGCGCAGCCTGATGAAGCACGGCGATTATTTCGAGATGATCGACTACGACCTTGTGGATACGGCACATATCGATCCAATATACCGATACGACTACGCGCTGGACATGCTGGTGTGGGCCGAGGTGATGGCCTACCGCACCGATGCGTTCAAGGGTGCGGTGCCGGTGGGCTGGGCGGATTTCTGGGACACCAAGAAGTTCCCGGGCGACCGTGCGCTGGGCGGTGCGGGGCCGAGCACACCGGAGCTGGAATTCGCGCTGATGGCGGTGGGCGTGGCGGCGGACAAAGTGTATCCGATCGACATCGACGCAGCGTTCGCCAGTTACGACAAGGTCAAGGGCAGCGTGGTGAAGTGGTGGGAGACCGGCGCGGTGCCGACGCAGATGTTGACGGATAAGGAGGTCGTCGCCACCTCGGTGTGGAATGGCCGCATGGCGGCGATCCAGGCAGCGGGCGTGCCAGCAGCGATCAGTTGGCCGCAGGGCATGCTGAAGCGCGATTGCTGGGCGGTGCCGAAGGGATCACCCAACAAAGCGAACGCGATGAAGTTCCTCGGGTTCGGCACGATGGCGATCTCGCAGGCGCGGCTATCCTCGTTGATCCCGTACGGCTCGGTGAACAGTGAGTCCGATCAGTATATCGCGCCGAAGCAGTTGGAGGTGCTGCCGAGCTCCGCCGCCATCAGGCCGAAGCTGGTGCCGTATGATTACGCCTGGTGGGCAGACAACCGCGATGCAGTGATCGGCAAGTGGAACAAGTGGGTGTTGAGCTAGGCGATGGACGGCACCGGCGTGATGACCGCGGGTCAGGGCGCCGCGGTCTTCTTGTCCGGCCTGGAGAAGCGCTTCGACGGCGTGGGTGCCGTACGCGGCGTGTCGTTGGATGTTCGTTCCGGTGAGTTTCTGACTTTGTTAGGACCGAGCGGGTCGGGCAAGACCACCACGCTGATGATGATTGCCGGGTTCGAGATGCCGAGTGCCGGCGACATCGCGATCGACGGCAAGTCGGTCGTGGGATTACCACCGTACAAGCGCAACATCGGCATGGTGTTCCAGAACTATGCGCTGTTTCCGCACCTGACCGTGGCGGAGAACATTGCGTTTCCGCTGAAGCAGCGCGGCGTCGATCGCACGACGCGGGCGCGGCTGGTGGAGGAGAGCCTGGAGCTGGTGCGGCTGCCGGGGTACCAGACGAGGTATCCTCGGCAATTGTCAGGTGGCCAGCAGCAGCGTGTGGCACTGGCACGGGCGATCGTGTTCCGACCTCGATTGTTGTTGATGGATGAACCGCTGGGCGCGCTTGACAAGCAGTTGCGCGAAAGCCTGCAACTGGAAATGCGGCGGCTGCACGCGGATCTGGGGATCACGTTCATTTACGTGACGCATGATCAGGAAGAGGCGCTGACCATGTCTGATCGTGTGGCTGTGATGAATGAAGGGCTGATCGCGCAGGTGGGATCACCTGAAGAGATCTACGACCGGCCATGCGACCGGTTCGTTGCTTCATTCATTGGGGAATCGAATTTTCTATCCGGGACGGTGCGCAGCGTTGAGAATGGGATCGTGGTGGCTGAGTGTGCCGGCGGGATCGTGCGTGGAGCGATGGCGGGATCGGCACGGGTCGGCGCCGAAATCACGCTGACGGCACGGCCGGAGCGAATCCGGTTTGCCGACGCGGCCGTCGCGGATGGTGCTCGCTCGAACCGACTGCGGACGACAGTGGTGGAGGCGGTGTTTGCCGGCGAACGTTGTCGTTACCAATGCCAGAGTGCGGGCGGCGTCACGATCGTGCTGAAGGAACCGTCCGGCGCCGGCGTGCGGCGGCGGGTCGTCGGCGAGACGGCGGACATCGTCTGGGCCGTTGACGACACGGTGGCGGTGTGAGGCAACCCACTTGAGCGTCGTCCTATCGATTGCGATACCCACTGCGTCA
This sequence comes from Acetobacteraceae bacterium, assembly GCA_035486355.1. GTDB lineage: Bacteria > Pseudomonadota > Alphaproteobacteria > Acetobacterales > Acetobacteraceae > Palsa-883. Next base: position 79,252 of record DATHNE010000071.1, read on the forward strand.
CGCGTAAGGCGCCACTGGAACCCATCCCCGCTGCTGCTGACGCTGCCGCTAGTCCTGTACATGCTGGTGTTCTACGCATTGCCCGTCGCGGCGATGCTGATGCGTAGCGTATCCGACCCGAATTGGACGCTGGAGAACTATCGCCAGCTCGCGCACGACACTGTCTTCTTCCACGTCTTCTGGACCACGCTGCGCACCGCGCTGGTCGTCACCATTGGCGCCCTGCTGCTGGGGTATCCCGTCGCGTTGGCGCTGGCTCGCTTACCGCGCGGGCCCGCAGCAGTGGTGCTGGTGCTTGTTCTGTTGCCGTTCTGGACCAGCGTGCTGGTGCGTAGCTACGCCTGGATGGTGCTGCTAGGTCGCCATGGGTTAGTAAACGAGGCGCTGACCGCCGCCGGCCTGATCGATTCACCGCTGAAGCTGCTGAACACCCCCATAGCGGTCTATATCGCGATGATCCACATCCTGTTGCCCTACATGATCCTGCCGATCGCCAGCGTGCTGCGGCAGATCGACCCCGCACTGCCGCGCGCCGCGGCCGGGCTGGGATCGACGCCGTTCAGCACCTTCCGCCAGGTGGTCCTGCCGCTGTCGATGCCAGGCGTCGCTGCTGGTGTGCTGCTGGTGTTCGTGCTGTCGCTCGGTTTCTACATCACACCTATGTTGGTCGGCGGGCCACACGACATGCTGCTGTCGATGCTGATCTCGCAGCAGGTAGAGCTGATCGACTGGCCATACGCATCGTGCCTGTCGGCGACGCTGTTGGCCGCGACACTGGTGATGTTGGCAGTGTTCCAGCGCCTGCCGGGCGTGCGCAACGTGCTGCGGGTGGCCGGACGATGATCGTGCGCCTCTCCCTGGGGACCGTGGTTGCACTGGTGCTGCTGTTCATGGCGCTGCCGATCCTGGTGATCGTGGTTCTGTCGTTCTCCTCGGCGACCTATCTGACGTTCCCACCGCCAGCGTTCGGCCTGCGGTGGTATCGCGAATACTTCGCCAGCCACGAATGGTTGGCGGCAACCGGACTTAGTCTTTCGGTTGCCGCCTGTGTGGTGGTGCTGGCAACTGTCTTGGGAACCCTCGCGGCGCTGGGTCTCGCGCGGTTGAAGCCCGCGCTGCGCACCGCCGCGGCGGCACTGATCCTGTCACCCATGATCGTGCCGGTGATCGTGGTGGCCATCGGCATCTACTACGCTTATTCCCGCTACGGATTGGTCGGCAGCCCTGTGGGCCTGGTACTGGCGCAGACCTGCCTGGCGGTGCCCTTCGTTGTCACCAGCGTCACCGCGAGCCTGGCCGGGTTCGATCGGCGGCTGGAACAGGCATCGCTGTCGTTGGGCGCGACGCCATGGGGCACGTTCCGCCAGGTGACCTTGCCGCTGATCCGCCCGGGCGTGCTGGTGGGGGCGCTGTTCGCCTTCATCACCTCTTTCGACGAGCTGATCGCGGCGCTGTTCCTGTCTGGCTCCGGCGCGGTAACCCTGCCAAGGCGCATGTGGGATGATCTTCGTTTCGAAATTGATCCGACAATCGCGGCGGTGTCCACATTGACCGTTGTGCTGACCGCATCCCTGCTGGCTGCGGCGCACCTGCTGCGCCAGCGCGGGGGGCGGTTGCGCACGCATTAGGGGTGGCTGCTGGCCGGCCGGGCAGGACGCGCTATACTCCATCCGACCCATGGGGGAGTGACCGATGTCCACGACGACGCTGCCGAATGCCACCCTGCTCTCGACCTACGAATCCATCACCCCGGGCTCCGCCGCCCTCGCCGCACAGGCCCAGGCGGTGCTGCCCAGCGGGCTGGCACATGACAGCCGCAACTTCGACCCGTATCCGATCTACGTCACGCGAGCCGCCGGACCACTGAAGTGGGACGTCGATGGCAACAAGTATGTCGACTATTTCGGTGGCCATGGCGCGCTGATCCTGGGGCACAATCACCCGAAGGTGCTGGCGGCGGTGCACGCGGCGCTGGACAGGGGCACCCATTTCGGCGCCTGCCACGAGCTTGAGGTGCGCTGGGCGGAGCTGGTGTGCCAGATGGTGCCGTCGGCGGAATGCGTGCGCTTCACCTCCTCGGGCACCGAGGCGACGCTGATGGCGCTGCGGCTGGCGCGCGCCTACACCGGGCGAACCAAGCTGCTGCGCTTCCGTGGCCATTTCCACGGCTGGCACGACCACATGACCAACGGTCATCATGACCACTTCGATGGCAGCGCAAGCGCCGGGGTGTTGGGCGGCATCGCTGACCACGTGCTGCTGTGCGATCCGAACGATACCGACGGGCTGATCAAGATCTTCGAGCAGCATCGCGACATCGCTGCGGCGATCCTGGAGCCGACGGGTGCACATTTCGGCCGCATGCCAATCGAGCAGGCGTTCCTCAAGACGCTGCGCACGCTGACCAAGGATACCGGCACAATTCTGATCTTCGACGAGGTCGTCACCGGCTTCCGCTGTTCCCCTGGTGGCGCGCAGCAGGTGCTGGGCATCACGCCGGATATGACCACGCTGGCGAAGATCCTGGCCGGCGGCATGCCGGGCGGCGCGGTGTGCGGACGCCGCGACATCCTTGACCTGCTGGACTTCAAGCGCACCAAGGCAAAGGGGATCGAGAAGATCGCGCATCCCGGCACGTTCAACGCCAATCCGGTGTCAGCCGCGGCAGGCATCGCAACGTTGGAAATCCTGTCCACCACCGATGCCAACGCAAAGGCCAATGCCTATGGCGAGACGTTGCGCAAACGGATGAATGAGGTGCTGCTGGAGGAGAAGGTGAAGATGGCCGTGCACGGCTCCTACTCCGGCTTCCATGTCTACACAAACCCCGACAAGGACGACATCACGCCGGGCCAGTTTGATGCGACGGCGTATATCGCCAAGATGATCAACGCGAAGAAGGACGGCTTCGCCAACGCGCTGCGGATGGGCATGTTGGTGAACGGTGTCGATGTGAACTCCGGGCCGTCAGGCACCATCTCCGCCACGCATGGCGACGACGAGATGGCTGTCACGATCGACGCCTTCCGCAGCACCATCCGCGCGCTGAAGCGCGAAGGGGCACTATCCTGATGTAATCCACAACCACCGATAGGGAGGCAGGTTATGACCACGATCAGTCGCCGTTCGACACTTCGATTGGCTGCCAGCTCCGCGCTGGCCGGACTTGCGGTACCCTCGATCTCGAGGGCAGCAGAGAAGTCCGTCACCGTGGGCATCGACCTGTCTCTCACCGGGGCGGACGCCGATACCGCGGTTCGCATCAAGGACGGGTTCCTGATGGCGATCGATGAGGCGAACGCCAAGGGCGGCCCGGCCGGCTATCACATCAATGTCCTGCTCCTCGACGACGGCACGGCGACCGCCGGGCAGTATGATCCGGCGCAGGCGGCGGTGAATGTCCGCAAAATGGTTGCGGACAAGACCTGCGTCGCGGCGCTGGGGCCCATGAGCTCCACACCCGGCAAGGCGATGTCGCCGATCTTCAGCCAGGGTGGGCTGGCGACCATCACGCCGACCTCGACCAACCCAGACATCACCGATCCGAAATTCGCCGGCCTGTACCGCCCGGCGGGGAAGGCGGTGTATTTCCGCACCGTCACCACAGATGCGTATCAGGGGCCGAATCTCGCCAACTACTTCGCCGACGTGATCAAGGTGAAGACGATGTACGGGCTGGATGACAGCGGCGCGTACGGGATTGGCATTTCCACGGCATTCGAGAACCGTGCCGCGAAAAAGGGCATCAAAGTCCTGGGCCATGACCGGCTTGACCCCAAGGCGGCCGACTACACAGCCGCGCTGACGAAGATCAAAGGGCTCAACCCAGACCTGATCTATTACGGTGGCGACGCGCAGGCTGGCGTGAAGCTGGCCAAGCAATCATATGACATCGTGCCGAAGATGCTGAAAGCTGGCGGCGATGGCATGTATGGGCCGTCGGTGCTGTCAGGCGCCGGCTTCCCCGCCGCGAACGGATGGTATGCAACGGTCGCCAGCCCGCACATGATCCAGCAAGACACACTGGAGCCATGGGTCAAGCGCTTCGCAGCCAAGTTCAACCTGCAGCCGTCGGATTACTCAATCACCGCGTACGACGCCGCGTTGGTTGTGCTCGACGCGATCGAGCGGGTGGCGAAGACCGGCAAGCCGGTGACACGCGAGGCAGTGCGGGATGCCATCCAGGCAAGCAAGACGAAGACGCTGCAAGGCGTGGTGTCGTTCGACGATAACGGCGACCTGACCAGCCGGGTGGTGAGCATCTTCCAGGTGCAGCATGACCCGAAATATCCCGACGACGACATCGTGCACCAGTATAAATATATTGGCGCCGCGCCGGACGAGAGCGTCTGACACGGGCCATGCCGGCGCGGCCGGGCTTGACCGGCCGCGTCGGAACGCCATCCGATACCTTAACCTACGACCCAAGGAGCCTTACCCCGATGAATGACGTCCCGGCCGAGACCCGCAACACCAACCCGTACCTGGCGTTGGGAGTCCGGCCGTTCATCAATTGCGCCAGCGTGCGCACCGCGCATTCCGGCAGCCTGATGCTACCGGAGGTGCGCGCCGCCGTCGCGCAGGCCTCGCGACAGTTCGTCAGCCTGGACGAGCTGATGCAAGGCGCCATGATGCGCATCGCGGAGCTGACCGGGTCGGAATGCGGCATGGTGACCTGCGGCAGTGCCGCAGCGCTGACGCTGGCCACGACGGCCTGCGTCGCCGGCAATGACCCGGCAAAGATTTTGCGCCTGCCGTTCACCGATGGCTGGGTGAACCGGGTGATCCTGATGAAGAACCAGCGGTTCTCCTATGATCAGGCGGTCCGCATGGTAGGCACGCATATCGTCGAGATCAGCTCCATCGCCGAGCTGGATGAGGCGCTGATTGAGCCGGTGGCGATGATCCTCGTGTTGGGCAACCAGGACGAGACCTCAGCCGTGAAGCTGGAGGATTTCATCGCACGGGCGAAGCCACGGGGCATTCCCGTGCTGGTCGATGCGGCCTCCGAGCACATCGAGAAGCCGAGCCCCTATCTGACGCGCGGTGCCGACATGGTGATCTATAGCGGCGGCAAGTTCCTGCGCGGGCCGCAGACCAGCGGGCTGCTGCTCGGCCGCAAGGACTTGATCCAGGCCGCCTGGCGCAACGCCTCGCCGCATCAGGGTTTCGCGCGCGGAATGAAGGTGTCGAAGGAGGACGTGATCGGCGTGCTCGCGGCGCTAGAGGTGTGGTTCGAGCATCGCGACCCGGCGGTGGAGCTGAAGCGCTGGAATGACGATGTGGCGACCATTGCCGGGCGGCTGACGATGCCGGGTGTTAGCACGAAGGTGGTCCCGCCCAAGGGTGTGGTGAAGGTGCCGCGGCTGGTGGTGAGCTGGGACAACGCGACGTTCCCGTTCGACGGCGAAACGCTGCGCTTGCGCGTGTTGGATGGCGAGCCGCGGGTGATGCTGGACGACATGGCCACCACGGCGAACGCGGTGGAGGTGGATCCGTTCGGATTGCAGGCGGGAGAGGCCGATCAGGTCGGCCGCGCGATTGCGGCGGCGCTGATGATTCCCGCCGCGGCGACCGCGCCGGCCCCGGCGCCGAAGACCGACATCTCCGGCGCCTGGGATGTGCAGGTCTCGTTCCTGCATGGGGCGCGGACGCACCGGCTGACATTGCAGCAGCAAGGTGGCTCCATTACTGGCAGTCAGACATCGCAGCAGTTTGACGGCCCGGTCAGCGGCAGTCTTTGCGCGGACGGCGTGCACCTCGAGTTCCGCACCCGGTATGAAGGCGCGACGATCTTCTACTCGTTGGATGGCAACGTCGCGGATGGAAGGATGAAGGGCACGGTTGAACTCGGGACAGCCAGTGACCACCATCAAGGTCCGATCAACAAGTCACAGTTCGGCACCGGCGCGTTCCAGGCGGTGCGGGCGGGGGCAGCGTGATGGACGGCTTCGTTTCGATCGGCGTCAGCAGTGGCCGCGCGGAGCGGCTGCGCATGCGGCAGGGTCTGTTCACCGGGCCGACCTCGGGTCTGGCGCCGGGAAACGTGCAGGCAAACCTGGTGATCCTGCCGAAAGATCTGGCCAACGACTTCCTGCGCTTCGCGCAGGCCAACCCGCGACCGTGTCCGGTGCTCGGCGTAACCGATGTGGGCAGCCCGTATATTCCGTCGCTGGGCGAGGATCTTGATCTCCGCACCGACCTGCCGCGCTACCGCGTCTGGCGGCACGGTGAGCTGGTCGACGAGCCGACCGATGTCAGCGATCTGTGGCGGGATGACCTGGTGGGGTTCGCGATCGGCTGCTCGTTCTCGTTTGAGGAGGCGCTGATTGAGGACGGCATCGAAGTGCGGCACATCGCGTGCAACACCAACGTGCCGATGTATCGCACGAATGTGGACTGCGTGCCGGCCGGCATGTTCCACGGCAAGCTGGTGGTCTCGATGCGGCCGATGAAGCCGGCGGATGCGATCCGCGCGGTGCAGATCACCTCGCGGTTTCCCTCGGTGCATGGCGCGCCGGTGCATATCGGGCTGCCGGCGCTGATCGGCATCAAGGATATTGCGAAGCCGGATTATGGTGACGCGGTGCCCGTTGGCGCGGACGAGCTGCCAGTGTTCTGGGCATGCGGCGTGACACCGCAGTCGGTCGTGGCGTCGGTGAAGCCCGAATTCTGCGTCACCCACGCGCCAGGCAGCATGCTGATCACCGACCTCCGCAACACCAAGCTCGCCGCGCTGTAATCCACGCGTGGACCGCGCGGCGCTGATCGACGCCGTCGAGGCGGTGGTTCATCGAGATGTTGGCCGCAACATCGCGCCACTGTTTGCCGCGACACGCGGAGGGTTGCGCGATGCGGTTTCGGCCATCGCCAATACACCCGGCCCGATTGGGCTGATCACTGGCTTTTACGTGCCGGGCGGGATACCGCCCGCGGCAGAGACCGATGGACCGGTGGCAACTGCTCTGTTGGCCCGTGCGCTCCGTCGGGTGGGCATCGCGTGCCGTATCTGCACCGATGCACCCTGCGTGTCCGCATGCGTCGCCGCCCTCGCGGCAGCGGACGCGATCGATGTCGCGATCGACGTTGTGCCGTTGGGCGGCGACGTGGCGGAGGCCATAGCCACCTGGCGCGCCTATCGCGTAAAGCTGGCGATCGCGATCGAACGCTGCGGCCGCACAAAGGACGGCACGGCACGCAACATGCGGGGCGAAGATATCAGCGCTGAGACGACGTTGCTGGATGGTCTATTTCTTGCCGGGCCCTGGGATACGGCGGCAATCGGTGACGGCGGCAACGAGATTGGCACCGGCGGGTTGTCACGTGCCTTGGTCGCCGACTGCATCGCGCAC
>DATHNE010000072.1:0-6200 GCA_035486355.1 Acetobacteraceae bacterium
GATCTTCGGCACCAGAACCGGCTTCTATTACCTGGTCCTGACGTTGCTGATCCTGGCCTACCTGTTCTGCCACGCGCTGGTGACTTCACCGTTCGGCGCAGTGCTGCGCGGCATTCGCGAGAACGAGGCCAAGACCCGGGCACTGGGATTCAACACGCGGCACTACAAGATCGCGGTTGTCGCCATCGCCTATGCACTCGGAGGGCTGGCCGGCGCGCTGTACGCACCATTCGCCGGATTCACCAACACCGAACTGCTGTTCTGGCTGTTCTCCGGCCAGGTGCTGATCATGGTGATCGTCGGCGGTGCGGGAACCCTGGCCGGCCCCATCCTCGGCGCGGCCTTCTTCCTGCTGGTGCAGCAATACCTGAGTTCCTACACCGATTCATGGGCGTTGTTCTTCGGTGCGATCTTCATCGGTTTCGTATTGTTCGCGCCGCAAGGCATCCTGGGGCTGGCTCAACGCGCCATGCAGCCGCGCTCCAGCAAGACGGCCTGACGAGATGGCGCTGCTGGAGCTTGCAGATCTGACCCGCCGGTTCGGCGGCCTCCTCGCGGTCGATAGCGTGACGATGCAGGTGGAAGCAGGCGAAGTCCGCGCGGTGATCGGCCCGAACGGCGCAGGCAAGTCCACCTTGTTCAACCTCGTCACCGGCGTGCTGAAGCCGACCGCGGGCGAGGTGCGCTTCGCCGGCGAACCTCTGACCGGGTTGCCAGCGCATCGGATTTGCCAACGCGGCATCTCCCGCACCTTCCAGGTCACCGCGTTGTTTCCCGAGATGACGGCACGTGAAAACGCTCAACTCGCAGCGCAGGCGAGGCATCCGCAACGCTGGCGCGTGCTCGGCGGTGGGCCGGTGTTCGGCGACGCTGCGCGGCACGGCGACGCTGCGCTCGAACGATTGGGGCTGACGCCGATCGCCGGCCGGCCCGCTGGACTATTGTCGCATGGCGACCAGCGCCTGTTGGAGGTCGCGATGGCCCTGGCGCAGCGACCGCGCCTGTTATTGCTGGATGAACCGACGCAGGGACTGTCGGTAGAAGAGACAGCACAGGCAGTGGAAACGCTCGCCGGATTGCTGTCCGACGGCGACCTGACGGTGCTGCTGGTAGAGCACGACATGGAAGTTGTGTTCCGGCTGGCTCATAAGATCACCGTCTTGCATCGAGGCGCGGTGATCGCGGACGGAGCGCCCGACACGGTGCGGGCCGATGCCGCCGTGCAGGCCGCCTATCTCGGAGGGTTCGACTGATGCTGCGCATCGCCGGCCTGCACGCACATTATGGTGCAAGCCACGTTCTGCAAGGCGTCGATCTCTCTGTGGCGCAGGGCCGCATCGTCGCGATGCTTGGGCGGAATGGTGTTGGTAAGACAACAACACTGCGAGCGTTGATGGGGTTGGTGCCGCCTACGACCGGCCAGGTCATGTTGGATGGTGTCGATATCGCCGGCTGGCCGCCGCATCGTGTGGCGCGTGCCGGCGTTGCCTATGTTCCCGAAGGGCGCTTGATCTTTCCCGATTTGACGGTGATCGAGAACATCCGCGTGGCCGAACGCCGTCCGGCACGGTCATGGCCCGTGCCGAGATTGCTCGAACTGTTCCCGGCGCTGGCGGAGCGCGCACGCAATCGCGGCGGCAACCTGTCGGGGGGAGAGCAGCAGATGCTGGCGATTGCGAGGGCGCTGGTGAGCGATCCCAAGCTGCTGCTGTTGGATGAACCAAGTCAGGGTTTGGCGCCGCTGGTGGTGCGCGAACTGGCACGGGTGATCCGGCTGCTGGTCGGACAGGGCGTGACGATTCTCTTGGTGGAGCAAAACATGAAACTGGCGGAAGCCGTGGCTGACGAACTGCATGTGATGGTCAAGGGTCGCCTGGTCTACGGCGCATCACCGGAGCAATTCCGGCATGAGGAAGCGGAAATTCGCAGCCGCTACCTGATGGTATGACGGCGTTCATATCAAGGAGGCAAACCATGAATGATGACGACCTGCCGATCGTCGACGCCCACCACCACCTGTGGGACCTGGAAGGCGCCATCCGCTATCCGTGGCTGACCGACAACAGCCACACGTTCCTGGGCGACTACTCACGTTTCCGCCGCACCTACCTGCCCGACGAGTATCGCCGCGATTCGGCGCTGCACAATGTCGCCGCCACCGTGCATGTCGAAGCCGAGTGCGACCGCAGCCAGCAGGTGGCCGAAACCGAGTGGGTCACGGCAATGCACGCGCAGCACGGCATGCCGAACGCGATCGTTGCACACGCCTGGGTGGACACGCCGAACGCCGAGGAAATCATCGCTGCCCACTGCCAATTTCCATTGGTGCGCGGCGTGCGCACCAAGCCGGTGATCGCCGATGGGCCGAACGGCAGCGTGCGCGGTCAGCCGCGCAGCCTGCAGGATCCCAAGTGGCGACGAGGCCTGGCGTTGCTGGAACAATACGGCCTGTCCTGGGATTTGCGCGTGCCCTGGTACCATCTGGAAGAAGCCGCCGATGTCTGTCGCGAACATCCCACCATGCGCATCGTGCTGAACCACACCGGCTATCCGCTCGACCGTTCGCCGGAAGCGGTGGCGGTGTGGCGGCGCGGCATGCAGGCATTGGCGGCCTGTCCGAACGTCTGGTGCAAAATCTCGGGGTTCACCGTGAAGAACCTGGCCTGGACCGTGGCGCTGAACGGACCGATCATTCGCGAGACGATCGCGACGTTCGGCGTGGACCGTTGTATGTTCGCTTCCAACTATCCGGTGGACGGGGTCAAGGCGAGTTGGGACTGGATCTATCGCTGCTTCAAGCAGATCACGGCCGATCTGCCGGATGCCGACCGCCAGAAGTTGTTTGCCGGCAACGCCGTGGCATTCTATCGCATCGAATGCCCGTCAGGGAGGAACTGAGATGGACCTGCATTTGCGTGGCAAGACGGCGCTGGTTACCGGCGCTTCGAAGGGTATCGGCTACGCCGCGGCCGAGGCGCTGGCGGAAGAAGGCGTGAACGTCATCCTGGTGTCGCGCACCCAGGCCGACCTGGATGCGGCTCGCGCCAGGATCGCCGCGCGGCACAATGTCCGTGCCGAGGTGCATGCGTACGACATCTCCGACAGCCGCAATGTCGATCGGCTGGCAGAACAACACCCGGACATCGATATCCTGGTGAACAATGCCGGCGCGATCCCGGGTGGAAACCTGCAGGAGATAACCGAGGATCGTTGGCGCGCGGCGTGGGATCTGAAAGTTTACGGCTACATCAACATGTGCCGCCGCTTCTATGCGCTGATGAAACAGCGCGAGCGCGGCGTGATCGTCAACGTGCTCGGCATGGCGGGCGAGCGGATGGACGCCACCTACATCGCCGGGTCAACCGGTAACGCCGGGCTGATGGCATTCACCAAGGCGCTGGGCGGCGCTGCGTCCTCGGACAAGCTGCGCGTCGTGGGGATCAATCCCGGCGCGGTCGCCACCGACCGGCTGGTAACCATTATGAAGAAGCGTGCGCTGGATCGCCTGGGTGACGAAAACCGCTGGGAGGAACTGATGAAACCGCTACCATACGGCCGCGCCGGCACGCCGGAGGAGATCGGCTGGATGGTGGCATTTCTTGCTTCCGATCGCTCGGCCTATACCGGTGGCACGATCATCACGATCGACGGCGGCGCCGCCAACCGCGGACCGATGTTCTGATTGCACGACGCGCGCCGTCACCCCGCGATCACCTTCTCGGCGCGCAGTCCCGCGATCTCCTCCGCCGAATACCCATGCTCCTGCAAGATCGTTTCGGTGTGTTCACCCAACGCCGGCGCGACACCGCGCGGCGAACCATCGGCGAAAGCCGGTAGCCCGATCAGGTTCGGCATCGGCATGGCCTGCGGCACCTGTGGATGTTGCAGCCAGGCCACCGCACCACTTTCCTCCACGTGCTTCTGCCGCACGAACTCGGTATAACTGTTCAATTGCTCGTGCATCACCCGCTGCGCTGCCAGCCGCGACGAAACCTCCGCCGTCGTCAGCGATGCCAGCAAAGGCCGGATCACCGCGCTGATCTCCGCCGCGTGCTCCTTTCGGCCGTCCGCGGTCTGCAGCAGCGGATCGGCCGCAAACAGCGGCAGATCCATCGCGGTGCAATATCCCACCCACTCGAACGGTCGAACCACGGTCACGGAAATCCAACCATCCGCCGTGCGATGCACGCCGTTGGGCGGCACCACCGGTGTGACGACGCCGCCTTCCAGATACGACGACATCAGCCGTACCACCTGGAGACTCGCGCCGCCCTGCATCAGGCTGGCCTCGATATGCCGGCCGTGCGGCATGTCGCGCCGCGCATGCAACGCCGCTGCAACGGCCGTGAACGCATAGAGCGCCGTGCTCATGTCGATCGAAATGATCGGGATGCGGTGCGGCACCCCGTCCTCGCCCTTGTTCTCCGCCATCAGCCCAGTATAGGCCTGCAACACCGGGTCCATCGCCGGACGTTCCGACAGCGGTCCGGTTTGGCCGAACCCCGAGACCGATAGATACAGAATGCGCGGCTCGCGTTCGGATACGTCCGCGTAGCTGAAGCCCAACCGCTCGATCACGCCGGGGCGGAAACCTTGCAGGAACACGTCGGCGCCGGCGATCAACCGCCACAACGCCGTGCGTCCGGCTTCCTGCTTCAGGTCAAGCGCGATGGAACGCTTGCCCAGGTTGGAAGGAATCGAATACGCCGTGTTGTCACCGTAACGCACGCCGAGTCCGCGGCTCCAATCGCCGCTTTCCGTAGGCTCCACCTTGATGACATTGGCGCCGTACTGTGCCAGCAGCATCGCACAATAAGGGCCGGCCACGCCCTGGCTGAGATCGACCACCTTCAGGCCCGCATAGGGCGTCTCGTAACTCATGCCGCACATCCTCCCCCGGTTGCCGCCGCATGGCAGTGCGGGCAAGCTTGCGCGCCAGAGGCCGTCTTGAACAGGAGGACACGACCATGATCCACGTGCTTGCCATCATCACCACGAAGCCCGGCATGCGCGACCAGGTGCTGGAAGCGTTCCGCGCCAACATGCCCGCGGTGCACGCCGAGGCCGGCTGCATCGAATACGGCCCGGTGATCGACGCCGACTTCCCAGGCGCGAAGTTCGGTGCCGACACGTTCGTGGTCGTCGAGAAATGGGAAAGCGCCGATCACCTGAAGGCGCATGCCGCATCGCCGCACATGGCAGCGTATGGGGCAAAAACGCGAGAGATGCTGGCCAATCGCGAAATCCACGTGATGCAGCCGGCCAGTTAGCGCATCCCGTCCCGTCCATCCCTCTCCCGCATTGCGGGGGAGGTTGGGGGGCAGGTGACCACGCGGGAGGGAACAATGGATCTCAGCCTGTCCGACAAGCATCGCGACCTGCAATCGCAAGTCCGGACCTTCATCCAGCAGCATGGACATAAATCGCCGAAGGTCGGCGGCGGCCGCAAGCGGCCAGACCAGAAGACGCTGGATTGGCAGCAACTGCTGGTGGAACATGGCTATGTCGGCCGGACCATTCCTCGCGAATACGGCGGGTTCGGCGCGCAGCCAGATGTGATGGAGCAGGCGGTGATCGCCGCCGAGTTCGCGCATGCCAATGTCTACGCTGGCCTGACGAACCAGGGCATTTCCATGCTGGTGCCAACGTTGCTGGAACTCGGCACCGAGGAACAAAAGCGGCAGTGGGTCGGCCCGACGATCCGCGGCGAGGTGATCTGGTGCCAGGGCTATTCCGAGCCAGGCTCTGGCAGCGATCTTGCCAACGCCCAGACCAAGGCCGTCTTGCAAGACGGCCACTGGATCGTCAACGGCCAGAAAATCTGGACCAGCTCAGCCCACTACGCCGACTGGATGTTCCTGCTCTGTCGTACCGAGCCAGACAAGCCAAAGCACGAGGGCCTATCTTATCTTTTGCTGTCGATGAAGTCGCCCGGCCTGGAAGTCCGCCCGCTGAAGACGATGACCGGACGCAGCGAATTCAACGAGACGTTCTTCACCGATGTGAAGGTGCCCGCGGACCAGATCGTGGTCGGGCGTGGCAAGGGCTGGTATGTCGCCAACGTCACGCTGAAGCACGAACGGCTGATGATCGGCGATGCCGGCAAGATGACCCACCGGCTCGAACAACTCATTCACCTGTTGCAGACAACGGAAATCGACGGGCGCAAGGTGATCGCGATCGCCGAATATCGCGACCGG
>DATHNE010000073.1:0-4383 GCA_035486355.1 Acetobacteraceae bacterium
TTCAACACCAGCTGCTGCAGCTCAGTGGGCGATAGGCCAGAAATCTCGGCGGCGGCGGTCACAACTAGCTTGAATCAAACCGCCCCGCGTCGCCTCAAGCAAAAAATCAACCCTCGCCCGGGCTTTTGCCCCTGTTACCGACTTTTCGCCTAACTTATTGATCTCCCACATCCTACCCATCGATTCTGGTCAAGTTGGGCTAGGGATCAATCACGCGCTCGCCGTCAGCGCCGGCGTCTCCGCGGTCGTACCGCAGGCAGTACGCGCCAGTCGCACGCGGCCTACGCTGCCCGGGCCGGGCTGACCCATCTCGCCCTGATGTCCGCCGACACACCGGTCGAGCGCGCCCACCCTGTGTTCGCCCTCGGCACCAAGATCGTCATGGTGGACGCATCGATCGACCTCATCATCGAGACGCTGGATGCCGCGCGACAATCAAGGCTCAGGCTGACAGGCTGACGGCAGGTCAATCCCCCAAACGAGGTGGGGTCAGCCAACGTTCGGCGCGGTCGCGATCCGTTCCGCAAAGCACACGATGCGGTGTCCGGCCTCAGTCCGGCTCGCGTTGCCTTGGGGCTGCCGCCCTGTCGGTGCACAATCTCTACCCTCTCGTTGCCTGGCGGCGGCTCGACATGGTCCGGGGTGATGGTTGAATTTCGGGGGGCAGAACCAACGGCCATTGCGCCCGCGCAGGTGGCCTGCCGGAGATAGCTGGCGACGCACCTCCGAATATCGATAAAGTCGTCGCTCGCCGCCCGGTGGGGCGACCAAACGCAGAACTTACAGCGATTGCCATTTACGAACGGCGGCGCGCCGAAGAAATCCCCTCAACCCGCTCAGCTCGGTCCGCCTGGGAGGCATCAATGACGATGCGCAGACGGACTCGAGCGAGATCGTCTGGCAGACCGAAATCGACGCGCCTGTCCTGGAGCACGAGGGCAGGCAGGCGGCGGTCCGTGACGGGACGAACGATCCCACCGTCTTCGCCGCAGATCTAAAGACGCTCCGCTGGCGGTCCGATACCGCCGCAGACCGCGACTTGGTCCCGGTGCCGTTCCGCGGGGGTAGCGACGCCGCCTGACGGCGGCTTGTCATCGTGGTTTGCGACCAGTGGAATGGCTGTCAGGTGAGGGAAGCGCCCTCCGGCGCGCCCGACGAAGATCCGAATTCTGACGGACGAAGTCGGCACAATGTGTGATGATCGGTCCGCCGATGGCACAAGGAGGCGTGAATCAACGCTGCGGCACTTTGCTGGATACGACGGGATCAGTTCAATCTGAGCAGATCGCGTCCCCAAGGCTGACGTACGCCTACAATCTGGAATCTGGTGCCGGCGTCACGATGGGCGAACCGCTGGCGCGGCGTTGCAAGAAATGGGATATCGTTTGCACAAGAGCCCCAAGAGGGTGTCTGTGCCGGTGGGAATCGGAGGCCGCTCCTCGCTGTCGATCAACCGACTTTCCTGGCGACATCGCACCGATGATGCCGAACGCTACGGCTGGATAGGACCTTCATGAGGCAACGGCACGCACGTGCTGGCATATCGGATCGCGACGGGATCTCCCTGACACGGGCATTTGAGACGTCCGACGGGCGGCATCATCGCGGAACGGTGCAGGGAGCCGTCAGCGTGGTCGATCGGATCCGGCAGGTCGAGCCGACGCTGAATCGCGCCGGAAAATTGGTTGCTCAGGCCATCCTCGCCGATATCGACCGGGCCACGCGCAGCACCACGAAGGAACTGGCGAAGCGCGCCGGGGTCAGCGAACCGACCATCGTGCGCTTCGCCCGCCACGTCGGTTGCACCGGTTTCGTGGACCTCAAGCGGCGGGTCTCGCAGGACATCGCCACCGCCCGCATGTTCGTGCTGTCGGACCACGCGGTCATCTCGCACGACACGGAATTGCTTGCCGGGCAGGTTTACGAGGCGACCGCGCAGGCTCTCGCCTATAGCTTCGCCCAGCGCGATCCGCAGGCGTTGGAGCAGGCCGCGAGCGCGATCGATGCCGCGCGCCGGGTCTTCTGCATGGGAACCGGGGGGAGTTCCGCGAACATGGCGCGGGAGGCGGAAAATCGCCTGTTCCGCTTCGACATCCACATCTCCGCCCTGATCGACGCCTACCAGCAGCGGATCGCCGCCGCGACCTGCGAGGCCGCGGACGTGCTCCTGGTGTTCTCGGTGACGGGGCGGCCGCGCGCGCTGGTCGATTGTGCGATCATGGCGAGGGCAACCGGCGCCATGGTGATATCCGTCACGCGGCCGGGTAGCCCGCTCGCGGAAGCCAGCGGCATTCTGCTGCCCTTGGACATCCCGGATAACGACCGGCGCTTCGAGATCCCCAACCGAAGCCGCTACGGGCAGCTCTATATCATGGACTGCCTGGCGACGCTGGTTGCCGCACGGCGGCAACATCTCTCGGCGCCGAAACTGCGGCGCGTGCGTGCCTGCCTCCTGCAATTGCACGGCGCGACCGACCATCAGCCGATCGGCGACTGAGCGAACGCGCCACTGACCGCTGCCGCGCCCCCTGCGCCGATGGCCGCCGGGGACGCGCGGGCGACCGTGCGGTCTGGATGTAGCGCAAATACGCGACGGTGCCCCACGGGCCGTGGCCCGACAACGAAAGCCTGCCCCGGCGATGCATGCGATGTTGCAGAACTACACAAACGGGGTATCGTACGGTCACACGCTCTGCAACGTCCTCGCGTTGCGCGCAGTTGGAGCGACTGGATGAAGGTGTCCACCGAGGCCCTGTCGCGAAGACCCGCTCCGCTCGGCTCGGCCGCGGCCGCACTTCCGGTCGTACCTCGCGCAACGTGGATCAGTCGGCGTACCACCCCATTCGCGTACGTGCTGAATGCGCCTTCGATTTTAGTGATCGTCCTGCTGGTTGGTTATCCGATCTGCTACTCTCTCTGGGTCAGCCTGCACCGCTACGATCTGCGGCGGCCTCAGATCTTTCGCCTTGTGTGGCTGCAGAACTACGTCGACATCCTGGCGGATCCCGACTTCTGGACGGCCATGCGCATCACCGGTGTGTTCACAGTGATTGCGGTCATCGTCATCGTCGCGGTTGGCCTTGCAGTCGCCCTGCTGCTGAACCGTCGGTTTCCCGGCTGCGGCTTCGTGCGGACCGTCATCCTGATTCCCTGGGCGATTCCACCGGTCGTCAACGGTTTGATGTGGCAGTGGATCTATGACCCGAAGATAGGCGCGCTAAACGCGTTGCTGCGGTGGCTGGGGGTGATCCAGCACTATCAGGGCTGGTTGGCGGTACCCACATACGCGCTCGGCGGATTGATCGTCGCGCACACGTGGAACGAGTTCGCGCTCGCCGCGATCCTGTTTCTTGGTGCATTGCAGCGCGTCCCCGCGGAGCTTTACGACGCCGGGCGTGTCGACGGGTGCCGGTCATGGCAGCTCTTCCTGCACATTACGCTGCCCTGGCTCGCCCAGGCGCTGCTGATCGTGCTGATCCTGGAGACGATGCTCGCCGTGAGGGCATTCGATATCATCTATGTGTTGACCGCCGGCGGCCCGGGCACGTCCACGACGACGCTTACCTGGGCGACCTACCTGACGACGTTCGAAAACCTCGATTTCGGCCACGGCAGCGCTTACGCGTATATCGTTACCCTGATCACACTCGGCCTGTCGGTGATCTATTTCCGCATCCTTTATGGCCGCGGCGAGTTCGAGGCATGAGAGCCGCACGCGTGCAGAGACGAATCCATACGGTTATGCTGATGGGCGGCGGCCTGCTGGTGGCCATGTATGTCCTCGCACCGTTCTCGTGGCTCGTCCTGACCAGTTTCATGCACGAGAGCGATGTCCTGTCGGTGCCGCCCAGGATCGGCTGGGACAGCTTCACGATCGGCAATTATCTGACATTCATCCACGCTTCCGGCGTCGAAGCCGTTGTTGGCAGCCGGGCGGCGGAGAACACGCTGCCGGGGATCTTCAACTCGCTCGTGGCGGCGACCGCGACGGCGGCGCTCAACCTGATCCTGGGAACGCTCGCGGGATACAGCTTTGCGCGTCTGCGCTTCCCGGGGCGGATGCCGCTGCTGCTGATGTATCTCGGCTCGCGCATGGTGCCGGGCATCGCACTGATCGTGCCGCTGTACCTGACGATCAGGACGTTCCACCTGCTCGATAACCTGGCGGCCCTGGCGATCACTTATCTGACGCTGACGCTCCCGTTCACGATCTGGCTGATGAAGAACTATTTTCAGGGTATTGCGCGGTCTTTGGAAGAGGCCGCCATGGTCGATGGCTGCACCTGGGCGCAAATGCTCTGGAAGATCCTGATCCCCGTGGCCGCGCCCGGTCTCGCCGCCGCCGCGATCTTCGCGTTCATGACCGCGTGGAACGACTATCTC
>DATHNE010000074.1:0-24041 GCA_035486355.1 Acetobacteraceae bacterium
GCGAAGTACTTGACCATGTCGTTGCGTTCGAATTCGCCGTGCACCAGGACGTCGAGGCCGACCTCCTCCTGCCAGCGCACGGCGTCCTCGATCCAGCCGGCGATCGCCTGGTCGTAGGCCGTTACGGTGATTGCGCCGCGCGCGCGCGCGGCCCGCGCGCGACGGACTTCGGCTGTCTGCGGGAAGGAGCCGATGGTGGTGGTGGGGAAGGCGGGTAGCGAAAGGCGCGCGCGCTGCTGGTTCCGGCGCGCTGGAAAGGGGCTGGCGCGACGTTCCATCCCCGGTGTGATCGCGGCCAGGCGTGTGGCAACCTCGGCACGGTGGACCTGCGCGTCTGCCCGACGTGCATCGCGGGCCCGGTCGCTGCGGGCGAGCGCGGCGGCGACGGCCTCATCGCCTTCATCGAGGCCACGCGCGAGCAACGCCACCTCGTTCAGCTTCTGCGCGGCGAAGGCCAGCCATTGCGCGATGCGCGGGTCCAGCGCGGCTTCCTGCGACAGGTCGATCGGGACGTGCAGCAGGCTGCAGGATGGCGCGAGCATGAGCTGACGTGTGCCACGGCGGTCTGCGACGCGGCGCAGCAACGCCAGGGTGGCACGCAGATCGTTGCGCCACACGTTGCGGCCATCGATGACCCCGAGCGACAGGTATTGCTCGGGGCGAGCGGCGTCCAGCACCGCATCCAACTGCGCGGCGCCACGCACGAGATCGAGATGCAGGCCGGTGACCGGCAGGCGCAGCGCCGTGGCGAGATTATCGCCGAGAGAGCCGAAATAACTCGCCAGCAGAATGTCCGGCGCCGGGCCGCGCGCGAGTGTGGCGTAAGCGCGCTGCAACGCGGCGCGCGCCGTGTCGGGCAGATCGAGCACCAGCACGGGTTCGTCGATCTGCACCCAGGGCACGCCGGCCCCGGCGAGCTGGCGCAGGATCTCGGCATAGACCGGCAGGAGGTCGTCGAGCAGGGTCAGCGAATCGCTGCCGTCGGTGGTCTTGCTGAGCAACAGGAAGGTGATCGGGCCAATCAGGACAGGACGGGTCCGCAACGACAACGCCTGGGCCTCTCGCACATACAGCAACGGCTTGTTCTGGGTCAGGCTGAAGGCTTGGCCAGGCGATAGCCGTGGCACCAGATAGTGATAGTTGGTGTCGAACCACTTGGTCAGCTCAAGCGCCGGTTGGCTCGTAGTGCCGCGCGCCAGCGCGAACTGCGTGGCGAGCGAGACAGGGCCACCCGTCCAACCATAGCCGGGCGGGATTGCGCCGAGCATGCAAGCCGTATCCAACATCAGGTCGTACAGCGCGAAATCGCCGGTGGGTACATGACTGATGCCAAGGCCCACCTGCATCTGCCAGTGCATGGCGCGCAGGCGCGCAGCCTCGGCGTGTAGCGTCGCCTCGTCTGCGGTGCCGGCCCAGAACTGTTCGAGGACTGTTTTTAACTCGCGGCGGCGGCCGATTCGGGGAAAGCCGAGATTACTGGTGATGGTCATGCGCGGCCTCCGAGGTGCGCGAGGAAAGGCTGAACGCGGGGACGCGCGTCCAGGCCACGGCGCAAGGCGCCGATCGTACGGACCATGGGTCTCTCCTGCCCCCGGTGCACCCCGCCCGGCGACGGTTGAAGCGCGACGACGGCAGGTCTCCTGGCTCGCGGTGAACGGATGCGCGGCGACACGCCGCTCACCCATCAATGTCGGCCCAACCTTCCCAAACCCCGATGAGGTTCAGTGGCTCAGCCCACGCTATTGCATGGACTGGATGGGCCGACACCGCACCGCTGACAGTTGCGGGGGCAGCCACCGACTTGCCCCCGGACCCTTGGTCCAGCCGGGACGCACGGTGTTCCCTTTTCACCCGCTCGCGCGGGACCGTCGACGCGGGGAGTCATGACGCGCGGTTGTGGCGCTGGCAAGGGGGCGACCCATCGGGTGGACGTCCGGGCAAGCGATCCGATGCGGAATGACCGGAAAGATAACAGACGCGCGTTATATGCCTTCTGCAGAGAACGTCATTCTTCTCCTAACTCTCCCACTTGCCAACCGCGCCATTTTCTTCTCTTTCCGCATGCCGAAATCAATGGGAGGTCATGGTGTCGTTCAGTCTGTCTCGCCGTGCGCTGGGTGGTGCTGCGCTCGCGACCCTTGTTGCCGCGCGGCGCGCCCGCGCGGCAACGCCCGCCGAGATCACCATCGACTGGGCGACCTACAACCCGGTCAGCCTGGTGCTGAAGCAGCAGGGCCTGCTGGAGCAGGAGTTCGCCGCGGACAAGATCGGCATCCGCTGGGTGCAGTCGCTCGGATCGAACAAGGCGCTGGAGTTCCTCAACGCCGGCTCGATCGACGTCGGGTCCACCGCCGGCGCTGCCGCGCTGATCGGCAAGATCAACGGCAACCCGATCAAGGCGGTCTATGTCTACTCGAGGCCGGAATGGACGGCGCTCGTCACCCTGCCGAACAGCCCGATCCACAAGGTTGCCGACCTCAACGGGCAGCGTGTCGCGGTGACGCGCGGCACCGACCCGGACATCTTCCTGGTGCGCGCGCTGGCCACGGTCGGGATGACCGAACGCGATGTGAAGCTGGTGTTGCTGCAGCATCCGGACGGCCGCACCGCGCTGGAGCGCGGCGACGTGGCCGCCTGGGCTGGGTTGGATCCGATGATGGCGGCGGCGGAAATCGAAAGCGGCGCGCGCCTGTTCTATCGCAATCCGGCCGCCAACACCTGGGGCGTGCTGAACGTGCGCGAGGCCTTCGCGACCGCGAATCCAGAGCTGGTGCGCCGGGTGCTCGCGACCTACGAGCGCGCGCGGCGCTGGTCGGTGGCAAACCCGGCGGCGCTGAAGGCACTGATGGTTGCGGCGATGAAGCTGCCCGATGCCGTGGTGGCCCGGCAGCTCGAACGCAACGATCTGTCCAGCGGGGCGATCGGGGAGACCCAGGCGCGGACCATCATCCAGGCTGGCAAGGCGTTGCAGCAGGCGGGCGTGTTGCCGGCGGATGCCGATGTCGTTGCAGTGACCAACACGCTGATCGACCCGTCCTATGCGCGCGCGATCGGCGCATGAAGCGACAGCGCGGCCGACGAAGCACGCGAGATGAGCCCGACGTGGAGGCCGGGCAGACCCGATGACTTGGCGCTCAGCGCGCGGATGGCTGACCGCGCTGGCGATTCCGATCGCACTGGCGGTGGCGTGGGAGCTGGCGGTGCGCACGGGTGTGGCGCCGGGCCGGCTGATGCCGCCGCCGTCGCGGCTGTTGCGCAATGCGATCGCGCTTGCCGCGTCGGGAGAACTGCGGACCGACATCACCGCCACCATGATGCGCGTCGCGATCGGTTTCGCGACCGGTGCGATTGCCGGCACACTGCTTGGCATGCTGACCGGTGCCAGCGACACCGCGCGGCGCCTGCTGGATCCATCCGTGCAGGCGCTGCGCGCCGTCCCGTCGATCGCCTGGGTGCCGATCTTCATCCTGTGGTTCGGCATCTTCGAAACCTCGAAGCTGGCGCTGATCGCGCTCGGCGTGTTCTTTCCGGTCTATCTGGGCGTGCTGTCGGCCATCCAGGGTGTGGACCGTAAGCTGGTGGAAGTCGGCCGCGTGTTCGGCCTGTCGCGCGCCGGCATCATGTTGCGCATCATCGGACCGGCGGTGCTGCCGGTCTGGATCGCCTCGCTGCGTAGCGGCCTGGGGTTGGGGTTCATGTTCGTGGTGGCCGCGGAGCTGATGGGTGCGTCCGAGGGGCTTGGCTACCTGCTGCTGGAGGGCCAGCAGATGGGCCAGGCCGATACGATCTTGGTGGCGATGATCATCTTCGCGCTCCTCGGCAAGCTGTCAGACGCGGTGCTGGTCGCGGTCACACGGCCGTTGGTACGCTGGCAGGATACGGTGCGGGAACGGTTGTGACCAGGCTGTCCATCAACGGGTTGAACAAGACCTACGCCGACGGTACCGAGGCGCTGCGCGACATCCATCTTACGACGCGCAGCGGCGAGATCGTTGCGATCCTGGGCGGTTCCGGCTGCGGCAAGACCACGCTGCTGCGCCTGACCGCGGGACTGGACCAGCCGAGTGAAGGTATCATCGCGGTGGATGGGCAGCCCATCGCCGGCGTGCATCCCGCGATCAGCGCGGTGTTCCAGGAACCGCGTCTACTGCCGTGGCTGACGGTGGCGGGCAACATTGCGTTCGGCGGCCGTCGCCTGCCCAAGCAAGAGCGTCGGCGCCGCGTCGCAGACCTGCTGGCGCGCATCGGTCTGGCGGGCTATGGCGGGCGCTGGCCGAAGGACCTGTCCGGCGGGCAGCAGCAGCGTGTGGCGATCGCCCGCGCGCTGATCGGCCATCCGGAGATCCTGCTGCTGGACGAACCATTCTCCGCGCTGGACGCGTTCACCCGTGCCAGCCTGCACGAGATGCTGCTGGCGCTGTGGCGCGATCTGCGGCCAACGATCTTGCTGGTCACGCACAGCGTGGAAGAAGCGATATCGTTGGCCGACCGCGTCGTGGTCATGCGGCCGCGCCCCGGACGCGTGCATGAGACACTGACAATCCGCCTGCCACGGCCACGCCAGGCGCTCACACCGGACTATGACACCGCGCGACGCGAGGTGCTGCGCGCGATCGACCGCTCGCTCGCGCCGGACGGAACCATCGGCGGGCTGGTCGGCGCCATGTCACCCTGGGTGTAGTCCGGGCCCGGGCGTTGCGCTCTCACCCGGAGCGCAGCGCGGTCCGACCTCCCGCGAGCGGGAGAGCTATCAGATGGGTCACCGCCCCGGCATGCGGTGGCGATGCGGTGCTCGACACTCCTCAGGCTGTCGCAGGTGGTCACATGCGCGCAAATCTTTGCGGCGGAGTTAAGGTCCAGGCACCCAGGATTTGCTTATGCGCCTCTAGCACCTGATCAACGGGAACTGCCCAGTGAACCGGGAACTCATAGTAGGTGTATCGATCATCCCCCAGCGGAAGCAGATCATGATTGGGGAATTGCAACGGATTATATAGGCCATACACAGGAAGGACGATCCTTTTCGCGTTGGATAACCACGCGGCCAACCACACGAAGGTGCTTATGCAAACGACAATGTTTTTTGCCCTGCGAACGGTCTGGAAGTCAGACAGCGGATCGCTCCCCGGCATGTAAATTGCCTCCGGAATCGCTTGATGGAGCGCGTCGACGTATGGATTACGCTCGAGCTGCCCGACGAAAACGGGGCGCAACCCGAGCCGCTCTGCCACATCACGGTAGAATGCGACCGGAAGCAATGTGTATCCACCGTGTCGTCCATCGAAAATCTCGCCACCCCGGATTGGACACACCAGATCGGTGTCAACAAACGTGTCACCCAAGGGAGCGGTTTGGGGCGTCGAGAAGACCTTTTGACAGAGGTCTCTGTCGGGAAAATTCTCCATGCGCTGACCATATCCGGTCCACTCGACGCGCGTGGTTAGCCCGGCATTCGCGAGATATTCGATGCGGTTCATATCGAGGTGTTGCTCAGCCTCAGCAGCGAGGATCGCGTCCCCGTCTCGCGCAGGCAGCGATGGATGGTCGACATTCCAGTAAGGCATCGCGAAGTTCGATAAAACCATGCCGGGAATTCGCTGTTTCAGCTTCAGCCCAGTCATGTATTTCACCATCAGGTTGCCGAAATGACCACCTGGCACATTATGGAAAACCAGAGGTTGTCGAGCCCGATACCCGCTCGGCTCCGGCGTACTAGGCCGCGGCAACTCACGAGGCGAATCAGCCAACGCGGTAGATACAGCATATGGCCATCCAACAGGCCATGCCTGGGGTGTAGAGGCCATGCCCGACGAAACCGTCGCTTTCAGCCGGTCATCGCGCACAGTCGACTTCAACGCCATGTGGTCGAACATGGCGAGTTCGTATTGCTCGTCCTCTCTTGTCGTTGTGGCCTTGCCCTTCCTGACCTTATCGATCCACTCCTGCCTCGACTTCGTGAAGTAATGATTGATGACGATGCCTGCGTGGCATCCGGCGTCGAGTATCGGAAGATTGGGGCACTCCTGCCGCCGCGTGTTGCACACGGCACCATGTACTTCAAACGTGTGGGGTGTTGCGCCGGGTCGCACCAGCGCCGCGTTCTTCGCCATAGTTTTGACGTGATAATTTCCCGGTTCGTCCTCGGGCGTTCGCCAAATGTAGCTCTCGATAACGGGGCGTTGGGGACGCTGATCGTGGCTGGAAGGCCCAAACATCAGCCACTGCAATAGGACCCCTGAAAACCCCTCATAGTCGCGAAGGGTGACGCGAATATTGCGCCCATCGAGGACGTGGATGAACTCATCAATGTCGATAAACGCGGTCCATTCGAAGTTGTCACGGAAGTGAACGATGTAATGCTGATAGGCTGTAAGTTGTCCCGGCTCGTCCAACCAGTCGATAATTGTGATTTTCTCACCGAACGCTGAATTGCCCACGAGCAACGCGCCGCCGTCATTACTCTTGTTGTCGTATAGAACGAAGTGTTCGAAGCCTAGCTTCGCATGGTAGGCGATCCACTCCAGAAGATATGGCGCCTCATTGCGGAAAATGGCGCAGATCGCGATTGGCTTCACCGCTGAAGCGACCGTCTCTGCTGACTTGGCCAACGCTGCAGCCGTCTCTGCCCGGGTCACTGGCAGATCGCACTTCGGTCGAGCGCAACCCTAATGGTCGTCAGGGCGACCGCAGACTCAATGCACACCTCCGGATCGAGCCCGGCATCGCGCAACGCCGAGACGACGGAGAAGGCACCTGCGCTTGGAGCTGGCGGCATTGCCGCCTGAAGCCCATGTTGTGGAGCGTCCAGCCGCTCCGACCGTCCGGGACGGAGACGGGCACCACGCGCAGCGCAGGCGGAATAGAGCGGCTTGGCGAACCAGCGGGTATTGCCATCCAGCGTGGGCACAATCGCGATGACCAGGTAGGGCATGGGCGATACGGCCGAAGAAATCGCGTCTCGCTGCCATTCGCGGAGGTGAGTCCACTCAGGGAGATGCGGGGTATGTGCTGACATGCCCAAAAGCTTATCCGTTGTTCGCGGCGAGGAAAACTTAGGAGTCGGATCCTGGAAAGTCGCACAACCTCAACTGCAGCGGTCTCGCCCGTGGTTGGGACAAGTACTTGTCCACCACGGGTGAACTGTGCGGGGCGTCTGGGTTTGACATGTTGGACCGATCCGACGCGCCGACTGCGCTATGGGGTGCTGGGGCAAGCGCATCGGCGGGAGGTGTGTTTGCAGCCCACCCGCAAGAGCGATCGATGTTGGTCGCGTGTAGAGCGCGGCAGACGCCGGCCATAGGCCAAACTCGCCCCCACCAGCCACTGCCGATTGATCAGGCCCCGTGCCGCCCACATCCAACGTGGCGCGCTTTCGCGCTGCTCCGCTGCTTCTGCATGACGCTCGCTCGCCACGCGAGGACCCTATTGATGCGGTTGCGTGCGATTGCCGACGCGACAAGCGCAGGGAACGTAGCCGCAGCCCGGCGCGGGTATCGGCGTGCTGGTTCCGTATCGCTATGCGGCGCCGGGGGTGGCCAGCTTTTCGACCTCCAGCAGCGCCACCGGGTATTTCGCCATCAATGGCGGTGGCACCGACATGGTCGGCTTCAACCGGAACAGCAGCGGGGATTTTGCCGATTTCGGGTAGCGTGGGAGCCTGATCGGCGAATTCAGTCCGACGGGTGACGTGCAGGCCGCGTTCGGCAGCCCGGGATTCATCCCGAGGTACACCACCGCGTCGCCCGAGCTCGAGATGATGGAGGCGGTCGGCGACGACGGGACTGTACCGGAACCAACGTCATTGGCCGTGCTGGATGGCGGTGCCGGACGTGGGGGCTGCGCGGCGACGGGCGCGGCGTCGGGTAGGATCGTAACAAAGTCTGCACGCCTGAATGTTTTGCTGCTCCGATGTCATTGCGCGGGCGGCGTGAGCCAAACCGTTTGACCTGCGCGTAGGCCGGCGGCCGGCCCGACCGTGTCCAGGCGGACGAAGAACGTGTTGAGGTCATGGTCCCCCGTCGCGCGCGCGGCACGCCAGACCGCAAACGCGCCCCAGTCTCGCAGTTCCACGACCTTGGCGGGAATCATCTGATTCGAGGCGTCACGGAGCGAAACAGACGCACCGATGGTCAAACCGCGCAGCCGGTCCTCGCGCAGGTCGAAGCCGAACCAGAGACCGCTATCGGGGATCATGGTCAGAACCGGCTCGCCCGGTACCACTGCTTCGCCAGGTTCGGCGACCAGTGTGGCGATAGTGCCTGATTGGGGTGCGCGCAACAGCATCTTAGCCGCGCCCGCCTCGATGACGTCCAGCGCCGCCTCCGCCGCGGCAACGGTGGCGTCAGCTAGCGCCTTTTCCTCGTCCGTGGGACCGCGCAGCGCCTCGGCATAATGTCCTTGCGCCACGGCGATGTCGGCGGCACTGCGCGCCTCGGCGGCCTTGGCGATGTCAAGCTCCTGTTGCGACGCATAGGAATGCGCGGCCAGCGTGGACTTTCGCACCAGCTCCTGCTGATCCTGCGTGTGCACCGCCTGCGCCTTTGCGATCTCGCGCTCCAGCGCCTGCACCTCTTCCGCGCGAACGCCGGCATAGATGCGGTCGCGGTCCGATCGTGCCTTGTCGAGCTGTGCGCGGGCGGCATCCACCGCGGCGAACAGCTCCGGATTGACGATCGCGGCCACCGGTTGCCCTTGGAGGACGGCCTTGCCGGGCATGACGAGGAAGCGAGCCATCCGGCCGCTCACTTCCGGCGCGATGCGGATTTCGGTCGTGCGCACCATGCCTGGGAAGGATCCGGTCGTATGGCTGCGTGCCGGCCACACATGCCAGACGATCGCTAGGCTGGTCGCCAGCACTGGCACCGCCGCGACAAGAAGCGCGCGCTTACGTTGCCATGCCAAGGCTCGGTCTCCTGATCTTGCGCACCTGCGCGATGGCCACGGCGAGTGCCAGATAGAGCAGCACCAGCGCCCATAGTCGCAGACAATCCGGGCGCAGCTCCGCCAGGCTGGCTCCCATCTGATTGACGCGCACAAAGGCGTCGATCGCGTTCACGCTGGGCAACAATTCGCGTAACTGCCTCAGGGATTCCGGCAGGGCCTCGGCCGGCCAGGAGACACCGACCAGGAAGAACTGCGGCAGGCTGCTTGCCAGCACCAGCAGTACCGCCGTTTCACGATGGCGGAAAACCAGCCCGAGCGCCTGCCCCAGGAAGCTCGTTGCAAGAATGAACGGGATCGTCAGCGCCACGGTCGCCCAGATGCTGCCCAGCGTCGAAAACCCATAGACGCGTGGCATGATGACGAAATAGAGCAGCATCCCCGGCACGTAGAGCGTCCAATGCGCCAGTGCCTGTCCCAGGATCGCCGACACGCGCATCTGGCGGCTCGTGCGTCCCTGGCGCTCGAACGCGGCCCCACCCAGGGTGGCCGCCCCCATCAGCAAGGTCTGATGCAGGATCAGCACGAAAGCGGCCGGCACGACGTAGCTGGAATATGATGCGGTCGGATTGAACAGCGGTACCTGGACGAGCTCCGCGGGCTGCGCCAGATGCCGTGCGGCCTGCGCGACCGCCCCTTGCGTCCGCGCGCCGTGTGCGAGCGTGTCCACGGCATAGGCCTGGACCGCTTCGAGAATGCCCTGTAGCGACCGGTTGAACAGAATAAAGTAGGTCGAATCCGCGTAAATCGGCAGGCGCGCCGTGACGCCTTTCAGCGCGTTCTTCTCGGTGTCGGGTGGAATGCCCAGGATCGCGAACGCGCGTCGCGACAGGATGGCGTCTTCGGCTTCGCGGTAGCTCGACGCGCGCAATGCCACCGAAATATTGTCATGCGCCGACAACGTCTGCACCAGTCCGCGGCTCAGCTCGGTGTTGTCCTGGTCCACGACCGCGATCGGGATGTTGCGGACAAGCTGCCCAAGGTAGGGTTGCGGATAGAACACCGAGTACAGCACAGGCGCCAGGACAAACAGGCCGAACACACCGCGATCCCGCAGCACCCGTCCCCATTCCGCGACAAATGCGCCCGCCACGCCGGGCGCGGCTTGCGCTGTCGGTGGTTCGCTCTCTTCGGGGACTATCAGGCCGCCTCGCACCAGCGCGCGAAAACGCCACCAGACCAGCAGGGCGAGAACGGTTGTCAGGCCGCACAGTGCCGCGAACGGCGCGGCCGTGAAGTCCGGCGCGGCGCCACGCGAGGCCTGGTCGAACAGGATCTGGATATACCATCGCAGCGGCAGCAACGACCCCCACACGCGCGGGAAAGTCTGCATCGCAAGAACCGGAAACCCGACCCCGGCATAGCCGAACGCTGGCGAAACGATAATGCCGGTCAGGCTGAGCCCAACCGCCATGTTGCGCGCGAGCAATTGCATCAGGCAGCCGATCAACTGATAGGCGACAATCAGCAGGGTCGCGGAGATCGCCATCAGGATCGCGTCACCGCGGAAGCTCACGCCAAGCCAAACGTCCAGGATCCCGACCATCAGCACGAACATCAGCATCAGGACGACAAAGTAGGGCAGCAGCTTGCCCACCAAGGCCGTGGCAATGCTGTGGCCGGACAAATCCCACCACACCGGCAAGCTTCGCTGCCGGAATTCTGAACCGACCGCCAACCCGGCAGAAATCGCGATCACGACATGCAGCACTGTGGGCAGCACCGCGCGCAGCAGGAACTGCGCATAGTTCAGCGCGGGATTGGCGAGCACGTATTCCTCGGCAACCAGTCCGGGGCCTGGTTCATCCCGTGTGCCAACCGCATGGCTCAGTGCCGACGCCGCCGTGTTCGCGGCCTGTAGCGCGTCGCTCAGGCTCTTCTCCGCGTTGTTGCCTGGGGTGAAATACTGGGTATTCACGAACGAGACCGCGCGCGGCGCGCGTCCCGCAAGCAGATCCTTGCCGAAATCCGGCGGCAGGTAGACCGCGGCGATCGCGTGTCCGGACCGAATCGCGCTGGCCGCTGCGCCCAGATCGCTCGCCCGTTCCGCGATCGTAATGCCTGGCGACGATGCCAGGGTCTGCACGAACTGCTGCGAGGTCGGCGAGTTGTCCCCGTCGACCACGACGACGTCAAGCCCACGCACCACTGCGCGGCTGAAGGTAAGGCCGAGCAGTACGAAGGCGATGACTGGCACACCGAACAGCAGGAAGCGTGCCACGGGATCGCGCCGGATCCGGTGCATCTCGCGCGTGGCAACCGCCCGCAATCCAGGTTGAAGCGGCATCACGGGCGTCGCTGGCTCCAGTCGGCATAAACGCTCATCCCGGGTCGCAGGCCCTCGACCGGCTGCGCGGGATAGGCCCGCACCTGGAAGGTGCGCAGGTCGAAATCGCCGCTGGACCGTGTGGCACGCCAGCCGGTGTATTCGCCCTTCGCGCCGATGACGCGCACCACAAGCGGCATGACCCGATCGCCAAGCGCGGGCACCCGCACGTCGATCGTCGAGCCGACCTTGAGATCGCGCAGCAGGTCCTCCCGCAGGTCGAACTGCACCCACATGTCGTTGAGATCGACGAGGGTGATCAGCGGCACGCCGGGCAGCACGACTTCGCCGTCCTCGATCGGGATCCGGAAGACCTGGCTGTCGGCGGGTGCGATCACCACCATCTGGTCAACCAGCGACTTCAGTGTCTGGACGTCGGCGGTTGCGGTCTCGATCTTCGCCAGGGCGACGCCGAGGTCTTCGCGCGTGAAGCCCGACACGGCCTCGTTGTAGGAAAAGTGGGCCTGGTCGAGCGTGCGCTCGGCGAGTGTGAGCGCCGCCGCGTCCTTGTCGTACTGCGACTGCGGTGAATCGTGCGAGGCGACAAGCTGCCGCGTGCGGTCGAAGGTCTTCTGCGCCAGGACGAGGTCCGCGTTGGCGCGGTCCACTTCCGCTTTGCGCACGGCAATCGTCTCCGCGCGGAAGCCGGCACGCACGCGCGCCAGCTCGGCCTCGGCGACGCGCAGCGCCGCTTCACTCTCCCGCTCCTTTGCCAGCAGTTCGGGGTTGTCGATCCGGATCAGCGGTGCGCCCTGCGTGACGTTTTGCGATCGCACGACGGCGATGTCCGCGACCCGACCGTCGACACGTGCCGCCATATCGAAGGTGCGCGACTGCACCTCACCCTGGATGACCAGAGGCTCGGTCCGGCTGAGGTACCAGATCGAAAGGCCGATCATCGCGACGAACAGCACGGCGACAATGACGACCGCCGGCGCGGGGGCGCGCGAGCTTGTGGGGGCACTTGACGGCACGCTGGGTGTCCCTGCCGTTTCTTCCGCCATCAATACGATCCAATCCGACGAGCCGGGTGTTAGGACAGGAAATGTCCGATGGCTGCCCAGAGCGCCGCCGCGCTGGCAGCGATCGGCACGGTGGCATCATACAGCGCCTTGACCGTCTCGGCCGTGGTCTTGATCTTCGCCGGCGCGAAGTTCGCCAGAGGATTGAGACCTCCCCCGCTGGTGGAGGCCGGTTGCACGGCGGTCGCGTTGCCGGCCTGACGCCGCTTTCGCGTCTGCAGGTATTCCGCCACGCTGCTGCCGGCGAAGTGGCTCAGGGCGATCGTGGCGACGATGGCAATCAGATCGGCCGCGACGACCGGCACGATCTGCCGGCCGGCATGGAGCGCGTCGAGCAGGCCGATCGACAATGTCCCGAGGCATCCGAATGCCAGTGCGGCGAGCGCTTGCCCAGCGGTCCCGGCGTGCGCATTCGCCTCGAAACGGTAACCAAAGGGCAGTGCGACGGCGAGCGCGACCAGACGGAACACGGCCCGATTGTCGACTGGCAGGCTCGTCGCCATCCAATGGGCGGCGAGCAGTGCCACCACGCCGAGTGATATGTTGTCCGTCATGTGCGGCCATCTGAGGGTTGCGGTGGCGGGCGGGCGCGCGGCCGTGCGTCCAAGCGGGACCGCGTCCTCGGTCACGCTGGGCCGCAGGCCAAGCGCATCGCAATGGGCGGCAAACGCCTGCTCCAGAGCTGCAAGCCGTGCGTCGATCGCAGTGTTCTGGTCAGCGAGGGACTGCAAAGGCGTCAGATTGCTGCCGCAATGGCAACAGACCGTCGCACCCGGACGAACGTCCTCCCGGCAGAAGACGCAGGAACGCGTGACGCCCGGCGCTGTGACCGCCGGCTTGGGTGATGGGCCTAGCGTGTCCACCGCGTACCGTCGCTCCACCTGCCTGCTCGCCCAAGCATAGAGCGGCCGATCCGGGAGGCCATAGAACGATACCGGCGGTTCAGGGTCGTTTCGCGCTGGGCTGGCAGCGCAGGCCGTCGACGAAGACGTCAACCAGGCGCAGCACGCTCGCCTGCCAGCCAGGCTGGTCGTGCATGTAGCACATGCCCACCAGGGCCCGCAGAAGGTCCTCGGGGGTGATGTCAGCGCGGATCTCGCCCGCTGCGATCGCCCGGTCCAGCAGCGCCCCGACTGCCTTGGTCAAACGTTCGAAACTATAGGCGTACAGTGCTGAAGCGCCGTGCGCCGCGAGCTCTAGCGCGGCCAGCATGCCCTTCTTGGTGGCGACAAACGCAACATTGGACCGCAGCCAGCGGCGCAAGGCTTCGGCCGGCGCGGGGTCTGCCTTCAATTGCTCGGCCAGATCAACCAGGTGCTCGACCTCGCGGCGATAAACCGCCTCGAAGAGCGCCTCTCGGGTTGGGAAATGCCGGTACAGCGTGCCGATGCCCACGCCGGCCCGTCGGGCCACGGCCTCCAGGCTCGCGTCGGGGCCACCGGCGCCGAACACGGCTTTCGCTGCCTCCAGCACGCGTTCGTGATTGCGGACCGCGTCGGCGCGCGGCTTGCGCGCGGCTTCGCTCGCATGATCTCCCGTATCGATAGTCACGGTACGCGGGCCTCTTGAAAAGCGGAGGGTCCCTCCGAATATAGGCTGCGTTGGCACGCCCCCCCAGGGACGCTGCCGATCAAACTTCCGCCCGCCGCGAAGCGACGGCGATTCGGCGTCTCAGGGGCGCGCACGTTCGGTGATGGAACCGATCGGAGGATGGCATGGGTCTGTCGATTTCGTTGACCGTAAACGGTGTGGCGCGGGCTGTCAGCTTGGACGATCCGCGGGTCACGCTGCTCGATCTTCTGCGCGAGCGGCTTGACCTGACCGGCACCAAGAAGGGCTGCGACCGCGGACAATGCGGTGCATGCACAATCCTGCTCGATGGGCGGCGGATCAATTCGTGTCTGGCGCTCGCGATCAGTCATGACGGCGCGGATATTCTCACGATCGAGGGTGTGGCGCGAGGCGACGCGCTGCATCCCGTGCAGGCGGCCTTCATCGCGCATGATGGGTTCCAGTGCGGGTTCTGTACCCCGGGCCAGATCATGAGCGCGATCGGCCTGATGCGGGAAGGCCAGACCGGCGACGACCCTGAGCGCATCCGTGAAGCCATGAGCGGCAATCTCTGCCGGTGCGGCGCCTATGCCGGGATCACCGAGGCTGTGCTGGAGGCCCAGAGGCAACGTGCCGATCTCGAGGAGGAGCAGGCCGCATGACGCCCTTCGACTATATCCGTCCGACAACGATTCCCGAGGCCGTCGCGGCCGCCGCTGAACCTGGCGCCGCGTATCTGGCCTCGGGCACCAATATTCTGGACCTGATGAAGGGTGGCATCACCCGTCCGCGTCGCCTCGTCGACGTGACCCGCCTGCCCGGGCTCGACCGGATCGAGAAGCTGGCCGATGGTGGTGTCCGGATCGGCGCACTCGTGCGCAATGCCGATCTGGCGCATGACACGGACTTCGCCCGGCGCTTTCCCGCGATCGCCGAGGCGTTGCTGTCGGGTGCATCGGCGCAACTGCGCAACGCCGCGACCGTTGGCGGCAATCTGCTGCAGCGCACGCGGTGCCCGTATTTCTATGATGTTGCCAGTGTCTGCAACAAACGAGACCCAGGTGCGGGCTGCGAAGCGCGTGGTGGCGACACGAGATTGCATGCGGTGCTTGGGTGGAGCGAGAGTTGCATCGCGACGCACCCGTCTGACTTCTGCGTGCCGCTCACTGCGCTCGACGCGGTGGTGGAGATCGAGGGCGGCGCGGGTCGCCGCGAGGTGCCGCTCGAGAGTTTCCATCGTCTGCCAGAGACCACGCCCGAGCACGAAACGGTACTCGAACCTGGTGAGCTGATCGTCGCGGTTCGTCTGCCTGCCGAGGCGGCCGGTTTCTCGGCGCATGCCCGCTACCTGAAGGTGCGTGAACGAACCTCGTACGCCTTCGCGGTCGTGTCGGCGGCAGCCGCGCTCCGGATCGAAAACGGCACGATCGTCGAGGCACGGATCGCGCTGGGTGGTGTTGCGATGAAGCCCTGGCGCGCGCGGGGGGCCGAAGCGGTGCTGGCGGGTGCGGGTCCGGATCAGGCCGCGTTTCGCCGCGCGGCGGAGGTGGCGCTCGCCGATGCGACACCGTCCGGCGACAACGCGTTCAAGATCGGACTCGCGCGACGGATCGTGACGCGGGCGCTCGCAATGGCCGCGTCGGGAACACCCGACCGAATGCCGGCTTTACCGGCCTCGCCCTTCGCCCTCATGCCGGGAGTTCTCGCAGATGCCTGACATCGCAATAGCCCAGGCGCCGGCGCAGTCCCGGCATGGCTCGAACATCGGCCAACCGCTCACGCGCCGCGACGGAATTCTGAAGGTCACCGGTGGCGCGCGTTACGCGGCCGATCACCACCCGCCGGGCATGCTGCATGCCGTTCTGGCGGTCAGCAGCATTGCGCGCGGCCGCGTGACCTTCCTGGATGTGCCGGGGGCCAAGGCGCATTCCGGCGTTGTCGAAGTGATGACACCGGCGAACGCGCCAGCCTTGGCGCTGGACCCTGATGCGAAGCTCCATCCTTTCATGTTCCGCATGGACCTGCTGCGGAACGACCGGGTACGCTACGCGAACCAGCCCATCGCGGTCGTTATCGCGAAGACGCTGGAGGCCGCGACGGAAGGTGCTGCGCTGTTGGCGCCCCGTTATGCGGCCGCGCCGGCTCGGGTCGGCCTTGATGACGCCGAATGTTTCGTTCCGCCTGCGGTCGGCGTAGGCAACCCGTCGGTACTGCACCGGGGCGATGTCGAGGCGGGCCTCGCGGCGGCGGTTGCACGCATCGACGCGACCTATGAGACGCCGCCGCAATATCACAATGCGATGGAGCCGCACGCGACGGTGGCCGTCTGGGATGGCGATAGACTGACCGTCGACACGCCGAGCCAGGGCCTCGCCATGGCACAGGCGCGCGTCGCGGAGCTGTTCGGCATCAAGCCGGAGAGCATTCACATACGCAGCCCGTTCCTGGGCGGCGGGTTCGGTTCCAAGGGCATGATCTCTGGCCCGCAGATCCTTGCCATCATGGCGGCGCGGCTGGTCGGGCGGCCGGTGAAGATGGTGCTGCGGCGGGAGCACATGTATGGCCCGGTGGGGCATCGGGCACCGACGCGGCAGCGGCTGCGCCTGGGCACCGATCGCGATGGCGTGCTGACCGCCCTCGAGCATCACACGCGGACGGCGTCGAGCACGTTCGACGACTTCTTCGAGCCGGCCTCGGATATTTCGCACACGCTGTATGCGAGTCCCGCCATTGCTACGTCGTATGACGCGGTTCGGCTGGACACCGGGACGCCGCTTTTCATGCGGGCGCCGGGTGAGGCGACCGGCTCGATCGCGTTGGAAAGCGCGATTGATGAGATGGCGCATGCCTGCGGCATGGACCCGCTGGCGTTCCGGCTGGCGAACTACGCCGAGACTGAGCCGATGTCCGGCCGTCCGTTTTCGTCGAAGGCCTTACGGGAATGCTATGCGCAAGGAGCTGAACGCTTCGGCTGGGCGCGGCGTCCGCTGGCGCCGCAGCAGATGCGCGACGCGGCGGGGCTGCTGGTCGGCTGGGGCGTCGGCACCGCGACTTTTCCGGCGCACATGTTCCAGGGGCACGCGCGAGCGGTGATCCGCGACGACGGCACGGGTGTGATCGAGATCGGTGCCCACGACATGGGGCAGGGGGCGTGGACCGCGCTCGCGCAGATCGCGGCTGATGGGCTTGGGCTGGATATCGACCAGGTGGACTTCCGGTCGGGCACGTCGGATCTGCCCGATGCCGGGATCGCGGGCGGGTCGGCTCATACCGCGACAGCCGGCATGGCGATCCATGGTGCGGGTACGGACGCGATCACCAAGTTGGCAGAATTGGCGATGAGCGATCAGCGTTCCAAGCTGTTCGGCGCCGGCAACGCCGGTGTGATCGCGCGCGGCGGCCGGCTGTTCCGCCGCGACGATGAGCGCCGCAGTGAGAGCTATGCCGAGATCCTCGTCCGTGCGGGCCTCGTGCAGATCGAGGGACGCGGCCAGAGTGCCTCGGACCCGACTGCGCAGTCGAACTATGCCATGCACGCGCATGGCGCCGTATTCGCCGAGGTGAAGGTCGATCCGGAACTGGGACAGATCCGGGCCACGCGTCTTGTCGGGGCATTCGCGGCCGGTCGGGTGATCAATCCGCGGCTGGTGCGCAGCCAGTACTTCGGTGGCATGATCTGGGGGGTGTCCTTCGCCCTGCATGAGCGTGCCGCAACGGATCCTCGGTCCGGGCGCGTGATGAACCCGAATTTGGGCGAGTACCATGTGCCGGTGAATGCCGATGTGCCCTCGCTGGAGGCCATTCTCGTTGAGGAGCACGACTCTCACGTCAACGCCCTCGGCATCAAAGGGGTGGGCGAGATCGGCATCACGGGAACGGCCGGGGCGGTTGCGAACGCGGTGTGGCATGCGACTGGCGCGCGCATTCGCCAATTTCCGATCACGCTTGATCGGCTGATCGTTCCTGGCTGCTGAGCAACAGGGGCGGCGCCACCGTCAGCCGGCATCGCTCCGCTCGCCGTCCCCGGATCAGGTCCGGGGCAGCCTCGCTCCCGCGCGCGGAAGAGAGGCGCGAAAGCGTGGCGGCTATACCGCGCGGACCTTCACGTAGCTGCCTGGCGCATCCTCGATCTGAGTCAGCTTGCCGTCACCCGGCGGGCGCGCTGGCACTTGCTCCTTGCCGAGCGCGATCACCCAGCGCTGCCAGTCCGGCCACCAGGACCCGGCGATCTCGGTGGCGCCGTGGAACCAGGCCTCGGGGTCGCCGGGCAGGGCGGTGTTCACCCAGTGGCTGTACTTGCCACCCTCGGGCGGGTTCACCACGCCGGCGATGTGACCGGACGCTGCCAGCACAAAGCGTTTCTTGCCGCCCAGCAACTGCGTGCCGCGATAGGTCGACTTCCACGGCGCGATGTGATCCTCGCGCGTCGACAGGAAATAGGCCGGTGTCTTGATCTTCCCCAGATCGATCGGCACGCCGTTCAGGCTGATGCCACCCTGCTTCGCCAGCAGGTTCTCCTGGTACATCTTGCGCAGATAGAAGCTGTGCATCTTCGCCGGCATGCGGGTGGAATCGCTGTTCCAGTACAGCAGGTCGAACGGGAAAGGTTCGTTGCCTAGCAGGTAGTTGTTGACCACAAACGACCAGATCAGGTCGTTGGCGCGCAACATGTTGAAGGTCGTGGCCATCTCGCTGCCTTCGAGATAGCCACGCTTGTTCATCTTCTCCTCAAGCGACTTCAATTGCTCCTCGTCGATGAACACGCCCAGTTCGCCCGCCTCGGCGAAGTCCATCATTGAGACGAAGAACGTGGCGGACTTGATGCGATCGTCGCCGTTGGCGGCCATGTAAGCCAGCGTCGCGCCGAGCAACGTTCCACCGAGGCAATAGCCGATCGCGTTCACCTCACGTTCGCCAGTCGCCGCCTCGATTGCGTCCAGCGCGGCGAGGTAGCCCTCAATCATGTAATCCTCGAAGCCCTT
Source organism: Acetobacteraceae bacterium (assembly GCA_035486355.1). Classification (GTDB taxonomy): domain Bacteria; phylum Pseudomonadota; class Alphaproteobacteria; order Acetobacterales; family Acetobacteraceae; genus Palsa-883. The sequence continues at coordinate 18,822 of DATHNE010000074.1, forward strand.
CTCGGCAAGTTTCGAATCCGGATTGACCCAGGAGATCACGAACACCGTGTGACCCTGTGACACGGCCCAGCGGACAAAGCTGTTCCGCGGGCGTAGGTCGAGGATGTAGAATTTGTTGATCCAGGGCGGGCCGATCAGCAGCGGGCGCTTCAGCACCTTGTCGGTCGCGGGTGTGTACTGAATGAGCTGCATCAGGTCGTTCTGGTAGACGACCTTGCCGGGGGAGACACCGATGTTGCCGCCCACCTGGAAGGCGTCGGTGTCGGTCATCTTGATGTGCAACTGGCCCTTGCCGCGCTCCAGATCACCCAACAGGTTGTTCAGGCCCTTCAGCAGGTTCTCGCCGCCGGTCTCGGCTGTCTTGCGCAGTACCTCGGGATTGGTCAGGAGGAAGTTCGAGGGGCTCATCGCGTCGGTGAACTGCCGGGCGTAGAAGTCGACCTTCTGGGCGGTCTTGGGGTCCATCCCGTCGACCTGGCGCACCACGTCCTGCACGTAGCGGGCCGACAGCAGGTAGGACTGCTTGATGAAGTCGAACACCTCGTTCTCGCGCCAGGCGTCGTCCTTGAAGCGGCGGTCGGTGCTGGGGGCGTCGATCACCGGCGCGGCCTCGATACCCATCATGCGGCGGGCGGTGTTCTGCCAGAGCGTCATGTAGTCCTGCCAGAAGCCGATCTGCGCCTGCACCAGGTGGGCGGGATTGGCCATCAGGCGGGCGGTCATCTCGAGGAAGGCGCCGCCGACGTTCAGCGGGTCGAACGAGGGTGCCGCATCGCCCTCGGTGTCGGAGGCTGTGTCGCCTTGGCGCTTCAGCCACTCGCCGACGATGCGCTGTGATCGCTCGGCGATGTCGGCCATCGAGCGGCCGATCTCGGCGGCATCGGGCAGCCGAAAGCCCGGTGGGCCGGGCGGCGTTGATGGAGCGTCCCCTTTGGACATTGCGGCGTCCTTTTCGTCCGACCCGCCGCAAGCTACACAGGCCGCGCGAGCGTGGAGCAGGTCGGACCGATGGAATTACGTGGAAGCGGCGCGCAACCTAGTTGGGTGCGTGACGGTGTTCAAGCCGACGGCACAATGACCTGCCGTGCGCGCGTGGCGTGCCTGCTGGCCGTGCTGCTGGCGCTGGGCGGCTGTTCGTCGCAGTCCTGGTCGTCGATCAACCCGATCAACTGGTGGCACGGGCTGGAAGGCGGCGCGATCGCGCAGCAGCGGCCGCCGCCACCGGGTGCGAACCAGCCGGACCCAAACCTCGCCAGTGTGCCGCCGACGCCGGAGCAGCCGGACCGGGCGGCGCTTCAGAATATCGCGGATGCGCTGGTGGCGGACCGTGCGAACGCGCAGCGGATGGCCGCGGCCGCCCCACTGGGCGATCCTTCGTCGCCGAGTGCGTCACCTGACCTGTTTGGCGTCGGCACCACACCGCCGCCGGGTCCGGCGCCCGCGCCAGGGGCAGCGCCGGCTGCGTCGGCCACACTGCCGGCCGCGAATGCGCCGCCTGCTCCGCCGTCGTCGCCGGCGCCGGCGCAGACGTCCGCGCAACCGAGCGCCCCGGTAACGCCACCGGTCAAGGCACCGGTTGGTGCGGTGGCGTCCAACTCGCTGCCCGAGCCGACACCGCCGCCCGCGCCGCTGTCGGTGGGTCCGACCCTGCCGCCGTTGCCCACGGCGCCGCCTGTGCCGGCGAATGTGACGGGCATGCCGGCGGCACCTGCAGCGCCCAGGGTCGCTGCGGCGCCGACACCGGCAGCTCCGCCCGTCGTGCCGGCACCCGCGCCGCCCGCCGCCGTCTCCCCGCCCGCCACCCCGGCGCCGGCCGCTGCCTCCGTGTCGCCACCGGTTGCGGCGCCCACGCCTCCGCCCCGCGCGACAGCCACGCCCGCGCCTGCCGCGAAGCCGGCGCCGACCGCGTTGGCCAGTCGCACGCCGTCAGGCGAGCCGGAGACGGCCGGCAACACGGTCGCCGTCATCTTCGCAAATGGCGTGGCGCAGATGCCGCCCTCCGCCGCCACGCTACTGCGTACCCTGGCGGGCAAACGCGGCAATGGTCTGATTGCGGTGACCGGCTACGGCGACGCCGCGGATGCGAGTCCTGACACCCAGGCCGCTGCGCTGAAACTCGGCCTGGCGCGGGCGCAGGCCATCGCCTCGGCCCTGGTCGCTGACGGCGTGCCAGCTTCGGCCGTGCAGATCGACGCGCAGGCAATGGGTCGCGGCGGCACCGCACGGCTGGTAAGGTAGCGCCTCCAGTTCCCTAAGACTCGGTATCCGCCATGCCCCAGGACGAGTTCCACCGCATCCGACGCCTGCCACCCTATGTGTTCGCCGAGGTGAACACCGCCAAGGCGCGCGCCCGCACCGCCGGCGAGGACATCATCGACTTGGGCATGGGCAACCCGGACAGCGCGACGCCGCCGCATATCGTCGCTAAGCTGGTTGAGGCGGTGCAGGACCCGCGCACCCACCGCTACTCGGTCAGCAAAGGCATCCCCGGCCTGCGCCGGGCCCTGGCGGGCTACTACGACCGCCGCTTCGGCGTGAAACTGGATCCGGAGACGGAGATTGTTGCGACTCTAGGCTCGAAGGAAGGCCTGGCCAACCTGGCCGCCGCGATCACCTCGCCCGGCGACACCATCCTCGTCCCTAACCCATCCTACCCGATCCATCAGTTCGGCTTCATCATCGCTGGCGCCGCCGTGCGTTCGGTGCCGGCCGCGCCGGACGATGAGATGTTGCGCGCGCTCGACCGCGCGGTGCGGCATTCGGTCCCGAAGCCGACCGCGCTGATCGTGAATTTTCCTTCCAATCCAACGGCGTATCTCGCGGACCTCGACTTCTATCGTGAGGTCGTCAGTTTCGCCCGCCGGCACGATCTCTGGATCCTGTCCGACCTCGCCTATGCCGAGATCTACTTCAACGACGCGCCACCGCCGTCACTGCTGCAGGTGCCGGGGGCCAAGGACATTGCGGTCGAGTTTACCAGCCTGTCGAAGACCTACTCCATGCCCGGCTGGCGCATGGGCTTCGCGGCCGGCAACCCGCGCCTGATCACCGCGCTGACGCGGATGAAATCCTACCTGGACTATGGCGCCTTCACCCCCATCCAGGTCGCGGCGACGGCGGCGCTGAATGGGCCGCAGGATTGCGTGGCCGAGATGCGGGAGCTGTACCGCGAGCGGCGCGACGTGCTGATCAAAGGTCTGGCCACCGCCGGCTGGGACGTGCCATCGCCGGACGGATCCATGTTCGCCTGGGCACCGATCCCGCCCCGGTTCGCCTCCCTCGGCAGTGTCGAGTTCAGCAAGCTGCTGTTGGCGCGCGCCAAGGTCGCGGTCGCGCCGGGGTTGGGCTTCGGCGAGCACGGCGAGGGCTACGTTCGCATTGCCCTGGTTGAAAACACTCACCGGCTGCGACAGGCGATCCGCAACATCCGTGCCTTCCTGGCCGCGGGAACCAATCAGCTCGAGCCGACCGACGCGGAGGTCAGCGTATGACCCAGCCTCTATCAGTCGGCGTCGCGGGTCTCGGTACGGTCGGCGGCGGTGTCCTCAAGCTGCTGCGCGACAACGCGGACATCGTGACGGCGCGGGCGGGGCGGCCGATCGCAGTCACCGCGGTCTCGGCGCGCGATCGATCGAAGGATCGCGGCGTGCCGCTGAGTGGGTTGCGGTGGTACGAAGACCCAGTGGCGTTGGCCTCCGACCCCGGTGTCGACGTTGTGGTGGAGCTGATTGGCGGCGCGGATGGGCCGGGGCGGGCGCTGGTGGAATCCGCGATCGCGGCGGGCAAGCCGGTGGTGACGGCGAACAAGGCGATGCTCGCGGTGCATGGCGCCGCGCTGGCGGCGGCGGCCGAGGCGCGCGGTGTGCCACTGGCGTTCGAGGCGGCAGTCGCCGGCGGCATCCCGGTGATCAAGGCGCTGCGCGAGGGGCTGGCCGGCAATCGGATCAGCCGCATCGCGGGCATCCTGAACGGCACTTGCAATTACATCCTGACGCAGATGCGCGAGCGTGGGCGGGAGTTCGCCGAGGTTTTGGCGGACGCGCAGAAGCTTGGCTATGCTGAGGCCGATCCGAGTTTCGACGTCGATGGGATCGACGCGGCGCACAAGCTGGCGATCCTGGCGGCGCTGGCGTTTGGCCGGCCGGTGGCGTTCGACGCGGTGCATATCGAGGGGATACGCGGCGTCTCGGCGCTTGATATCGGATTTGCGCGGGAGCTGGGGTATCGGATCAAACTGCTGGGCCTGGCGCGGCAGACCGAGGCGGGGATCGAGGCGCGGGTGCATCCCTGCATGGTGCCGGAGACGGCGCCGATCGCGCGGGTGGATGGCGTGTTCAACGCGGTGGTGACCGAGGGCGATTTTGTTGGCCGGGTGATGTTGGAGGGGCGTGGCGCTGGGGCTGGCCCGACGGCGTCGGCGGTGGTGGCCGATCTGGTGGATCTGGCACGTGGGCGGACCACGCCGGTGTGGGGCGGGGCGCTGGGTGACGCGCCGTCCGTTCCGATGGCGGCCCATCTTGGGCCGTACTATCTGCGGCTGATGGTGGTGGATCGGCCAGGGGTGATTGCCGATGTCACCGCGGTGTTGCGGGATCAGGGTGTCTCGTTGGAATCGATGCTGCAGCGGGGGCGCGCACCGGGTGAGGCGGTGCCGGTGGTGCTGGTGACGCATGAGACGCGCGAGAGCGCGATGCGCGCGGCGCTGGATCGGATTGCCGGGCTGGATGCGGTGATGGAGCCGCCGACGTTGATCCGGATCGAGGCAGGGTAGACGCCCGGCGTGGCGTGCCGGCGCCGACGATGATGAGAAACTATGTCCGCGCTGTGGCCTTCTGAGACGCACGTGCCACCAACCGCGCAACTGTCGAAACAACGAGCCGACTCCCACCGACAGTGCGATGGCGTCAAATCGGCGACACACCGCTCGTGCTTGCTCTCACGACGGGCCATCATCGAAGGGTAGTGGCCTGCGCTTCGCGGCACGGCCGATTGCGCCGAGGCTTCAACTGCAGCGGGGTGACTTCTGATAGGCCAAGTCATCCCGCTCTAGCCCAACTTGCGCAGAATCGAGGGTATGCCCCGGACGAGACAAGGGCTTAGCGAAAAAGTCGCCACTACATTTTTGACCGGGTTCAGGCGGTGAGGGAGAGACCCGGCAGTTCCTGCTGGTCGTGGCGCATGCGTTTGGGCAACACCAGGCCGAGGCGATCGAGCAACGCG
>DATHNE010000075.1:0-24653 GCA_035486355.1 Acetobacteraceae bacterium
CGAGGACGGTGCGGTGATTGCCGGCAAGACGCTGGACAAGGACGAGTACAACTACGGCTTCGACGCGCAGAGCGGCGAGTTCAAGGACCTGGTGAAGTCGGGCATCATCGACCCCACCAAGGTCGTGCGCACCGCGCTGCAGGACGCCGCTTCGGTTGCCGGTCTGCTGGTGACCACCGAGGCGATGGTCGCCGAGCGGCCGGAGAAGAAGGGTCCCGCGATGCCCCCAGGTGGTGGCGGCATGGGCGGCATGGGTGATATGGACTTCTAAGTCGAAGTTCGACACCAAGACAAAGAGGGGCGGACCGCAAGGTCCGCCCCTTTCTCGTTCTGTGGCCGTTATGGCCGAGCTGTGTGTCATAGCCCGCCCCCGCGTCCTCCGTGTCATAGCCGGACTTGGTCCGGCCACCCACGACTTCTCCTGTCCACGCCCCCTACGTCGAAGTCGCCGACCGCCGATACAGCGCCGCCACGTGCACATCGGCACAGTCCATCACAGGAAACCCGCAATCCTGTTCCGTGAACGCAAGAAACAAATCGGTCCCGCCCAGCAACACCACTTCGGCACCCTGCCCTTCACAAAGACGCCGCCCCGCGGTGAAGAACACCTGCCGCTGCGCCTCCGTCACCCGCCCAGCCCCCGCCATGGTGATGTAGGCCGTGTGTACCTCGTCCAGCAGCGCGCCCTCGGGCCGCACCACACGTGCGGAACGAATTCCGCCGTACAGCCCACTCTCCATCACAGTGCGCGTGCCGATAATCCCGACGGTCGAAAACCCCTTCGCCCGGATCGCAGCCTCCACCTCAGGCACCACATTCAACAGCGGCAACGGTGAGATCGCCTCCAGCTCCCGGATGCAGAAATGCCCGCCCATTGAGGTCACTGCCGCCAGCTCCGCCCCCGCCGCGGCCAGGCGCGCGATCAATCGCGCGAAGATCTCCGCCTGCGCCTGCGCGGCACCCGCCGCCAAATTCGCCCCCATCACGTGCACATCGGCATGCACCATCGTCAAATCCGGTGCCGTTCCGGCAGCGGCATGACGATCGATCAGGCCGCGATAGTAGAACTCCGTGGCGGCCGGCCCGATACCACCGATCAATCCGATTTGCATGGCCCTTCTCCCCCGTTGGGGTGTGATCATAACAGGGTCAGGTTCTCTGTCCTATCCCCGACGATTGCTGCCGCTCGCCCGTGCGGCCGCGTCCAACGCCCGGTGACCGCGCGATCCGCGCGACAATGAACCAGAACGCCATTCACGCAACGATCGGGATCTCTTGCGCCACAGACCCTCAAACAGCGAGCAATGCGAAGAGCCTTTGCCACGAACCCGCACGCGCATCGTGATGCAACCACCATGCCTGATCCGTGCCGTCAGCTTGGCTGCGAAACTCAGACACAACGCAGTTGTCATCGTGGCTGTGGCCACCGAATTTGAACGTGAGCAGCTCATCAGCGATGCACACCGAAGGTCCGCCCATGACACTACATGTTTGCGCGGTAGCGCCCACCAACTTCGAACAGGTGCTGTTCCATTGTCATTGCGCCACCGAGGGATGCGGCTTTCCGAAGCCCCTCACTCGGCTCCGACGGCTGGCCGTGGCACACGCCGCACGTGGATCCGATCCGCGTGCTGCATGGCACGCGCCATGTCGTAATCGAGCTGCAATCCTGCCCAGATTGCCGCGGAACTGCCAAAAGCCTTGGCAAGCCGGATCGCCATTTCCGGGGAAACCCCACGTCGCTCATTCACCAGTTCCGAGAGGGCATTGCGTGACACGCCAAGCGCCTTCGCCGTCCGTCACGCTCAACCCGAGCGGTTCGAGGCATTCCTGCCGCACAATCCGCCCGGGATGCGGCGGCTTCTTCATCGGCATGGCCATTCCTTCTAGTGATCGTCCATCAGGTCCACGGCCACGACATCCGCGCCCTCAAAGCGCCAGATGATCCACCAAATGGTGCGAACCATCACTGCCCAGTATCGGCGCAAATCGCCTTTGAGCCGGTGCAGGCGATATCCCGGCAGGTCCATCTCGTCCGGTTGATTGGCGCGGTCCAGGACGGGCAGAATATTCTCGATCTTGGCGAGCATGTCCGCCCGCACCTGAGCCTTCTCGTTGCGTTCAAAGAGCCGCTTTGGACCACGATGACGGAAGCTCTTTATCATCCCGGAATGTCGCCGGTAGCCTGTCACATGTTAAATGCTGGGAGCTATGCTTCCGCCCCATCTCGCGACCCACGCGATGCAGTGCTATGCGCTTTCCTGGCGCTGTACGTGCGCCGGGAGAGGAGACCCAACCACATGGCCACGCCGGCGACCGATTTCACCATCCCCTTCCTGCGGTCGCGCCGCACCAACAAGTGGCACAAGTTCGCCGCGGACGTGCTGCCCGCCTGGGTCGCCGACATGGATTTCGGCGTCGCCCCACCGGTTGCCGAGGCCCTCGACCGCCTCGCTCGCAACCAGGAATACGGCTACGCCGCGCGCGACGGCGCGCTCGCCGCCGCCTTCGCCCGCCGCATGCAGACCCGCTTCGGCTGGACCGTCGATCCCGCCGACGCCCACCCGATCGGGGACCTGGTGCAGGCCAGCTTCTCATCCGTCATGGCGTTCAGCGAGCCGGGCGACGCCGTGCTGCTGCAGCTGCCGTCCTATCCGCCGTTCATGGCCGCGATCAATGACACCGGCCGCCGGCTGATCGCCAACCCGATGCGTGATACCGGCACCCGCTGGGTGCTCAACCTGGAAGCCTACGACGCCGCGCCCGACCCGCGCGCCCGCGTGCTGATCTTCTGCCATCCGCAGAACCCCACCGGCCGCGCCTTCAGCCGCGCGGAACTGGAAGCGGTGGCGTCATTCGCTACCCGGCACGACCTGATCGTGGTCTCCGACGAGATCCACGCCGATATCGTCTACCCCGGCAACACACACATCCCGTTCGCCTCGCTGTCGCCCGAGACCGCCGCGCGCACCATCACCATCACCTCCGCGACCAAGAGCTTCAACATTCCCGCGCTGCGCTGTGCGGTGATGCATTTCGGCACGCCCGCGTTGAAGGTCCGCTTCTTCGCTCGCATTCCCGCGCGCTTGCTGGGCTCGCCGGGCGTCACCGGCGTCGACGCAACGATCGCTGCCTGGGACGAGGGCCAACCCTGGTTCGACACAATCATGGCGCAACTGCAAGCAAATCGTGACTGGTTGGCACAGACCCTGGGTGACACCCTGCCAGGCGTGGCGATGCGGCTGCCCGAGGCGACCTACCTCGCTTGGCTCGATTGTTCCGCCCTCAAGCTGCCCTGCCCAGCCGGCCAGTTCTTCCTCGAGCGGGCCCACGTCGGCCTGAATTCCGGCGAAACGTTCGGCCCGCAATACGCCGCCTTCGCGCGCCTCAACTTCGCCAGCCCCGCGCCCGTCCTGCGCGAGGTCGTCGGCCGCATGAGCGAGGCCATTCGGCAACTGCCACGCACCTAGAGTGGTATAACTGAAGGCGGAATCGCCGGTCGTCTGAAGCACGCGATCAAACAAACAGAGAGAGCGGCACGGGCGCGCCGATCAGCGCCCATCCCGCTCCAACCACCGGTCACCGGTATGAAACGAGGCGACGTGTCCTGTACACCCCTCGTTTCGTTTTCTTCCAATCATAAAACTTTTTTCGACACGCCGTCGCCCGCCACGTGAATCAGACATCAAATATCGTTGCCATGCCCGGCCACTACGACTCGCATCACGCAACTCTCATTGACACCACCCGATCTTTCAGGGCCAAGTAACGTGTGCAATCGCATTTTGGCTAGCCTTGCTGCGCCTCCGTCTGGTTCGGGTGCCCTCAAGACGTCCAAAGGGCTGGTTGTCTGCCGCATCGCGCCAGCCGGCCCGATGTCCCATGACGGAGAATGACGCACGCTATGGCTACCGGTACTGTCAAATGGTTCAATGCAACCAAAGGTTTCGGATTCATCATGCCGCAGGATGGCGGCCGTGATGTGTTCGTGCACATCACCGCGGTGCAGGCCGCGGGTCTCAAGGGCCTCAATGACGGCCAGAAGGTGAGCTACGACGTGGTGATGGAACGCGGCAAGTCGGCCGCGGCCAACCTCAAGCTCGCCTGACGCGGACCGTCCACCGGGCCCGACATGCCTGCGATCCCGTCGCCATCACATCGGATGCCGTCGTCGCGCCTCGCGGCGACCATGCCCCAGAAACGCGCACGGGGAGCGCGCCCAACCAGGAGTGACTGAGATGCCTGTCGGAACCGTCAAGTGGTTCAACGCCACCAAGGGCTTCGGTTTCATCATGCCGCAGGACGGTGGCAAGGACGTGTTCGTCCACATCACCGCCGTGCAGGCCGCGGGCCTGAAGGGCCTGAACGACGGCCAGAAGCTTAGCTATGAGATCACCATGGAACGCGGTAAGGCCGCGGCCACGAATCTCAAGCTCGCCTGATCCCGGTCCTCAGCGACCGCGGTTTTGGCACGCTTTCACGGGCCGTCGTCCGGGCAACCGGGCGGCGGCCCGTGGCGTTTTCAACTGACATGTCGCGCCGGACATCGATGCGCGAGCGGGGCATCGGAAGCACCATGTTCTCCTTGGCCGACCTGGAAGAAGCCCAGCGTGTCGTACACCAAAGCTTTCCCGGCACGCCGCAATACGCCTGGCCCTTGCTCGCCGCACGTACAGGGGCCGAGGTCTGGGTCAAACACGAGAACCACACGCCCACCGGCGCATTCAAAGTACGCGGCGGCCTGATCTACGCGGCACGGTTGCGACCGACGCACCCTGACGTCCACGGGATCGTTTCAGCCACGCGTGGCAACCACGGCCAATCGCTGGCCTATGCGGGTGGCAAGCACGGCCTGTCGGTGACGATTGTCGTACCGCACGGCAACAGCACCGAAAAGAACGCGGCAATGCGCGCCCAGGGTGCGCGGCTGATCGAGCACGGCAGCGATTTTGAGGAGGCGCGCGAACACGCCGCGCAGCTTGCCGAAACCGAGGGTCTTCAGTTCGCCCCCTCCTTCGCGCGCGAGCTGGTGATGGGTGTCGCCACCTGGGCGCTGGAGCTGTTCCGCGCCGCGCCGCCGCTGGACGCGCTGTATGTACCGATCGGCCTCGGCTCCGGCATCTGCGGCGCGATCCGCACGCGGGATCTGTTGGGATTGCCGACAGAGATCATCGGCGTGCAGAGCGCCGGCGCCGATCCGTACGCGAGGTCGATCGCCGCCGGCCATCTGGTCGCGTTGAACCGCGCCGATACGAAGGCCGACGGCATGGCGGTGCGCCAACCTGATCCCGACGCCCTGACGATCATTCGCGCTGGCGCCGCACGGATCGTGACAGTGACCGACGACGAGATCGCCGCCGCGATGCGCGCCTACTGGACCGACACCCACAACCTGACCGAAGGCGCCGGCGCCGCGCCACTTGCCGCCTTATTGCAGGAGCGCGTGCACATGGCCGGCAAGCGCGTCGGCGTGGTGATCAGCGGAGGTAATATCGATCTCGATCTATTCCGGCAGTGGGTGTTGGGGTAGACCATGCTTCCACTGTCATCGCGCGCGGCGGAGCGACGAAGCAATCTCGATCCGACAGCGTACGAACTGCGACGCCCCCTCGCACAGGATTGCTCCGTCGCTCCGCTCCTCGCAATGACATGCGAAGTCTGATGACCTCGCTCCTTCTCCGCAACGTCCGCCCACTCGGCGCCGCCGCCGTGGACGTCCTGGTCGAAGGCGACCGCATAGCCGCGATCGGCCCCTCCCTGCCAGCCCCCGCCAGCACCGTCATCGAGAACGGCCACAACGCCCTGCTGCTCCCTGGCCTGATCGAAGGCCACACCCACCTCGACAAGACCGTCTGGGGCGGCCCTTGGTATCGCAACGAGGTCGGTCCGGAACGCATGGACCGCATCAACAACGAACGCGCCTGGCGCACCACCGCGCAACACGATGCCGCCACTCGCGCCCGCGGCCTGGCGCGAGACTACCTCGCCAACGGCACCACGCGCCTGCGCACCCATGTCGATATCGACCCCGATATCGGCCTGCGCCACATCCACGCCCTGCTGCAAATCCGTGCCGAATTCGCCGGCCTGATCGACATGCAGATCGTCGCCTTCCCGCAGTCCGGCGTCGTACGCTGCCCCGGCGTCGCGGACCTGATGGACACCGCCCTGACCGAAGGCGCGGACGTGATCGGCGGAATTGATCCCTGCGCGATCGACCGTGACCCCGTGTGCCAGCTCGATCTGCTTTTCAACCTCGCGCAGCACCACGCCAAACCGATCGACATCCACCTGCACGAACCCGGCGAGATGGGCGCCTTCTCGCTCGATCTAATTCTGGAACGGACCGAGGCACTCGGCCTGCACGGTCAGGTGGTGATCAGCCACGGCTTCTGCCTCGGCACGATCGACACGCGCGCCCGCGACGCCCTGCTCGCACGCATGGCCAAACTCGACATGCGCATCGCCACCACCGCGCCAGCGTCCACCCCGGTGCCATCCCTCGCCGCCTGCCGTGCCGCCGATGTCACGATCTTCGGCGGCAATGACGGCATTCGCGACACCTGGACGCCCTACGCCCGCCCCGACATGCTCGACCGCGCCATGCATATCGGCCTGCGCAACGCGCTGCGTCGCGATGACGAGCTGATATGGGCGCTGGATTGCGTCACGGACGCGGCGGCGCGCGGTTGCGGGTTCGCGGAGTACGGCCTCGCCCCGGGCTGCCGCGCAGACCTCGTGCTGATGCAAGCCGAGACGTTGACAGAGGCCATTGTTGCGGGCTCGCCGCGCACCTTGGTCGTGGCCAGCGGCCGCGTCGTGGCACGCGACAATGCGCTACTGACGGAATTCTGATGCAACACGAGATCGCGCTGATCGAAACACTGGCGGCCGCACTGGCCATTGCGCTGGTGTGCGGCCTGATCGCCGCGCGCCTGCGACTGCCGCCTCTGGTCGGGTATCTGGTCGCCGGGATCAGTATCGGGCCGTTCACGCCCGGCTATGTCGGGGACGCCCGCGTGGCGAGCCAGTTGGCCGAGATCGGTGTGATCCTGCTGATGTTCGGCGTGGGACTGCATTTCTCGGCGCGCGATCTGCTCGCGGTGCGGTGGGTGGCCATTCCGGGTGCCGCGATCGAAATCGCGCTGGTCACCTCAGCCGGCATCGGGCTGGCGGAATGGTGGGGCTGGAACCTGCAAAGCGGCCTGCTGTTCGGGCTGTCGCTCTCCGTCGCCTCGACCGTCGTGCTGCTGCGCGCGTTCGAGGCGCGCGGCCTGCTGACCTCAGAGCCCGGCCGCCTCGCGATCGGTTGGCTGGTGGTGGAGGATCTGTTCACCGTGCTGCTGCTTGTGGCGCTGCCGGCACTGGCCGGCGGCATCGACGCGGCACCACGCGTTCTGCTGCTGACGCTCGCGAAGGTGGGCGCGTTCGTCGCCGTCATGCTGGTGGTCGGCGGGCGTGTGCTGCCCTGGGTGCTGGCGCAGATCCAGCGCACCGGATCACGCGAGCTGTTCACCCTGGCGGTGGTCGCGATCGGATTGGGTATCGGCTACGCGACCGCGGAGCTGTTGGGCCTGTCCTATGCCTTGGGGTCGTTCTTCGCCGGCGTGGTGCTGAACGGCTCGGACTACGGCGCACGCGCCACGAAACAGATCGAGCCGCTACAGGACATCTTCGTGGTCCTGTTCTTCGTCTCGGTCGGTATGCTGGTCGACCCGATGGTGTTGGTGCAACAGCCGCTGCACGTTGCCGCCGTCGTGGCGGTGCTCATGCTGGTCAAGCCGGCGATCGCCTGGACCGCGCTGCGCCTGTTGGGTCGGCCGGCGGCGTTGGCTGGCGTGGTGGCTGCCGGTCTGGCACAGATCGGCGAGTTCTCCTTCATCCTGGCCGCACTGGCAGTGGAGCTGCGCCTGTTGCCCGCCGAGGCTCAGGACCTGGTCCTGACCGGGGCCATGCTGGCGATCACACTCAATCCGCTGATGTTCCGACTGATCGCACCCCAAACGATCACGCCCGAACCGATCATGCCCGAACCGATCACGCCGGTCAGGTGAACATCGATCTGGTGGCATGCATGATGTCCACCAGATCGATCCGCATCCCATCCGGCAGGACAGCAGTGTCCCGCGGCACCCATCCGACACCGGCGTCGCGATCGCATCGCTGGCGGCATTGCTGTTGAATCCGGTCAGACTGAGCTCGTCGGTGCCGACACGGAAATTGTTGATCACATCCAGCCCGCCGGCGCGACCGCGCCGGCCGCCTCCAGCACATCACCGCTGGCGCGGTCGTAAAACACCACCTTGCCGGCACCGGCGGCGAGCAGGCTATCGCCACCACTGCCGGCGTAATAGACGCCACCGCCCGCGCCTGCCTGGATCAACACGGTGCCGGAACCCGCAAAGACCGTGCTCGCGCCGGCGACGTTGATGAAGGTCAGTTGAGACGCCTGGGCGAACGCCGTATCGCCCGTGCTGCCGATGACGGCAACAGAAACGGTGCCCGAACTAGCCCAGATCGTATCGCCACCACCCGAAGTGATACTGTCCTGGGTCGACGCCGCGGCACTGCTGGACAAGCTCACCAAGCTGTCGCCATCGCCAGTGTTGATGGTGGTGGCACCGAGCCCGCCATTGATCGTGTCGTGCCCATAGCCGGTGATCGTTGTCGGCCCATCACCGCCCATCAGCTCGGAGCCGCCGGTGCTCAGGCCCACCAGGGTAACGCTGCCGGTCGACCTGTCCGCATCGGCGTTCGGCAGACCCGCCTGCACCATCACCGCGATGCCGTCGATCATTCCGACGCCGCCATTCAGATTGATCGATGTCGTTCCTGGAAGCGCGATCAGGTCGATGGTCGTGCCATTGCTTCCTGTCACCGTCACCAAGGTGCGCGACGGATCAGCGGGCGCCAGGCTGGCGAATTCAGGCGTATAGACCAGCGGCGTCGGCACCGTGGCGGCGTTGTCACCCCAGAGCGTCAGGCTCCAGTTGGTGACATCCGCAGTGCTGCCGCCGGTGTTCGCCACCTCCAGCGTCCAGGCACCGGCGGAATTCTCGCCCCGGAACGCGTTGTCGGTGATCACGCTGCCGGACAGATCCCGTCCGCCGGTCAGATCGGCGCCACCAACCAGGCCGGCATCATTCACCAGCTCCGACCGGGTACCGTCCGGCGAGATCAGGATCAGCTCGGTGTTGGCCGCGAGCAACGCGGTGTCGTTGATCGTGACGTCAACGTGCTGGATGCGGATGTCCTGCGTGACAGCCAAGGTGCTGGCGAAGGTCGCGCCGGCGGCGATCGCAAATCCTGCCGCCTCGGTGTCGGTGGGCGTCAGCAAATTGGCGCTGGTCGATTGCTCGGTCCAGGCGCGCGCCAGGTTGACCGCGACATTGGCATCAACGACGCCAAAACCGAGATCCTCCGAGAACTGCATGCCCCCACCGTTCCAGGTGGTGGCGCCGTTGGTGGTGAACCCACCCGCGCTCGGCGGCGGGGCGTAGGCGGCGTCCGCCAGGATCTCCTGCACATCGCCGCCAGCCCAACGATGGATTGACGCTGGGCATCAGGCTGGTGATCGCCGACACCGTGGGCGCGGCATACGATGTCCCGTAACCGAACCCGTAGCTGTTTCCCTCTGGCAACGGCACCGCGACGTCGTCGCCGATTGCCGCCACCAGCAGACCCGGGCCGGGATTGGAGTAGCTTGCGACCGAGCCATCGGCATCGCTGGCGGCCACCGCAATGACGTCCAGATTGGAATTGATCGGTTGCAACGCGACGGTGTTCGCGTCGCTGCGATCATTGCCGGCGGCAAACAGCACGATGTCGCCAAGGCCGTCGCGATCGAACTGCACCGCAGTCTGTCGCGCGCTGTACCGGGAGGCGAAATTCGGATCCGTCGACCCACCGACGCCATAGCCGTTAAAGACCCAGGAATTGTTGACCACTTCGCCGACCGAACTCGCGTATTGCAGCGCCTGCACGAGCTCCGACCAGGGCGCATCGCCGAAGGTGATCTTGACGCCAATGATTTCGGCGTTCGGCGCCAGGCCCACCGGCAGGCCATTTGCGCCGGAGTCGCCGATCAGGCCGGACGTGGTCGTGCCGTGAAATCCTCCCGCGGGCTCGTTCAGGTTGCTGGATCGCGGGCCACCAAAATTGCGCGATAGCAACGTGGAAAATCGCCATAGGTCGTCGTCGTCACGGGGTCGAACCCGTCATCGATCAACGCAACCTGCATGCCAAGGCCGGTGGAATACTGCCACGCTTCGACAATGTTGCCGCCATAGACCGCGGTCGGGCCGTAGCTGTGGCCGTCGAGCTGGAGCTCGGTGATGTTGGCAGGCAGTGCAGGCTGGACGATACCGGCACCCGTCACATCGTCGCCCGCGGCAGGCACGACGACCTGGCCAGACGCGGCGGCGCCATCATCCAGCATGGAAGTGGCCACGGCAGCCGTCACGGCCGAGGCGGCATCGGCGAAGGGCGCACCGTCGCCCGAACCGCCCCAGGTCCAGTCCGACCAGCCACGCTTCGGCGACCACATACGCCGTCTCCAAGCGCGTGCGTGCGCACGACGGTTCGTCCGGGCAAGCGAAAGCCCGGTTAACAGCAGCGATTCAAATCAAATGTGAGACGATTGCGGTTAGGCAGCTTCCTTGAACGTTCGAGGGATTCCAGCCTTCGACACCTGGCCGTGCATCGGCTCAGCGGGCAGGCCCTCATGCAGAACCTGGCGTGACGCGATGAGTTGCGGCAGATCGATGCCGGTGTCGAAGCCCATGCTTTCCAGCATGAACACAAGGTCCTCGGTGACGATGTTGCCCGAAGCGCCGGGCGCGTAGGGGCACCCGCCCAGCCCGGCGAGGCAGGAGTCAAAGGCGCGGATGCCTTCCTCCAGCCCCGCGAGCGCATTGGCTATCCCCAAGCCGCAGGTGTCATGCAGATGCAGGCCGTACAGCCGGTCGCCAATCGCATCGCGCGCCGCCCGCACCACTTCCTTAATCTGTGCGGGGTGGGCATAGCCGACAGTGTCCGCCAGCATGATGTGCGCGACGCCGACATCGGCGAGGCCCTTCGCCAGCGCGACCGTCTTGGCCGTGGGGACCACACCGTCGATCGAACAGCCAAACGCGGTGGACGCGCCGACGATGATCGGCACTTGCCGCGGCTGCGCGCGCATCCACACCATGATCTCCTTCATCATCTCGATCGACTGCGCCGGCATGCGGTTGAGGTTGGCCATCGAGTGGCCGTCGCTGACCGAGATCGGGATGCTGATCTTGTGGACGCCGGCGTTATAGGCGTTCTGCACGCCACGCAGGTTGGGGGCGAGGGCTTGGATGGTCAGGTTGGGGCAGGTGGCGAGAACCTGAGCGACGATCTCGGGTGTGTCGGAGAGCTGGGGGATGACGCGCGGCGGGACGAAGCTGCCGACTTCGATTTCCTGGAGTCCGGCCGCGGCGAGGGATTGGATCCACCGGACCTTCGCCTCGGTGGTCATGCGGGTTTTCGCGATTTGCAGGCCGTCACGGGGGCCGACTTCGCAGATGGAGATGAAGGAGGGCATCGCGGGCCTCATGAGTCTGGATACGGAGAAAGTGTGACGAGGTGAGGGGAAAGACAAGGCATGCCGGTGCGGGGGGAGTAAGGCAAGCTGAACCACAGATCACACAGCGCCACCCCCGCCAGCGGAAGTATCAACCAGTACTCAACCCACCTCATGCAACATCAGCCGATGTCGCACCACGACGACCCCCGCGCCAACCTCACCTACCGCGTCATCGGCCTCGCGATGCGCGTGCACCGCGCCTCGGCCCGGGTCTCCTCCAATCCATCTACGAGGAATGCCTGCGCTACGCGCTGACAAACGCCACCATTGCCTTCCAACACCAAGTCCCGCTACGCGTACGTTACGGCGACGTCGTGCTCCAAAGCATGTATATCGCCGACGTCATCGTGGCCAATCGGGTCGTCCTCGAACTGAAGGCCGTGGAGCACATATTACCGGTCCACGCCACGCAGCTGCTAACCTACCTCCGCCTCGCGGCGTGCCAAGTCGGGTGCTGATCAACTTCAATACGGCGTCTCTCACCAACGGGATCCGCCGCCAAGTGCTCTGACGGCGTGGTCTAAGCCGCTGGCACCTCGCACGCCAGGATGCTCCCGCTCTCCGACTCCGTCATCAGCACCGTCCGCCCATCCCCCGCAATCACGCAGTTCGTCACCATCCGCCCCGCACACGACACGATGCGATACAGCAGCACGCCATGCGGATCGATCACCCACACGCACCCATGCCCGGGATTGCAAATATACAGCCGATCCGCCGCATCCATCGCCAACCCATCCGGCCCCGACCTCCCCGCTGGCACGCGCGCGAAACATTGCGCCTTGGCCACCACCGCATCATTCCGTAACAGGAACCGCCATACCTCGCACGACCGCGTCATCGCGACGTAGGCATGCGTCTGCCCAATGTCCAGCACGATCCCATTCGGACTCGGCCCCGTCGCGAGCAGCCGATCCAGCCGACCATCCGGATGCAACCGCCACACGCGCCCGGACGGATCCTGCAACCCGGTCTGTCCCTGATCCGTAAACAGCACCGATCCATCGCGATGCAGCGTGAGATCGTTCAGCCCCTTGAAGCTCTCGCTCATCACCGTCTGCAACAGCGGTGATGTCGCACCCGAGGCCGGATCGATGCGCACCAGCCCACGCCGGTAATCGGCAGCCAGCAGCATCCCATTCGGCAATATCTTCAGCCCATTCGGCCAGCCATCATATTCCGCAAGCTGGGCCCACGTATCACCCTCAATGCGGAAGATCCGGCCATACGGGATATCAACCACATACAGCCGGCCCGCCGCGTCAAGGCACGGACCTTCCAGGAAGCAATCGACCGGCTGGCCCGCGCGATTGGCGTCGGCCCATTCGGTGCGCTGCAGGCGGCGATGCTGCTCGGGCATGCGCGTCAACACGCGGGTCGCGAGCTCTCGGGGAGGAGTGAACCACATGATCAAAGGGTGCAACCAGATGGCCTCGGCAGCAAGACGTGAGGCTCGCACGGGATCTTCCGCCGACCGGACCCTTGGTGTTGCATTGTGCAAACGGCTCGATCATAGCGGCCGAAGATCAGTCCGTCATACGATCTTACTCTAGCTTCGTGGTGCGAAGCTCCCGCGCTTCTAGCGTGTCGCAACGACACTCCCTGGATGGACGAAAGAAATCAGCATGCGACCCCACAGACAGCATCACGTCATGCGCCACGCCCTCTATGTCGCACCGGCCGCACTCTCGATGACGATCACAGTGTGCGTAGCGCAACCCGTCGATCACGGAACAGCGCAAGCTCCCTGCTAAAATCGCTCAATGCATTCGTGAACGAATGGGAAACCTACATCAAGACGATCGCCGAACTCTTCGCCCTGGTAAGCGCTCCACTCGGATTATGGAGCGCAATCCTTAGCGTGCGTAAGGGACGATTGGAAAATGCCAAGCTCGAGCGGGCGCTGCAGGTCCACGCTGCGGCAACCGCGGCTGCGGTCGCGTCCGGCACCACCCCACAGCTCGTGAGCGTCCTGCGTGACCCGCGCGCCCGCGCAGCGCTGCGCCTCGGCATGGACTTGGTGTTCGCCTCGACGGGCACACTGCTCACCGTTTATCTGCTGAACTTCCTCACCAGCAGTCTGAGTACATTGGGCCGCGAGGTGTACTTTCTGATGCAGGGTAGCATCGTGGCCATCTTGTTCGTTCCGATCCTCCTGGCGGCGCGCAATCTGGCCAACACATTGCGTGACTGAGCGATCGAGATACTCCCTTGTTCGTTAGAAGCACACCGTCTGGCCTGAGCACGAACCCAGCTTACTGACGCGCCGCCGCCCACCGCGCTTGCACCGACCCCACGATTCCCTGCGGCAGAAAGATGATGAACACCACCAGCAGGATACCGTAGATCAGGTTGTCCCACCCCACCGCCGCAGTGCCGAAGCCGATGCGTAGCACCTCGGCCAGTACGATGGTGATAATCGCCCCCACGGTCGGACCGACACCGACATAGATCCCACCCACCACCGCCGCGAACACCATTTGCAGCGACACCGTGATGCCGCTGACCGTGTCGGGCGAGATGAACAACTGGTACTGGCAATAAAGTGCCGCGCCGAAGGCCGTCATCATCGCGCTTAGCAGCGTGATCTTGAGTTTCTCCGCCGTGACATGCACGCCGGCGGCCGCGGCGGCATCCTCATCCTCGGCGATCGCCTCCAGCGCATAGCGTAGCATGCTGCGCTCGACCTGACGGCGGATCAGCAACGCCACCGCCCACGCGCCCAACGCGATCAGGTACCAGGTTTCCTTGCCCGAGAACTGCAGGGCATAGATCGAATTGCCCCTGTGATAGGGGTTCGGTGTGTAGCCGAGCGACCCACCGGTATAATCCCGCGTCGCGGTGATCACTTGTTGCACAATCGCGCTCAGCGCCAATGTGACCAGGGCGAAGTAGTGGCCAATGATCCGGAACCGGAAGCAAGGGTAGGCGATCAGCAGTGCGATGGCGGCGGTGGCCAGCATCGCCACCGGAATACCCAGCCAGGGGGTCAGCCCCGCATAGTTCCACAGCAACGCGAGGACATACGCGCCAATCCCCATGAACCCGCCATGGCCAAGCGAAACCAACCCAAACCGACCCATCACCGACCAGGACGTATACAGGAACGACCAAATCAGGATGATCACCATGATATGGAGCGGATATGGCTCGTGGTAGACGAACGGCACCGCCACTAGCGCTGCGCCGATCACCCAGGGCAGCACGCGATTCATGACCGGCGCGCCATCAGCCCACGCGGCCGGACGAACATCATCGCGATGAAGAATGCGAAGGCGAACACGTAGCCCCATTCGAGGTCGAGATAAAGGCCGCTGACCTCGATGATCTCGGCGAAGACGAAGGCGGCCACAAAGCCGCCGATCATGTTGCCCAGCCCACCCAACACGCAGATCATGAAGGTGATCGGCCCGAACGTCAGGCCGATGAATGGGTGGATGTCGTATTGCAGCACCAGCAGGCAGGCCGCGAGCCCGGCCAGCGCGCCGCCGATCAACGAGGTGATCACGTAGATCCGTTTCGCATCCACACCCATTAGCGGCATGATCTGCCGGTCCTGCGCGATCGCGCGGATCGCCGCGCCGGTGTAGGTGCGGGCGAGGAAGAAATACAGCACCACCATGCCGGCCAGCGCCGCGCCGCAGGCCAGCAGCCGGGCGTAGCTGAGGAACATGCCGCTGACCTCGAGCACCGGCAGACGGATGCCCAGGTTTCGGAAGTCGATGCCGAACGCGACGGTGGCGAAACTCTGCAGGAAGAACAGCACGCCGCCCGTGGCCAGCAACTGGTTGATCGGCATCGCGTTGAGCAATGGCGAGATCACCAGCAGGTGCAGCACAACACCCAACCCGCCTACACCGGCGATGCAGATCACCGCGGCCAAGACAAAGGGCAGGTGATACACGACATAGAGATAATACATCCCGTACATGCCCAGCATGATCAGCTCGGCATAGCAGATCCACACCACGTCGATCACGCCGAAGATCAGGTTCAGCCCCAACGCCAGCAGCGCCAGAACACCACCGAGCAACACGCCGTTGATCAGCGCCTCCAGCAGATAGATGTCGAAGATATCGAACATCCGCGGGGTTCCTTGTCAGACGCCGAGATAGGCTTCACGAATCGTCGCACTTTCCAGCAGCTCGGCAGCGGTGCCGCTCGTGCGCAAGCTGCCAGCCTCCAGTAGATAGGCACGATCGACCACGCGCAGTACCTGCCGGATATTCTGTTCCACGATCAGTACGGTCAGGCCGCTGGCACGGATCCGCCGCACCAGCTCGAACACCTGCTGCACGATCACCGGCGCCAGTCCGGCCGACGGCTCATCCAGCAGCAGCAGGCGCGGTGCGGACATGAGCGCGCGGCCAATGGCGCACATCTGCTGTTCGCCGCCCGACATGGTGCCCGCGAACTGATGCCGACGCTCGGACAGACGCGGGAACAGGCCATACACGAAGTCGAGTCTCTGGCGGAATTTCGGCCGCGCCGAGGCGACATAGGCGCCCATGCGCAGATTGTCCTCGACCGTCATACGCGCGAACAACCGACGGTTCTCCGGCACATGCGCGATACCCAGCGCAAGGATCTGGTGCGCCGGTGTGGTCAAAAGGTCGGCACCCTCCATGGAGATCGCGCCAGCCGTCGGCCGAATCAGACCGGAGATGACGCGCATCAAGGTGGTCTTCCCGGCACCGTTCGGCCCGATCACCGCGACGGCCTCGCCAGCGGCAATCTCGAGCGATACGTCGAACAGCGCCTGAAAGCCGCTGTATCCGGCATCAATATTGGCCAGCGTGAGCATCGACGTCACGCCGACGCCCGCGCAGCGGTCATCGCTTGCACCTCCGTGGCGTCAGTGCCGAGATAGACCTCGATCACCCGCGGGTCGCCGGCAACCTCTTCTGGCAACCCTTCGGCGATCTTCTCGCCATGATCCAGCACCATCACCCGATCGACCACGCGCATCAGCACACCCATGATGTGCTCGACCCAGATGATGGTGATCCCGAGCTCGGACCGGATGCGACGCAGCATGTCCGCCGCCTGATCCATCTCGGTCTCGTCGAGACCGCCCAGACTCTCATCGGCCAGCAGCAACTTCGGCCCGGTCGCCAACGCCTTTGCCAGCTCCAGCTTCTTCAGCCCCGCCGCACCCAGGCTGCTGACCGGCGCGGTGCGATCCATCGGCAGCCCCACCATCGCCATCGCCCGCTCCGCCGCCTCGAACGCCTTGGTCTTCGAATGCCGCCCCTGGCCATAGAACCCAGCCAGCACGACATTCTCGAAAATGTTCAGTCGCCGAAAGGGCCGCGGAATCTGGAACGTCCGACCGATCCCATGGTTGATGATCCAGTGCGGCGCCGCACCAGCAATATCGCGACCCTCGAAACGAATTGCCCCGGCTGTCGGCACCAGCGTGCCCGACAGCATGTTGAAGATGGTGCTCTTGCCCGAGCCGTTCGGGCCGATCAGACCGAGAATCTCGCCCTGATCGACCTTGAACGACACGTTCGCAACGGCGGTGAACCCACCGAAACGCTTGGACAGTCCGCTGACCTCCAGCACGGGCTGGCGATCAGCGCATCGCGTAGGGCGAACTGGCCGGCAGCTTCAGCACTGGCGGTTGTTCCGCCTGCGCCTTCGGCCAGACGACATGCGCTTTGTCATCAATGTACTGCACGATCACCGGATAGGCCCGCTCGTTCTGTCCCTCCATCGGCGCGCCCTGCCCTTCAAACTTCACGCCGAAGCCCAGCATCGTCCCGCCGTCCGCCACGTCGGTGTCCATCGCCGCCTGGCGCAGATCGTCCGACGTGATCCCGCCATACTTCTTGATCGCACGTGGCAGCACGTCCGTCAGGAACAGATAGGTGTTGGACGCCGCCATGCCGACATGCGCCGACTTGATGACGGTGTCGGGCTTGGCCTTCATGTACTCCTCGCCGATCAGCTTGATCAGCGGCGGCAGGTCCGGTTTCAGCGAGGCCGGGTTGGACTGCCAGATCGAGATGGGATCGACGTCGAAGAAGTAGTTGGCGTCGTTGCCGACCGTCTCCTTCAGCTTGGAATACACGGTGTAGCCGGCGCCCTGGCCGATCAGCGCGTCGAAACGCAGGCCCAGTTCACGCGCCTGGCGCAGGAACAGCGTGATATCGGGGTTATAGCCGGTGTGGAAGATCACATCCGGTCGGCCACGCTTCAGCTTCGTCACCAGCGACGACAAATCTGGTGCGGAACTGGAATAACCCTCGTTGAGCACGACCTGAAAGCCGGCCGTCTTCGAGCCCATCGCGTTGCCCTTGGCGACATCGGTCCCGTACGGCCCATCTTCATGGACGATCGCAACGCGCAGATCCTTCGGATCCTTGCCGAGCTGCTCCTTGGAGTACGCCGCAACCATCGCCGTCGATGCCAATCCCCACTGCGTGCCGAACGGCTGCGGGCGAAACACGTATTGCAGGTTACGCCCTTCCAACACCGGCGACGCAATGCAGGTGGTGATCCACATGAATTTCTTGAACTGCTCGACGCGCGCGGCGACGGGCACGCATTCGGCCGACGCGTAGAACCCCAGCAGCATGTCCACCTTTTCCTGCTCGATCAGGCGGACCGCTTCGTTGATCGCAACGTCCGGCTTGCTCTGCGCATCGGCGTAGATCGGCTGCACCTTGTAGCCGTCGATCCCGCCATGGGCGTTGAACCAGTCGATGACGATCTTGGCGCCCAGATACTGCAACTCCGATCCGCCGCCTGCGAACGGGCCAGTCAGGTCGTAGACCACACCTATCTTGATGACCTTGTCTTGGGCTTTGGCAGGTAGGGAAAGCGGCACGGCGCACGCAACGGCAAACAGCCCGCACAACAGGCGGGCGATCCCCCTCCGGGACATGTCAACCTCCCTGGTTGATTGTTTTGTCGTCTTCCGGACCGACAGCCTACGCATCTGACGAATGAGGATTCAACATGTTTCGGCGGACGTAATGGCTTGTGGCCATCCATCCGGGCGAGACGCCGCCACATTTTGATCCTGCAAGCGTGGTTCGCCGGGGCTGGCCCGCGTGTTAAGCCTGCCGATCAGGGTTCAAGCGACGGGAGCGAACCACCAGTATGCGCCGTGCCGTGGGACTGTATTTTGCGCGTATCACCGCGCTGGTGGCGGTGATCGTACTGGCGGGCCCGGTGTCACGTGCGGCAGACCCGCTGCCCTATCAGACCAGCCTCACCTCCACTGGCGATCCCGCGCTGGACCAGGTGCTGCACGACAGTTCCACCCTGGTCACGTTGCAAGCGAACGCCCCGGTCGGTCCGTTCGCCCTGGTCGCGCGCGCCCGCGATGACACGGCTCGGTTGGCCGCAGCGCTGCACAGCTTTGGCTACTACGCCGGCGCGGTGGAACTGACCATCGACGGACGTCCGCTCGACGATCCTGGCCTGATCGACGCGCTGGAGCAGGCACCTGCCGCCCCGCCGGCCCGGGTCGCTGGGCACGTCACGCTCGGCCCACTCTTTCACCTTGGCACGGTTACAGTGCAGGGCGACCTGCCGGCCGGCGCCGCGACCGAGCTCGGCATCCACACCGGCGACCCCGCCCGGGCCGCGCCGGTGCTGGCCGCGGGCGCGCAGTTGCTGACTGAGCTGCAGAATGCCGGATACGCGCTTGCCACCGTCGAGCCGCCTGTCGCCCTCCTGCATCCGGCGACCCAGACCCTGGACGTCACGTTCGTCGTCCATGCCGGCAAACGCGTCGACCTGGGCCCGATCGCCATTGCCGGCCTCGACCGCGTGCACGAAGCCTATGTCCGCAACCGCTTGACGGTGCATCAGGGCGATCAGTTCGATCTCGAAAAAATAGAGGCCGCGCGCGCCGACCTCGCCGGGCTTGGCGTGTTCTCCGACGTCCGCGCCGAACCCGCCACCACGCTCGACGCCGGGGGACAACTGCCGTTGCGCTTCGTGGTCACTGAAAGCAAGCCACGCGCGGTGGATCTCGGCCTATCGTACTCGACCGATCTCGGCGTCAGCCCGTCGATCGGATGGCATCACCGAAATTTGTTCGGCAATGCCGAGCAGCTCAATCTCACCGCCAGCGTCACCGACGGCGGCACCGCCGAAAACGGACTCGGCTACAAGGTCGGCGCCCAGTTCATCAAACCGGACTTCCTCACGCGCGATCAGTCATTACAGATCGAGATCGATGCGCTGCGCCAGGACCTGGAAGCCTACAACCAGGACGGGTTGCTGGAAAGTGTGGCGATCAGCCGACCGCTCTGGCCACACTGGACCGGCAGCGTCGGGCTCAATGGCGAGCAGGAATACATCACGCAGGAAAGCGTCGGTCGCAGCTACGATCTGGTGGGTCTGCCGCTCTCGCTGAAATACGACAGTAGCAACAATCTGCTGAACCCGACCGCCGGGATCCGCGCCGCGCTGTCCGTGACACCGACACATTCCCTGTCGGTCGGCGGCGCAACCTTCACCATATTCCAGGCCGCTGCGTCGACCTACTTCAATGTCAGTGGCGATGGCCGCAGCGTCATCGCATTGCGTGCTCTGCTGGGCGAGGTCTCCGGCGCCGGCCAGTTCGATCTTCCTCCGGATCAAAGATTCTACGCCGGCGGCAGTGCCACCGTGCGCGGTTTCCGCTATCAATCAGTCGGGCCGCAGTTCCCCGACGGCAAGCCCGAAGGCGGCACCACGATCGGTGCTGGCACGGTGGAGCTGCGGCAACGTCTGTGGGGTAATTGGGGTATGGCAACGTTTGTCGACGTCGGCCAGGTAACCGCGAGCGGCCCGCCACTGAGCGCCACATGGCGGATCGGCGCGGGTGTCGGCGTGCGCTATTTCACCTCGATCGGCCCCATCCGGCTGGATGTCGCCGTGCCGGTGAACCGCCCCCCCGGAGGCGATGCGTTCGAGCTGTACATTGGCCTGGGGCAGGCGTTCTGATGCGACGCGCACTGCGATGGACGGGGATTGGCCTGGCTGGCACACTGGGCGTGATTGCGGTGTTGCTCGCCGTGCTCGTCGGCGGCACCGCCACGCCGCCCGGCCGCGCGGCAATCGAGCGGTTGGTGCCCACCGTCACCACCAATGAGGTGCGGATCGGCGGCCTGTCCGGCTGGATCTTCGGCGCCGCACATATCGCACACATCGACGTCCGCGATGCCAACGGTGTGTGGCTCACCATCGACGGCGCGACGCTGGACTGGTCGCCGTTGCAATTGTTGTCGGGCACGGTGTCCGTCCGACGCCTCACCGCCGATCAGATCACTGTTGCGCGCCGTCCTCTGCCATCCGGATCAAGCAGCGGCAAGACAACATTGCCGCTCCGGATCGACGTGGCGACGCTAGCGGTCGGCCGCCTCATCCTCGCACCACAAGTCGCCGGTAAGGCCGCGACCCTGGCACTCAGCGGCGCCGCGCATCTCGATGCCATCGATCAGGGGAACGTGCACATTGAAATACATCGCGTAGATGGCGCCGGTACCTACACGCTGGATGGCGCGCTAGAGCCAGCCGGCCTGCACGCGACGCTACACATGGCCGAACCAGCCGACGGGTTGCTCGCCTCGCTTGCGGGCGTACCGGCGGTTGGTGCGATCACCGCCGATGCGACGCTGACCGGTTCACTCGATGCGATCGCCACCACCGCAAACCTGACCGGTGGGGCGCTGCACGCCGCGATCACCGGCCGCGTCGACCTGACGCACCAAGCCGCCGATCTGACCGTATCGGCCACGGCACCAGCGATGACCCCACGGCCTGACCTGTCCTGGCACGACATCGCGCTGCAGGGGCAGGTGCATGGGCCACTCACGCATCCAGCGGCGCGGGCCACGCTGACGATCAATGCGCTGACGGCCGGCAACGCCCGCGTCGACCAGGTCTCGGCCGATCTCTCCGGCGACGAGGGCAGCCTGTCGCTCGATGGCGCGCTGACCGGCGTGCATCTGCCTGGGGCACAACCCAATGTGCTGGCGACTGCACCGATTCAGTTGCACGCCGCCGCGCAACTGAACGCACCCGACCGGCCAGTGAATTTCACCATCACCCACACGCTGTTCGCCGTCACTGGCCACGCCACTTTGTCCGGCACGCAGCACGCCGAGCTGCAGCTCAACGTGCCTGACATTGCGCCACTGGCCACCGCGGGTGGCATCGCCAACGTCGCCGGACAACTGGCACTGGCCCTGCAAGCAACCCGGAACGGCGACGATACGAACCTCGCGGCAACTGGAAGCGTCGGCCTGACCAGCGCGCCCGGCCCCACTACCTCAGTGCTAGGGCCGCAAACGCATCTGGATGCGCGGGCAACGTTGCATGATCAAACCATCACGCTCTCGCGCCTGAACATCGACAGCGGCGCCCTGACCGCCGGCGCGCAAGGCACGTTGGCGCCGGGCAACATGGATCTGCACTGGACGATTGCGGTGGCGGATCTCGCCAGGGTGCAGCCCACCGTCAACGGTCCGTTGCGCGTGACTGGCGCGGTTCAAGGTGCGCCCGACAATCTCGCCGTGTCCGCCGACATCACCGGCGAGCTCAGTGCCCCGGGCATTCCCGCCGGACAGCTCAGCGCGCATGTGGCGCTCAGCAACTTACCCAACGCCCCGCACGGCACGCTGACCGCAACCGGCAGCCTGCTCGGCGCCCCACTGACGCTGAATGTGGCGGCGACCCGCAGCGGCAACATGACCACCATCGCGATTGATCAGGCCGCATGGAAAAGCGCGCACGCCCAGGGACAAGTGCAGGTGCCGCTCGACACATTCGCGCCACAAGGCCATCTCACCTTCGCAATGGACCATCTGGACGATCTGACCCCGCTGCTGGGTCGGACACTACGTGGATCGGTCAAGGGCACACTCGATGGCACCGAGCAAAGCGCCCACCTGACCATCACCGCGTCTGATGCCGGACTTCCTGGCGCCGCAACCGTTGCGAAGGCGGCCCTTGATGCCACCGTGCACGATCCCGCCACGTCCCCATCGTTCGACGCGCGACTGACCGTGGCGGGCCTCACCGCGGGCACCCTGCATGGCGCGGCCCAACTGACCGCGCAGGGATCGCCCAGCGCGCTTGCCGTCCGACTGACCGCGACGGCCCCCAACCTCGCCGGCGCGGCCGCAAATCTCACCGCGGCCGCGACCGTCGACGCCAACCAGCGCGCCCTCACGATTGCCAGCCTGCAGGCTGCCTGGAAGCAGCAGACCCTTCGGCTGCTGGCACCCGCGCGCATTGATCTCGCCGCAGGCGTATCGGTCCAACGCGTCCGTCTGGGCCTGCAACAAGCCGTGTTGGAAGCCAATGGGCGGATCAGCCCAACACTCGATCTGACGCTGCGCCTGCAGAACCTGCCTGCGCACCTCGCGACCGCGATCGACCCGTCGCTGGCCGCCGACGGCACCATCGCCGCCGACGCACGTCTGACCGGCGCGATGGCCCAGCCCAACGGCACACTGCGGCTGACCGTACGTGGCTTGCGCGCAACGACCGGACCTGGACGCTCCCTGCCACCCACGGATCTGACCGCAACCGTCGCCCTGCAAGGCACCACCGCACGCCTCGACGCAAATGCCACCGCCGGCCCCTCGCATCTGGTGCTGACCGGCACGGTGGGGCTGGCCACCCCCACCGCACTCGACCTGCGCGCCACCGGCGCTGTGGACCTGGCCATGACCGATCCGCTGCTGACGCCCAGCGGCCGGCGCGCCCGCGGCCACCTGGCACTCGACGCCACCATCATGGGCAATGTCGCCACCCCAAGCGTGACTGGCACCGCAAACCTGACCGACGGCGCCTTCCGCGACTTCGCCCAGGGCATTGATCTGTCGGACATCTCCACCGCGGTCACCGCCGACGGCGGCGCGGTGCGTCTGACCCAACTCGCCGCCAAGGCGGGACCCGGCACCATCAATGCCAACGGCAGCGTGGACCTCACGACCCCCGGCATGCCGATCGACCTGACCGTGACCGCGCGCCAGGCCCGCCCCCTGGCCAACGACCTGCTGACCGCCAGCCTGGACGCCGACCTGACCGTGCGCGGCAACCTCGCCGGCCCATTGACCGCAACCGGCCATGTCATGGTGCGCCGCGCCGACATCCGCATCCCTGAGCGCCTCCCCGCCACCGTCGCGACGCTGAACATGCGCGTGGCGGGCACACCGCCGCCGCCCCCGGCGCCGCCGCCGGCACAGGTTGCGCTGAACCTCACCATTGACGCCCCACAGCAGATCTTCGTGCGCGGTCGCGGCGTGGATGCGGAGCTGGGGGGCAAAGTGGTGGTGATCGGCACGACCGCGCAGCCCGTCCCCAGCGGCGGCTTCACCCTGCGGCACGGCCAGGTCAGCATAGCCGGCCAGGTCTTGAGCTTCACCTCCGGCCAGGTCAGCTTCAACGGCGGCAGCCTGACCGATCCATCGCTGAACTTCGTCGCCAGCACGACCACCAGCAACGTCACCGCGAACCTGACCATCACCGGCACCGCCGACGCACCGAAGATCACGCTGTCCAGTACACCGCCACTGCCACAGGACGAAGTGCTGTCCTACCTGCTCTACGGCACCCGCACCGCCGCATTGGGACCGCTGGAGATCGCGCAGATCGCCGCGACGCTCGCCTCGCTTTCTGGCGCCGCCTCCAGCATGAGCAACCCGTTGGAGAATGTGCGGCAGGCGCTTGGCCTGGACCGGCTGTCGGTCGGCTCTGGCTCTCAGCTCGAGGCAGGCCGCTACGTCGCGCGTGATGTTTATGTCGGCGCACGGCAGAGCGTGACCGGCACCGGCACCCAGGCGGTGGTGCAGGTCGATTTGGCCAAGGGCCTGAAACTTGAGGCCACAGCTGGGACCGCAACGACGACCTCGGCGACCGGCGCTGGTGGCAGCGCCGACGCCGCCAGCGTCGGCATCAGGTATCAGTTCGAATACTGACGCGGGACCGCGTCAGGGAACTTCGACCAGCCGCACCTGCCGGCCATCAACACCCAACGCGATATGCCCCTGCCGCAGCGCCTGCGCGGCATCGCCGAATACACCCCGCC